>DASSGM010000321.1:0-4275 GCA_035693465.1 Bradyrhizobium sp. | reverse complement strand
GTGTCGCAGCGGCCGACGCAGGGCGCGCGCACCACGCGGATGCCGGGGCCGGCGGTGGTCTGCAATTGGTGCAGCAATTTCTCTCCGCCGAGCATCGCGCAGGTCAGCGAATCGCAGACGCGGATGGTCAGTGGCGGGATGTCGGCCTCGCCTTCCTTCACCACGTCGAAATGCGCATAGAAGGTCGCGGTCTCGAACACCTCCGCAAAGGAGAGCTTCATTTCGTCGGCCAGCGCTGCGAGGTGGCCTGCCGAAATCTGCTTCCAGCTATCCTGGATAAGATGCAGATATTCGATTAAGAGATCGCGCCGCCGCGGCCGGTTGCCCAGCAAAAGAGCAATCTCTTCAGCGGCTTGCGGATCGACCTGGCGACCCTTGGGGGTCGATTTGGCCCGCTTTCGTCCTTCGCCCGGATGTTCGAACGAGCGGACTTTCTGCGCGTCATGGCTCATTGAAACATCTCATTTCTAATGCCCGGCACGGGTAATCCTAATCCGTGGCATACCACATGCCAAGGAAAAAGTGGGTGCGTTGACGAGGTTCCAACGCATCGCGTCGAGGGTTCGTTCGTCCTTGTGGCGCGAATCCGGAAGAAAGCGCGGACCACGCTGGACGGGCATTACGTCCCCGCGCCAGCCTTTTCGATCAGGAACACGAACCGGCGCTCGGCGCGCTCGATGATCTCGACCTTATCGCCGGTTTCCTGGATCAGGTTCGGAATGTCGATCACCGACAGCGGGTCCGTACAGTGCACTTCCAGGATGGCGCCCGGCGTGAGCGCCTTCAGCGCCTTGCGGGTCTTCAATGCAGGTAACGGACATTTGAGACCGGTGAGATCGAGTTTGGTCGTGGCCATGCGCCCATACATGGCGAACCCGACTCACATCGTCAACGGACATCGCCAGACTTGGCCCTTGCGGCGAGCCGCGACTGTCATACCCGCGAATGCGGGTATCCAGTAATCACCAGCCTGCATTGGAATCGAGGTGCCGCGGAGTACTGGATCATCCGCTTTCGCGGATGATGACGACGGCGAGTGTTTCAGATCAGGCTCGCATATGAGAAGAATCCAACGGTCTGGCCGGGTTGAACCTGGGTGATGTCTTCGCCAAGCTCGACCAGCCCGTCGGTGTCGACCAGCGATGACAAGAGTCCTGCGCCCTCGCGGGGAAATTTTGTCGCTTCGAGCGCGCCGTCCGGCGCCTTCCGCAGATTGACCCGGACATATTCGCGGCGGGCGATTTTCTTCTTGTAGCTGAAGGCGGCGCGGACCGGCATCGGTACCAGCGGCTGCTGCATGGCGCCCGCAAGCGCCAGAATCGTCGGCCGCACCACATGAACAAAGGTGACAAAGCTTGCCACCGGATTTCCCGGCAATCCGATGAACGGCGTGCCGCCGATAATTCCCATGGCCACCGGACGTCCGGGCTTGATCGCCATCCGCCACAGCACCAGCGTGCCGACGTCTTCGACACCGGCCTTGACGTGGTCCTCCTCGCCGGTCGAAACGCCGCCGGTGGTCAGGATCAGGTCGTGCGCAGCGGCGACCTGCTTGAGGCCGCGGGCCAGCGCGGTGCGATCGTCGCGCAAAATGCCGAGATCGCTGACCGCGCAGCCAAGGCGCGCCAGCAGCGCCATCAGCATGAAGCGGTTGGAGTCGAACAATTGCGCGGCTCCGCGCGGCGCGCCCGGCGATACCAACTCGTTGCCGGTCGAGAACACCGCGACGCGGATGCGCCTGCGCACCTCGACATGGGTCAGCCCTAGCGCAGCCGCGAGCGCGACATCCTGCGGCCGCAGCCGCTGGCCTGCCATCAGCGCGGAATGACCGGCGGGAATGTCTTCGCCGGCGGGGCGCACATTGGCGCCCGGTTTCAGGCCCGCCGGCAGGACAACCTTGCCGGCCTCATCGAGGCGCACGTCCTCTTGCATGAACACGGTGTCGGCGCCCTCCGGCATCGGCGCGCCGGTGAAAATCCGGACGGCATGGCCCGGCCTGGCCGGCTCTTGCGCCGACGCGCCGGCCTGAATGCGTCCCGCTACCGGGAATGTCGCTTGCTCTCGCGGCGGCAGGTCGCCGCTGCGCACGGCATAGCCATCGACGGCGGAATTGGTGAAGGGCGGCAGCGGCAGCGGAGCAGAAATGTCGCTTGCGAGAATGCGCCCATCGGCCTCGGTGAGCGGAACAGTCTCGACCTCACCTACCGGCGTCACCCGCGCCGCGATGATTCCGACGGCTTCATCGACCGACATCATCGGCCCGCCAAAGGCAAAGCAATCGTCGGACAATTGCGCCATCTTGACTACTCAGCTTTCGGACACGCTTCGCGCCAGCACGTCTTCGATCAATAGCGCGGACCTCTGCATCATAGCGGCGATGGCGGGGATGTCATCGAGATGGGCGACGGGAAGCGTGGTTTTCAGCTCCGCATCGGTCGCAATGCCGACGATGCCGGGATCGTCAGGGAATAGCATCGCCTTGCCATTGGCCGCGCGATACACCTCGATCTTGCGATGCGGCTCGGACTTGAAGCCTTCGACGATCACCAGGTCGACCGGCGACATCTTCCTCAGTAATTCCGGCAGCCGGGGCTCGGGCGCGCCGCGCAATTCATGCATCAAGGCCCATCGCCTGCCAGAGGACACCAGCACTTCGGTGGCGCCGGACTGCCGGTGCACCCAGGAATCCTTGCCGGGCACGTCCACATCGAAACTATGGTGGGCGTGCTTGATCACGGAAACGCGCAGGCCCTTGTCGAGCAGATGCGGGATGACGCGCGCCAGCAGCGTCGTCTTTCCGGCGCCGCTCCACCCGGCGAGGCCAATGACTTTCATCTCATTCTCCGAGCCGCCGGCGGAACCGGGGCTATGTTTTGTCCGTCGGTGCTTTATATCGGCTAACAGGCGATGTCATGCTACCCTGCGGAAGATGATGAAGATCGATAAAGCGCCCATTCCCCTGATCCTCCCCAATCCGCAGGACCCGCGGCTGACCGAACGCGTCGCCGGTACCGATCAGACCGGGGCCACGGTCGAGATCAATGTCCCGGTAGAACGGCCGCTGACGCTGTATCTGAACGCACAGGAGATCGTCACCATGATGACGATCGGCGACTACCCGGAATATCTGGCGCTCGGCTATCTGCTCAACCAGAACATGCTGAAATACGACGACGTGGTCACCGAGGTCGAATATGACGACGACCTGCAGGTGGTGGTGGTGCGCACCGAGCACCACACCAATTTCGAACAGAAGTTGAAGAAGCGCACGCAGACCTCGGGCTGCGCCCAGGGCACGGCGTTCGGCGATCTCCTGGAAGCCGTGGAAAACGTCGCGCTGCCAAGAGCGGAGCTGCGCACCTCGTGGCTCTACCAGATGACGCACGCGATCAATACCATGCCCTCGCTCTATCTCGAGGCCGGCGCGATCCACGGCTGCGTGCTGTGCAAGGAAGGCGCGCCGGTCTGCTACACCGAAGACGTCGGCCGCCACAACGCCGTCGACAAGATCGCGGGCTGGATGTTCCGCCACGGCGTCGATCCCGCCGACAAGATTCTCTACACCACGGGAAGGCTGACCTCCGAGATGGTGATCAAGACGGTGCGGATGGGCATTCCGATCCTGGTTTCACGCTCGGGCTTTACCGCGTGGGGCGTTGATCTGGCGCGGCAGGTCGGACTGACACTGGTCGGGCGCACGCGGGGAAAACGCTTCATCGCGCTATCGGGCGAGGAGCGCATCGTCTACGACCAGAACCTCGCTTTCGTCGAGGAAGAATCCGCCCGTCACAAGCGCAAGGGCGCCGAGCGTGACGAGTGACGTTCCGCCGACTCCCGGCGTGCTGCTCGCCGGCGGCCTGGCACGGCGGATGGGCGGCGGCGACAAGCCGATGCGCCTGATCGGCGGCCGCACCATCCTCGAGCGCGTGATCGCGCGGCTCAAGCCACAATGCGACGGGCTGATTCTGAACGCCAACGGCGATCCGGCGCGGTTCGCGGCCTTCGGGCTTGCGGTGATCGCCGATACCGTTGCGGACTTTCCCGGCCCGCTTGCCGGTATCTTGGCGGCGCTCGACTGGGTCGCGGCAAACCGGCCGGAGATTGCCTGGGTGTTGAGCGCGGCGGCGGACTGTCCATTCCTGCCGCGCGATCTCGTCTCGCGGCTGCATCGCGCCCGTGCCGAACAAAACGCGCAGCTTGCGGTCGCGGCTTCCGGCGGGCAGTCGCATCCGGTGATCGGACTATGGAGCGTCGCGTTACGCGAGGAGCTTCGCC
>DASSGM010000320.1:0-2478 GCA_035693465.1 Bradyrhizobium sp. | reverse complement strand
CGACGGCGGGATCGAGCCCAGCCGGGTCGAGCGCCTGGGGATTGGTTGCAGCAACGTGCATGGCGAGCTGGCGGCCGAGCGCCGAAAGCTCCTCGGTCTTGCCAGCGGACTCGAGCGCCACGATCACGCCCATCTTGCCGGCGCCCTCGATCACGGCATTATGCACGTAGCTCGACACCACGCCCTTTTTGACCTCGAGCTGCGCCGCACGGCGCAGCGTCATGTTCTCGCCGATGGTTGCGATCGCATCGGCAATGGCGGTCTCGACCGTGACGTTGCCGACCTTGGCGGTCTTGATCTTCTCCACCTCGGCGCCGACGTCGAGCGCTACTTGCGCGATCATCTTGACCAGTCCCTGGAACTGTTCGTTGCGGGCGACGAAGTCAGTCTCGGAATTAACCTCGACGATGACTCCCTTGATGCCGGTCGTCCGCGCACCGATCAGGCCCTCGGCGGCAACGCGGCCGGCTTTTTTCGCAGCTTTGGACAGGCCCTTCTTGCGCAGCCAGTCGATCGCGGCCTGCATTTCACCGCCGTTCTCGGCCAGCGCCTGCTTGCAGTCCATCATACCCGCGCCGGTGCTTTCGCGCAGCTCCTTGACCATCGCCGCAGTGATTGTCGCCATTGTTGCAATCCTTTGCCTGTCAGGGTGACCGCGGCGAGGCCTTGGCGCTCGCCGCCGTCCACCACCAGGAATGTAGGTAGATTTGGAAACGCGTCGCCGGAAGGTCCGGCCACCGCCTCTATTCGGCTTCCGCGGTCAGCGCCTTGGCCTGGGCCACCCAGGCATCGGCACGCGACGGAAGCCCAACTTCCTCGCCTATATGGTGCGCGGTGTCGTGATCGAGTTCGGCGAGCTGCCAGTAATGGAAGATGCCGAGGTCGTTGAACTTTTTCTCGATCGCGCCGGACACGCCGGTGAGCTTCTTGAGATCGTCGGCAGTGCCGCGCGGCCCGGCAAGACCTTGGAAGCCGGTGGGCTGCGGCGTCACTGGAATCTCCTCGCGAGCGGGTTGTACGGAAGCACCGATATCGATTCCGGCTTCGCCCTGCGCGCGCGAAATCCCGTCGATGGCCGCGCGGGCGACCAGATCGCAATACAGCGAGATGGCGCGGCCAGCGTCGTCGTTGCCCGGCACCACATAGGTGATGCCCTTGGGGTCCGAATTGGTATCGACGATCGCGGCGACGGGAATGTTCAGCCGCTGGGCCTCCTGGATCGCGATGTCTTCCTTGTTGGTGTCGATCACAAAGATCATGTCGGGCAGACCGCCCATATCCTTGATGCCACCGAGCGAGCGATCGAGCTTGTCGCGCTCGCGCTGCAGGGTCAGCCGCTCTTTCTTGGTGTAGGCGTTGGCATCGCCGGAATTGAGCACTTCATCGAGGTGGCGCAGGCGCTTGATCGAACCGGAGATCGTCTTCCAGTTGGTCAGCGTGCCGCCGAGCCAGCGTGAATTGACGAAATACTGCGCCGAGCGCTTGGCGGCCTCGGCGACGCCATCCTGCGCCTGCCGCTTGGTGCCGACGAACAGGATCCGGCCGCCCTTGGCGACGGTGTCGCTGACCGCCTGCAGCGCGCGGTGCAACAGCGGCACAGTCTGGGCGAGGTCGATGATGTGGATGTTGTTGCGGGCACCGAAAATGTAATCCGCCATTTTCGGATTCCAGCGGTGCGATTGGTGGCCAAAGTGAACGCCAGCCTCAAGCAGCTGACGCATAGAAAAATCGGGAAGTGCCATAGTCCAGGTTCTCCGGTTGGTTCCTCCGGAAACGTGTGAGCAAACGAGCCTACTCGGCCCGGCTGCCACCGGACGGCCTTTTGAGCCATGTTTCCGTGTGAGATGGCGCGGTATATAGCGGGATTTTCACCAGAAGCAAGGAAATCCGGGGCTTTTTTGGCATGAAAAGGGCAGCGTTGGCCGCTTATTCGGCGCCGGAGGATGGCGCTGCGTTCTTGCGCTACAGGCGCGGACTGTTGGTATGGAGCCGCAAGCTGGTAGTACGTCCCACGACCCGGCCTACAGGGTCTGCACGTCCACCACCCCGGATACCGCCTTGATCGCTCCCGCGATCTGCGGCGAGACCTTGAACCGGCCCGGAAGTTTCATTTCCACCTCGGTTTCGAGGTCGAGCATCAACACCAGCGACACGTCGCCATCGACCCCGCCCGCCGGTGTTGGAACCTGCTTTATCGGACTGCTGCGGGACGAGCCGCCCCGCGGTGCGGCCTCGGGCATCTGCAGGCGCCTCGCAATCGATTCCAGCGGCCTGGTATCACGGACGAAGATTCGCAGACCCTTCTGGGTCTTGGCGGCGGCTTCATCCAGCGGCTCCGCGTGCAGCACACGCGCCCGGACGTCTTCGCCCTGCAGCTCGGCCCCGAGCTGTAGCAAAACGGCAGCACCCGGTTCCAGCAGCTCGCGATACTGAGCCAGCCCTTCGGAAAACAGCACGGCTTCGAAATGGCCGGTCGGG
>DASSGM010000319.1:0-4792 GCA_035693465.1 Bradyrhizobium sp. | reverse complement strand
GACTTGCCGGGCGGCGGGCACTGGACGCGCGACATCCGCTTCTCGCTGGACGGCAAGACGCTGTTCGCCGCGGTGGGTTCGGACTCGAATGTCGACGATCCGGACACGACTCCGGCCGAAAAGGATCGCGCCGATATTCTGGCGTTCGATCCGGACGGCGCGCACATGCGTGTCTATGCTTCGGGCATCCGCAACCCGGCGGGCCTTGCGGTGAATCCGAAGACCGGGCAGCTCTGGTGCACAGTCAACGAACGCGACGGTCTGGGTGACAATCTGGTGCCGGACTACATCACCGCAGTGCCCGAAGGCGGATTCTTCGGCTGGCCTTGGTGGTATATCGGCGCCCATCAGGATCCGCGTCACGCCGGCAAACATCCCGAGCTGCGCGACCGCGCGATCATTCCCGACGTACTACTCCAGCCGCACAACGCTTCGCTGCAGATTGCGTTTTACGAAGGCGCGCGGTTTCCGCAAGAGTACTTCGGCGACATCTTCGCTGCCGAACACGGTTCCTGGAACAAGTCCGTACGCGTCGGCTACGAGGTGATAAGAGTGCCGCTGCATCAGACCGGCAGCGCGAGCGGCGAGTACGAGGATTTCCTCACCGGATTCGTGTCGCCGAACGGCCAGGTGTGGGGGCGCCCGGTCGGCGTAACGACCGCAGCCGACGGCGCATTGCTCGTGACGGACGATGGCTCGAATTCAATCTGGCGCATCGACTATGTCGGCGAATAACCAACTACTGGCGTTGGGGTCCTAGGCAGCTTGGCCCGGATTCCGGCCTGTTTGCAAAAATTCACGGCTAACAGCGTGAGTTCGAGTTCTCACGTGGCGGTCTAGCCAAAGATTTTATTTGCGATTTCGGCCACGTGACGCCCTTGGTAGCGCGCCCCTTCGAGCTCGTTTTTGCTTGGCTGGCGGCTCCCGTCAGGACCCGCGATGGTAGTCGCACCGTAAGGAGTACCTCCGGTTACCTCACCCAGCTCAGTCAGCCCGGCGAAGCTGTATGGCAGGCCCACGACCACCATGCCGAAATGGAACAAATTGGTGATGGTGGAAAACAGGTTCATTTCCTGGCCGCCATGTTGACTGGCGGTCGACGTGAAGGCCGAGCCCACCTTGCCGTTGAGCGCGCCCTTAGCCCAGAGGCCGCCGGCTTGGTCGAGATAGGCGGTCATCTGTGCGGCCATCCGCCCAAACCGGGTAGGTCCACCGATGATGATTGCGTCATAGTTGACCAGGTCCTCGATCTTGGCAACAGGCGCGGCCTGGTCGACCTTGAAGTGCGCCGCCTTGGCTACCGCCTCGGGCGCCGTTTCCGGGACGCGTTTGATATCGACCATCGCGCCGGCCTCACGCGCTCCGGCAGCCACGGCGGATGCCAATTTCTCGACATGGCCGTAAGTGGAATAGTAAAGGATCAGGACCTTGCTCAATTGAGTTTCCTTGTGGTCGAACTTTGAGGGAAAGAGAATTTGGATCGGCTGCAAACGGCCGATATGTTTTAGGTTGGATTGGCGATCACGATCGGGCGCCCTTGAGCGCAAACGCGCCTCGGTAGGCAAACAGCGCCGGAGTTCCACCGGTCATCAAGAACACGACCGACGAGTCTGCTGGATATTTCCCAGAACGTATGTCGCCGAGCACGCCAGCGAATGCCTTGCCGGAATAGACCGGGTCCAAAAGGAGCCCCTCGCAGCTGGCCATGAGCCGGACCGCCTCGATCATCGCATCGGTGATGAGGCCGTAGCCCTCGCCGCGCTGGTCGTCGGCGATTCGGACATCGTCGATATCCAAGTGATCGTCGGCACCGAGCAGCGCCAGAGTTCCGTTGGCCATGGCCAGGGTGCTGTTGCGACAATTCTCCGCGTTCGCCAGAACGGTGAAGGCCCGTAGCTGGTGTGGCGAACGGCCGAGCGCCTTGAACCCGGCGAGCAGCCCCGCATGGGTACCGTTACTGCCATTGGCCGTGACGATGATCGCATCATCAATGCCGTGCGACTTCAGTTGCGTGTCGACTTCCAACGCGCACCGCACGTAACCTAGGGCGCTGATTGAATTGGAGCCGCCACCCGGTGTCAGATAGGGCCGTCGTCCTTGCGCGGTAAGTTCTTCCGCGCGGCGCTTGGCGAAGTCGGCGGCGGTCTCACCTCGACCCAGGACATGCATCCTCGCGCCGAATAGATCGTTCAGTATGGTGTTGCCGTTGCGTTGATATTCGTCATCGGTATCCGGCACGAGCGGCGCTAGAACCAATTCGCAGGCGACCTTTTCCCGCGCGCAGGCCGCCGCAGTCACGCGCGTGAAATTGGACTGTATTCCACCAGAGGCAATAATGGTGTCGCAGCCTTGCGCTGCGGCGTCGCCCATCAGATATTCCAATTTGCGCAGCTTGTTGCCACCGCCACCGAGGCCCAACAAATCGTCGCGCTTCACAAATAGTTTGACCCCGTTCAGCGCCGAACCCATCACCTCTTCGATGCGCTTGAGCGGTTGGATCGGCGTGGGTGCATCGATCAGGGCGACGCGAGGCATGCGAGCCAGCGTATTCGTTAGGGATATGTGTGCGCTCATTTGTTGTGGCCGATGGCCCAAACGTAGGCGGATACCGCTTTCAACTCCGCGGCGGATAGAGGAGATCCTCCCATTGCCGGCATGGCACCCAGATGCGTTTTCGGCGTGGCGACACCTTCCGAAATCGTCTTGGTTAGGCCCTCTAGACTTCCATCGCTCCAAAGCCACGTGCCCGCCGTCAGATCGGCGCCGACGGGGCTGCCCTTGCCGTCTGAACCGTGGCATCCGGCGCACGTTCCGTTGCTGACTTGTCCGTGGAATATTCGGGAACCAAGCACTACTTCTGCCTCCGTTGCGTTCGGCGGCGGCCGCAAGGAGGCAACGCCATCCGCCGCGGCATCGGGATGAATACCCTCGGGCGGAAGGGCCGTCGAGGACGCCGTTGCGTGAACCGGTGATGTCGGCGCCGAGGCGAGCGCTGCATTCGGCGCTCCGTGATAGGTCACCCGCCAGATTCTGCCGTGCAAGTCGTCGGAAATATAAATGGCACCGTCGGGACCTTGCGCCAGACCAGAAGGTCGAAAAGCAGCCCGACCGGGCTCTTTGATGGCGCCCGCGAATCCATCCGCGAAGACGATGAATTTGCCGGCTGCCTTCCCATCTTTCATCGGTTGAAACACCACGTCGTATCCCTCTTGCGGCGCGGGTGCGCGATTCCACGATCCGTGGAAGGCAACGAACGCTCCGTCGCGATAGACGGCGGGCAGCGCAGGGTTCAACGCGATCAGCAGATCATTGGGAGCCCAGTGCGCGGGGAAAAATGCCACAGGTGGAGTCCTCGTGGCGCACACGCCAACCTTCTCGCCGCCATCGCCGCCATATTCAGGTGCGAGAACCAGCTTTTTCTGAAGCCCGTCGAAGTAGCATTCCGGCCAGCCGTAGTCATGACCCTGTTCGAGTCGAACGATCTCTTCAGCGGGGAGATCCGAACCGCTGTGTCCTTTATAGAATTGCGGCCAATCTTCCTGGAGTTGATCGCGCCCATGTTGCGTGACGAACAACCTTCCGTCGCTGTCTATTGCAAAGCCTTCGCCATTGCGAATGCCGCTGGCATAACGCTCTGCGGCTGAGAATTTCTGATTGGTCTTGTTCGCGTCGTACCGCCAAGTGCCGCCGCGGGTCTCCTTCTCCGTGCAAGGCTGAAGGCCCGGCGAGTTGGGCACGCGATTCTTCTCCTCGCATGCGTTGCTAGCCGTTCCTACATCGACGAACAAGTTGCCCTTCGCGTCAATGATGAAGGGATGCATGGGATGATCCCCCGTGATCGGGAGCCCCGAGACGATGACTTCACCCTTGTCCGAGGGAGCGATCTCGTCCGTCGCCAAGGCATACCGCATGATGCGGTCGTTCACCTCAGCAAAGATGGCGTTTTGGTAAAGCGCGATGCCCGTTCCGCCTGCTGCACCTTCCAACTTGCTCTCGCCGAATCGCTTCACGACATCGGCTTTGCCCGTGCTCTGGGTATCCCTCAGAGCGACGAGAAAGCCGCCCGGTGGTATAGGATCTGAGTTGAAGTAAGCGCCGCTCCAAGTGTTGACATAGACCGAGCCCGAGGGCGAGACAACAATGTGCCTGGCGTGGCCGATATTGTCCGCGAATACGGTCGCGCAAAATCCCGGCGATAACGAGATGCTTGTGTCGGGGCCTGGACAATCCGTACTGGAGCCTGCTGCGCTCGCAGTTCCCAATTTGACCAAAATCAGCGCAACACCTAACCAGCGCGCGCGGGTCGGTTGGTTGGGCAGGCTCACAGAATGAAACATCGAAAATTTTCCCGTAGGCATAATCAAGTCCTTGAGACTACGTGCCACTTTCAGTAAGTCAGTGGGACGGAATAGATGTGAAACGGCACAATTGGCGACTGACTTTTCTTGGCCGGGTCGAAAACATATGAGAGCTGGCCCTCGCTGACCCAGGCGGTGTGCCCAGTCACGGCAACGCCCGTCGGAGCCGCGTATCCGTCTTTCAATGTTTCGATGACTGCGTCATTCCCCTGGATGCGCATCCGATCCAAGCGTCCCGCGCCTTCGACGATCAGGAAGTCGTTGCCTCCGAGCGGGCGAATCGCATCGGAAAGGGTCAAGGGACGAGAGAGCTTGAGCTTCGTCACTTTGCCCGCGTTGCCATCGACAACATCGACTCGGAAAAGCTCGCCGGAAGTGTAGGTGTCTACATACAAACTCCCGTCGGTTCCGAACGCTATGCCGTCTAACCCATT
>DASSGM010000318.1:0-2414 GCA_035693465.1 Bradyrhizobium sp. | reverse complement strand
GTGATATTCGGGACGCGGCTCGCTTAGCATCGGATATTTGTTGTCCTTCGACCAATCGAAGGTGCCGGCATCGACGATGATGCCACCAATCGAGTTACCGTGGCCGCCCAGGAATTTCGTCAGCGAGTGCACGACAATATCCGCGCCGTGGTCGATCGGACGGATCAAATAGGGTGTCGCCAGGGTGTTGTCGACAATCAGCGGTACGCCGGCGTTGCGGGCGACCGCCGAGATCGCCTCGATATCGGTGACGCTGCCGCTGGGGTTCGCAATCGACTCGATGAAGATCGCCTTGGTGCGCGGCGTGACTGCGCGCTCGAAGCTCCCGATATCATCGGGGTCTGCCCACGCCACGTTCCAGCCGAAGCTCTTGAAGGCATGGGTGAACTGGTTGATCGAGCCACCGTACAGTTTGCGTGCCGCGATCAGCTCGTCCCCGGGCATCAACAACTGCTGCAGCACAACAACCTGCGCGGCGTGTCCTGACGCGACCGCCAGGCCAGCGGTACCGCCTTCGAGCGCCGCAACGCGTTCCTCCAGGACGGCGTTCGTCGGATTTCCAATGCGGGTATAGATGTTTCCGAACGCCTGCAGCCCGAACAGCGACGCGGCATGATCGGCGTCGTTGAACACGAATGAAGTGGTCTGATAGATCGGCGTCACCCGCGCGCCGGTGGTTGGATCCGGCTGCGCGCCGGCGTGCACGGCGAGGGTCGAAAATCCCGGAAGACGATCGGTCATTCTTTTTCCTCTAATCACTGTCTCATCCTGAGCAATGGCCTTTTGGCCGCGTCGCGAAGGATGAGCGACACGGGTGGGACCCTCAGGGTTCGAGACGGCGCAAGTGCGCCTCCTCGCATGAGGAACAATCGCGGCAGCGGCGACCGCCGTCAAGGCGGTGCGCGGCGTCAGCCATTGTTGAAAACGACAGCGCTTCCTCTTGCCGCGTTCTTAGAACATCGGTTTCGCGCTTGCGTTAGGTGAGCTCGTTCTTGTTTTTCGCGGCGCGGTCCGAGGCGGTGGTTTCGCCGCCACTGACGCTCATTCGGTTCAATGAAAGCCGCATGCCTTGGGTGGGCATCGGCGCGCGTTTCGAGCTGAGCGTTCGCGAATTGACGCCCATCCAGGAGATTTCCGAGGACAGCCGTCCATATTCGATCTTCGGGCAGCGGTTCATGACGACCTTGAGGCCGGCGGCTTCCGCTTTTGCAGCGGCCAAATCGTCGCGCGCGCCGAGCTGCATCCAGATCACCTTGGGGAGCGGCGTCATTCTCAAGGCTTCCTCGACCACCGGCATGATGTGGCTCGAATTCCTGAAGATCTCGACCATGTGGACGGGGCGCCCGATACCCAACAGCGAGGCGACAAAAGGTTTTCCGAGCAGGCTCTTGCCGACGTGACCGGGATTGACCGGGATCATGTCGTAGCCGCGCTGCGCCAGATATTTGAAGGCGAAATAACTCGGCCGTACATTGACCGGCGACGCCCCGACCATCGCGATCGATTTCACGCTGTTGAGAATCTCGCGAATGTAATCGTCGGAATAGGCGTCATGGTTCATCTGGAGTGACCGTTCAAATAAGGCCGTCATTTGCGAGCAGCCAAGCGACGAAGCAATCCAGCCTTCGTCATTCCGGGGTGGTGCGTTTAGCACCAGACCTCAGATGCGCAATTGCGCATCTGGGAATCCCGAGATTCCGGGTTCGATGCGGAGCCTGTCATCGGGCCGCGCTTTGCGCGGACCCGTTGGCATCGCCCCGGAATGACGGCGTTCACCGGTCCTGCCACTTCGGCTCGCGCTTGTCGATGAAGGCGCCGATGCCTTCTTCGGCGTCGCGCGCCATCATATTCTCGGTCATTACCTTGGCGGCATAACGATAGGCCTCGGCAAGGGTCATTTCGGCCTGACGGTAGAACGCTGCCTTGCCGAGCTTGACGGTGTAGGCGGATTTGAGCGCGACTTTCTCGGCGAGCGCAATGGCAGCCTCGCGTTCGGCGCCGGTGGCAACGACGCGGTTGACGAGGCCGATCTCCTGTGCCGTTCTGGCTGAAATCGGCTCGCCGGTGAGCAGCATTTCCATCGCCTGCTTGCGCGGAACATTGCGCGACAGCGCCACCATCGGTGTCGAACAAAATAGTCCGATATCGACGCCTGGGGTAGCAAAGCTCGCAGCTTCCGATGCAACCGCAAGATCGCAGCTTGCCACCAGCTGGCACCCCGCCGCGGTGGCGATGCCCTGGACCGCGGCCACCACCGGCTTGGGCAGATGCACGATCGCTTGCATCATCGCGCTGCAGGCATTCATGATCTCGGCGAAATAGGCGCGCCCGCGATCGGCATCAGTGCGGCGGGCAGTCAGTTCCTTCATGTCGTGGCCAGAGGAAAAGGCGGCACCGTTGGCCGCGATCACCAC
>DASSGM010000317.1:0-4335 GCA_035693465.1 Bradyrhizobium sp. | reverse complement strand
CTCGCCTTGACGTCATTGCTGCCGCAGGAAAAACCGGCGCTGCCGTCGCAACCGACGCCGGCTGCCGATCAGGCACCTGCGACATCGGCACCTGCGCCATCGGCGCCTCCGGCTCAGGCCGCGGCGCCGGCCGTTGCGCCTGCCGCCGCCTTGCCTGCCGACACCGCGCAGTTGCTGCAGTCGATGGCGCGCGATGTCGCAAGCATGGGGCAGGAGATCGGGACGCTCAAGGCCAGCATCGAGCAGCTCAAGGCCAGCCAGCAGCAAATCTCCCGCGAGATGGCCAAAACTTCCGAGGCCAAAACTTCCGAAGCCAAAACTTCCGAGGCCAAGCCTTCCGAGATCAAGCCTTCCGAGCTAAACCTGCAGCCGAGGATAGCGGCGCCTCTGCCGCGCCCGGCTCCCGCACCGGCACGCAAGCTGAAGCCGAAGCCTCCGCCGCCGCTGGCCGCGGCAACTCCGCCTCCGCTGCCATCCGCGGCGTCGGCCACGTCGCAGCAAATCGAACCGCCACCGCAGGCCACTGCGCAGCCGCAGGCACAAGAGTTGTCACCGGTGCCGCGGCCGCCGATGCCGCTCACGCCCGGCATCGGTTCTTTCCAGCAGTAATAGCCAAAGCGTTTCGCGGGTAAGCCCGAGTCGAAGGCGAAAGCGCAAGCCGCCGGCTGCCTGCCAAAGGCAGGCGAAATATCCCAGCGGCTTCGATCAAGCGTCGGCTCACTCCAAAAAATAATTCTGTCGCATAACGATAATGACTCTGACGCAAGCGCCGGAATATGCTCCAGCCGCGGCAGGGAGGAATTGCCATGAGCGACAATGATTGCAGCATCATGGAATTGTGGTGCCTGGAGCGCGCCAGGACCGACCCCGGGAATAGAGGAAAATGGCTCGCCCAGGCCGAACGCTGGCATGCGCTCGCGCGCGCGCACGATTCGTGGCGGCTTCAGAAAAGGCCTTTGCAGCAGTCGATGCATCCAGGGCCGATGGCAACCCAACCGCGTCAGCAGGGCTAGCCTTCAAGAAGCGTAATCCGGACTTCGACAAAATAATGCTCAGTTATTGAAGCTGAATTGGCGGCCAGACAATCATTGAGGGCGGGGATCAATCCTTTGGAAATCTGGAGGACCACATGAGCACCGCTATCGCAAGGCTCCTCCCGCGCGCGTTGGCTTCGTCGGTCACCGGCGTTGATTCGTTGGTGGCAGTGGCGTTGTTTAGTGGGATTGGCCTGCTGCTGTCCTTGTCCGTGGTGATACTGGATCAATATATCCCCGGCGAATGGTTCTGACTTCGCGGCGGTAAGGACTGGAACGGCGGACCGATTGCAACGAGCGCCTTGGCCCAGAGCGCGGCGTCGCTCGTGGCTAGTGCAACCCCATCATCCGGGTTAACCTGCCGCGCAGCGAGCACAAGGTGCTGATCGAGGCGGTGGATCCCGAAGGCCGCGTCCTCACCGCACCGACCGTCTGCATCATGGGCAGCGGCGAGCGCGTCTTGATACGACTCCAAACATTGCAACTAGCGGCGCTCTCCCATCCCGCAAAAAAGCGCTGGTCCAGTGCACGCTCAACGCTTACGGTACAAGGGAGTTGGATTGCGCAGAGGCTTTGTCGTGAGCACAGTCGTTACCTCCTCACTGGAGGCTCCGTCGCCGCAAGACCTTGGCGAAATGTTCAATCTGGTCAGCGGCTACCGCATCTCTCAAGCCATCTACGTTGTCGTGGAGCTTGGAATTCCCGACTTGCTTGCCGCCGGGCCAAGGCGCTGCGATGAGTTGGCCAGAATAACCAATACGCATGCCCCGACCCTCTTTCGAATTCTCCGCTTCCTTACCGGGGCCGGTTTGTTCAACGAGCTTGGTCCCGGAAAGTTCGAGCTGACGCGGCTCGGCTCCACGCTACGAAGCGATCTGCCGGGCTCCTTCCATCCGGGCGTACGATTTCTGCTAAGTGAATTTGAATGGACCCCTTGGGGTCGCCTGATTCATTCCGTGCGAACAGGCGAAACAGCGTTCGATCACGTGCATGGTATGGGACCATTCGAGTATTTCAGGAAGAATGCTGAAGCGTCTGCTGTCTTCAATGCGGCGATGACAAGTCTTTCTGCGAGATCAGGCACCGGAATCGTCGAGCGGTACGACTTCTCCGGTCATCGAAACGTTGTTGATGTTGGAGGTGGTCACGGGTTTTTGCTCGCTACGATTCTAAGAGCCAACCCGACGATGCGGGGTGTATTGTTCGACCTGCCTGATGTTGTGGCAGGTGCCGGCCACGTTCTCGAAGATTTTGCGGTACGAGACCGATGCGAAGTTGTCGGGGGCAGCTTTTTTGATCCGCTGCCAAACGGCGGAGATGCCTACGTTTTGCGACAGATAGTCCATGACTGGGACGATGATCGAGCGCTGGCTATTTTGCGAAACTGCCGCGCCGCCATGACGAGGACGGGAAAAGTTCTCGTCATCGAGCGCCAAATCGTGCCGGATCATCGTGAAGCGATGCGCGTGCTTTACGCCGACCTGGAGATGCTGGTCAACGTCGGCGGCATGGAACGCACGGATGCGGAATATCGGTCCCTCTTCGAGAAAGCCGGTTTCCGGCTAACAACTATCGTGCCGCTTAGGGACTTCGGGGGTTTCAGTGTGTTCGAGGGTGTCTGCACGTAAACCCATTGACAGTCTACCCGGGTCGTGCCGGTCGCCCACGATTGTTAAAAAGGATCGGCCATGAAGCGCAAAGGCAGGCTCACGATCGCGATTGCAACGGCAGTGTTCGCCGTGCTGGGCGGCATGGCCGTTTACGCGCAGGACAAGTACTCGCTGAGTTCGCCGGACGGAATTGCGTTCTCCGACTTTAGGGGATACGAGGACTGGGCGGTGGTCTCTTCCGCCCGGACCGACGAAGTGCTCAAGGTGATCGTCGCCAATCCGACCATGATCGAGGCGTACAAGGCCGGCGTTCCAAATAACGGCCGGCCTTTTCCGGACGGCTCCAGGATCGTGAAGCTGCAGTGGAAGCCGAAGAAGAGCACCGAGGCTCCATTCGTCGTGGATGTGCCGGACGTCTTCACGCAGGCTTTCGTCATCGAAAAGGACAGCAACAGATTTCCGAAAAGCGGCGGATGGGGATATGCGCTGTTCAACTACGAAGCCGCATCCGACAAGTTCACGGCCGATCCCAGCCCCTCAGACTGCGGACACGCATGCCATGTGGCCGTGAAGGCGAAGGACCACATCTTCCACCCGTACCAGAAGCGTTGAACCGCGCGCGCCCCCGACATGGACTACCAGCCTTCACCGCGGGTGGATTGCTGTGCGATGGCCGCCGATAGGCTGCTCCGGCCTCAGGTGAGGCCGCGAGCTTTGTGACGTCCCGTCTGCTTTTCCCCCGAAAGCGATCGAGCTGCAGACATCTGGGCAAGAAACACATCACGCGGCGCCAAGGCGAGGCCCGAAATGCGCCCCAACTGCGGACGTCACTGCTCCGGCAGTCCCGCCTTGCGCAACGCCTCTTCCACGTAAGCGCGCTGCGCCACATAGGTCGGATCGTCCGACAGATCGGTGGCCCGGAATTTCGCGAGAGTCGTGTAATTCGGGTTCAGGCGACCCGCCGTCGCAAGTACGGCGCGGGCAGCGGAAAGATCACCTCTGATAGCCATGATCGCGGCGTAATAAAGCTGGCCATATGCCAGTCTCGGATTGGTCGCCACCGACTTGCTTAGCCAGATTAGCGCCTCGTCATCGCGCCTGAGCAGGATCATTGCCCGCCCCATTTCGAATTGCCACGTGCCGAGGCCGGCGTCGCGGGGACTGAGTTCAATGGCGCGTTCGAACAACGGGATTGCGTCCGCCGATCTCCCCGTGAACACTAACGTCTCGCCAAGAAAAAGCGTTGTCGTTGGTATGTTGCCGTTGATTTGCAGCGAAACCCTGTACTCTTCGGCGGCCTCGTGCTGCCGCCGCTGTGCCTGCAGGACACGGGCGCGCTGCGCGCGGGCGGCTGCATTGTTCGGATCGAGCCTGACGGCCTGCTGCGAGAGCGCGTCAGCACGGCGCAAATCCTCGGCCGGGTTTGGCGATTGTCCGTTGATAACCAGATTGGCGAGTGTCAGCGAGAGTCCCGTCACGGCCCTCAGGGTGTGAGGATCAAGCTCGAGCGCACGCTCAAACAGACGCCGCGCTTCCTCGCGCGTTTCGGGCGTAGTCGGCTTGTACAAGGCAGCCCATCCCTGCAAGGCAAGGTCCGACGCGGTCGGATTGGTCTGGTGCTCCAGTTCGATGCTGCGGGCCGCGAGGACGACCAGTTCCAATCCGAGCATACGCGCGATCCGGCCGGTTAT
>DASSGM010000316.1:0-18175 GCA_035693465.1 Bradyrhizobium sp. | reverse complement strand
ACCAGCGCCGTGAGAATGATCGCCAGCGCCTTCCACCGCGTGAAATACAACATCGAATTGACTCGTCAGACCAAGGAGAATGCAGCGTGCAAGAAGCTAGCTCGCGGACGTCTCATCCTTGGCGGCCTCACTCTTTTCCTTCGCCGGCTCCCCCTTGGCGCGCACGCCCGAAATCATCTGCCGCATTTGCCGCACCCTGACCCCGTCCGAAATTTCGAATTCGATCTGGTCGTCGTCGACGACCTTGGTCACCTTGCCGACCAGCCCGCCCGAGGTGACAACCGTGTCGCCTCGGCGGATGTTTTTCACGAGCTCGGCGTGGTCCTTCACCTTCTTCTGCTGCGGCCGCAGAATCAGGAAATACATGATCACAAAGATCAGCGCGAACGGCAGCAGCGACATCAACATGCTGTTGGTATCGCCGCCGCCTGCAGCCTGGGCAAACGCAGGGGTAATCAGCATTCAGACAATCCTCGTGAAACGGGAATCCGCCGGCAACGCATTCGCATCATGCCGGTTCGGGCAAATTCGCGCGGACTATAGCGGTCGCGCTCCCAATTGCAACGCTGCCGAACCCCTCATTTGCCCTTCATTTGAGTGGCTTGCGGCCCACCGAAAGGCCCGATATGGCTGCGTGGTCAGGAACCCCAAAGATGTCGAAAAAGCCTCGAAAAACAAGACCTCGTGTCTCGCGAAAATCGGCGGTAACCGCGACAAAACGTCCGGCAGCTTCCTCCGAACATGACATGACCGAAAGGATCGCCCACGCGCTCGAGGCAATCGCCTCGCATCTCGCCGCCGCATCGCCAGCGCCAGGCAATAGCGATTCATTTGGCAGCGCCGACGCCTTCGTCTGGCACCCAAGCGGCCGGCTTGCGCCGGTGCCACGCGTGAGCCGCGTCGATCTCGGTCTGCTGAAGGGTATTGATCGAATGCGCGATATCCTGATCGAGAATACCGCGCGCTTCGCCAACGGCCTCCCCGCCAACAACGCATTGCTGTGGGGCGCGCGCGGTATGGGAAAATCGTCGCTGGTCAAGGCGACGCACGCCAGCATCAATGTGGACCGCAAGCCTTCAGACCGTTTGAAACTGATCGAGATCCATCGCGAGGATATTGAAAGTCTGCCGGCGCTGATGGCGCTGCTGCGCACCTCGGATTTTCATTTCATCGTGTTCTGCGATGACCTGTCGTTCGACGGCAACGATGCCTCGTACAAATCGCTGAAGGCGGTGCTGGAAGGCGGTATCGAGGGCCGGCCCGATAACGTCATCCTGTACGCCACCTCCAACCGCCGGCATCTCTTGCCGCGTGACATGATGGAGAACGAACGTTCCACCGCGATCAATCCCGGCGAGGCGGTCGAGGAAAAAGTCTCGCTCTCGGACCGGTTCGGATTGTGGCTCGGCTTTCACCGCTGCAGCCAGGACGAGTATCTTGCCATGGTAAAGGGTTATTGCGGCCATTTCGGCATCAAGCTTGCCGAAGAAGAGCTCGAGCGCGAGGCGCTGGAATGGTCGACCACCCGCGGCTCGCGCTCGGGGCGCGTCGCCTGGCAGTTCACGCAGGAACTGGCCGGGCGGCTGGGGGTAAGGCTGAGCGGGAAATAGACACCCCGTCAGGGAGGCTATCAGTCATGAAACGCCGCGCGATCCTCGCGGGAATTGCCGCTCTACTTGCGCCGCGCGCCCTGATGGCACAGGCGCCGTCGCGCGATGGACCGCGCCGCCTCGGCGTGCTGATGGGAAATCTCGCCGACGACCCGGTGGGGCAAACATACACTGCCTCACTGACGCAGGGCCTTCACGCGCTCGACTGGCAAGAGGGCGGAAATTTGCGAATTGACTGGCGCTGGGCCGGTGGCGACCCTGCACTTTTTGATCGTTATGCGACGGAACTGGTGGAGCTCGGCCCCGACGTGCTTCTTGCGCAAGCCAGCCCTTCGGTGGTGGCGTTGCGGCGGAAGACAAGCATGATCCCCATCGTGTTTACGATGGTCACCGATCCGGTCGGCCAGGGCTTTGTGGAAAACCTGGCGCGTCCGAGCGGCAACATCACCGGCTTCAGCGATTTCAACGCGCTGATGGCCGGCAAATGGCTGGAGATGCTGACACAGGTCGCGCCGCCCGTCGCACGCGTGGCTGTTCTGTACAATCCCGCAACCGCACCCTATGCCGCTCTGATGATGCGCGCCATCGAGGACGCGGCACCCTCCTTCGCCATAACGGCGCAAAGCGCGCCGTGCCACGACGCTGCCGAGATCCAGGCAATGATGGCGGAGCTTGCGCGCGGGGAGCGCGGCGGATTGCTGGTTTTGACGGATATTTTCACCATCGTGCATCGCGATACCATCCTTGCTTCCGCCGCGCAGCACCGCCTCCCTACCGTGTATTTCGCGCGCTCGTTCACCACAGCCGGCGGCCTGATGTCGTATGGCATCGACTATGCCGACCTGTTCCTTCGCTCGGCTGCCTATATCGACCGCATTCTGAAGGGCGCCAGCCCACGCGACTTGCCGGTACAGCAGCCGACGAAGTTCGAGCTGGTGATCAACCTCAAGACTGCCAAAGAGCGCGGCATTAGCCTTTCGACGACGCTGCTTGCTACCGCAGACGAGGTGATCGAATGAGGTCGTCGCTTCCGCGCCGAACTCAGGCGCCGTTGAGGAATTGAAGCGGGTCGACCGGCGAAGAGCCCTTGCGGATTTCGAAATGCAGCTGTGGCGAGCCGACCTCGCCAGACTGGCCGGACTTGGCAATGATTTGGCCGCGCTTGATGGTGTCGCCGCGCTTCACCAGCAATTCACTGGCATGAGCATAGGCGGTGACGTAGCCGTTCGAGTGACGAACCAGGACCAGGTTGCCATAGCCCTTGAGTTCATTGCCTGAATAGGCGACGACGCCATCCTCGGCCGCCTTCACAGGCGTGCCTTCCGGCACCGCCAGATTGATGCCGTCATTCGCTTTGCCGTTGGTTTTGGCGCCGTAGCTGGTGATGACCTTGCCGCGTACCGGCCAGCGGAATGTCGGCAGCGCGCCAGTTGCCTCGCTGGCCTTGACCGGCGTTTCGGCCGACACCTCCGCGGGAGTCGTCGTCGCCTGCGCCAGCCGAACTTTTTGCTGGGGATCGCCCGTCGCCGTCGCGATTTTGGTCGCGGGTGGCGCCAATGCCGTGGCCGGCTCTTCACCAACGGTCGGCTGCGCAGCCGCCGCGATCTTCGCGCCGGGCACGGTGAGCTTCGTACCGAGCTTGAGCTTCGCCTGGGGATCGAGGCTGTTGGCTTTCGCGAGTTCGGCGACCGATACGTGATTGCGGCGCGCGATGCTGAGCAAGGTATCGCCGTGATTGACGACATGAATCGACGGCGCCGCGCTCGTGGCGGCAACTGCCTTGCTCGCCGGGGCGGCCAGCGCCGGGGCGGCTGCCGCTGCGGTCGGCCGCGGAATGATCAGCTGTTGGCCCGGCGACAGGGCGCGCGGCCCCTTGTAACCGTTGGCCTGCAGGATCGCGGCGGGCGAAACGTTATAGCGGCGCGACAGGGTATCGAGTGTATCGCTGGTGCCGACGATGATCGTGGTGCCGCCATGTCCCGATCCGTGGTTCGCCGCGACCGAACGTGGCGCGGCACTGCCGGTGGTTTCAAGCGGTTGGCCGGGCGGAGCATAGGAAGTTATCCCGCGCCCTCCTCCCGACGAGCCGGCGCTGGCGCTCGGATAGGATTGCGGCGCCGCGATCGCAGGCGCCGAGGATGGGCTTGGCGATTGCGGGCGGGCATATTGCGGAAGTTCGTGGCGCTCGACCGGGGCGGTTGGGACCGAGGCGGTGGCTTCCGGTTGTGAGGCAAAGGGATTGGAAAAGGGATTTTCCGAGAGGCGCGTCGACATATCGGCGCTGCAGCCGGCAAAACCGATCGACATCAGCGCCAGCACCGCGACCTGCGGCACGCGGCGTGAGTAAAGCAACTCGACGACACGGAACATGGTTACTCACTCGTACGCAACAAATTACTGTTTTGAGTAAACACCTCCCTAGTAAACAACCGCTTAACCCTCGGAATAAGGCGTTGGCGGCACAGCCGATCCGAGCCGTTACAGCTCGCGGGCGATGCCCGGCAGCGCCGGCACGAAACGCACGTCAACCAGCTCCTTGCGGTCGAAACCGGCGTCGGTCCTGGTCACGCGGACCAAGGTCTGGGTGCCATGATGCGGCCCGACCGGTGCGACCAGGATGCCGGCCGGCTCAAGGCGCTGCGTCAAGCTTTCCGGAATTTCCTCCATCGCCGCGGTGACGATAATGCGGTCGAAATTGCCGACACTGGCCGGGATGTCGAAGCCGTCCCCGAACATCACCTCGACATTGTCGCAGCCGAGCCTCTCAAGCCGCGTTCGGGCGCTGTCGGCGAGCGTCCGGTAACGCTCGACGGTCAGGACCTGCCTGCAGAGCCGCGACAGGATGGCGGCCTGGTATCCCGAGCCGGTGCCGATCTCCAGCACGCGGTGATGCTTCTGCAGCTGCAACTGCTCGGTCATGTAAGCCACCACAAATGGCTGGCTGATGGTTTGCCCGCAGGCAATGCCGAGCGCGCTGTCACGATAGGCATCCGCGCGATCGGCCGCCTCCACGAATATTTCGCGCGGAATCTCCTCCATAGCGCGAAGAACCGCCTGATCGCTGATCCCGCGGCGTCGCAGTGTGAGCTGAAACATCATCTTTTCCGGCGGTTTCCGAGCAGCAATCATGTCAGTCTCGCAAGCTGGGCGCGAACTTCTGATTCGGAACACTAGCGCGCCGCCGAACAAGTTGATGCAAACGGGCCCCGGCCCAAGCAAGAATCTCCCGCAATTTCAGTTCCCGGGAGGGAACCCAAGCTGCGATTTGGCGTTGAAAAGCCGGCAATCCTGCTCAAGGGCCCCCGAAAATGCACATGACCGCGGTCGGCAATGTGCGCGTGTCGGCGCACGTTTACATTGCGCGCGATGGCGTTTTTTGCGAACCTCGACCTTGGGATGGGCAAGGACTCAGTCATGATCGCGACGCGGGCGGGCGGTTCTGTGTTCCTCGTTGAGGACGAAGTGATGATCCGGATGATGGTCGCCGACATGCTCGAGGAGCTGGGCTACAGCGTCGCGGCCGAAGCCGGCGAGATCAACGAGGCTATCAGGCTGGCGCAATCCGCCCAATTCGATCTCGCCATTCTCGACGTCAACGTCAACGGCAAGGTGATTTCCCCGGTCGCCGAATTGATAGATTCGCGCAACATCCCCTTTGTCTTTGCCACCGGCTATGGCTCCTCCGGTCTTCCGGAAGAATACCGCGACCGCCCAGCGCTGCAAAAACCCTTCCAGGTCGAAACCCTGGGGCGCATCATCGACGTCGCGCTGAAGCGGGCGCCGGTTTAGGACAGCGTCACTTCCGGTTGTCATCATCCGCGAAAGCGGATGATCCAGTATCCCAGGGACCGGTGATGGAATCGAGAAGTCGCGCGGCGTACTGGATACCCGCTTTCCCGGGTATGACGCTTCGCATCACTTCAACGTCGCACTCAGCGCCTGTGAGAATTCATCGTCGGTGCGGTCAAGCCGCAGCGGCGTCACCGAGACGTAACGCGCCGCCAGCGCCGCAAGATCGGTGTCCTCCGCCGGCACGTCGATCTGCGCCAGCCGTTCAAATCCGATCCAGAAATACGGATTGCCGCGGCCGTCGCGACGCTCGTCAACCTTGAGAAATCCGAGATTACGCTTGCCCTGCCGCGTCACTCGTATGCCTGCGACATCCTCGGGCGCACAGGCCGGAAAGTTGACATTGATCACGGTGTTCTTGGGCACGCCGGCATCGATCACCTTGCGCAAAATCTGCGGCCCGAATTTCAGCGCGGTGTCCCACTGCGGCGCGTTGCGAGTCTCCATGCTGAATTCCTGCGATAGTGCAAATGACGGCAGGCCCAGAATGGTGCCCTCCAAAGCGCCGGCGATCGTGCCGGAATAGACCACGTCTTCGGCAACGTTACGGCCTTTGTTGACGCCGGACAGCACCAGATCGGGCATGGTTTCGCCGAGAATGTGGCGCGCGCCCATGATGACGCAATCGGTCGGCGTGCCACGCACCGCGAAGTGACGCGGGCCGACTTCGCGCAAGCGCAGGGGATCGTTCAGCGACAAGGAATGCGAGACGCCGGACTGATCAAGCTCCGGCGCCACTATCCAGACATCGTCGGACAATGCGCGGGCGATCTCTTCGACAATCTTCAGGCCGGGAGCATGGATGCCGTCGTCATTGGTGCAGAGAATTCGCATCCGTTCAAAGGCCTCGTTCGATCGGTTCCACGGGCGGTCAGGGCGTCGTCTTATCCTTCTCGCGGCGCGGAGGCAAACCCGGTGAGCAAAAGGGCCTCTGCGCGGGGCAGCCATCTCCAGTCGGCGACTTGAGATCGAGATCCGGACAGTTTTCCCCAGTTACCCAGCAAGGTTGTTATCGCCTGATACGAATGCGCCATTGTCGCACGAATCTTGCGGGCCAGCTCTCAATCCGCATATCGAATCCTTGAGCCACCGCTGTCAGTGGCTGGCTCGGACTTTCGCTCGGGTATGTTTCCAAGCCCGGAGCCATTTCCTCAAGCGGGGCGGCTTTCTCCGGAGGCAACACGGTTTTTTGCGGCGGTTCCGGAAAACGCTTGCGGGCGACGGCAAGCGCTGTTTCGAAGTCATCGAGATTGAGCCACCTCTCGGCCCGCAGGCTTTGCAATACGCCGTCTTCCCATAATCGGGAGGACTCGATGTCGAATTTGCCCTTTTGCTTCTGATCGACTGCCTGCAATCCGAATCCGGTGACAGTCCATTGTCTGCCCACCCAATAGATATCGCGATGCAGGGCCATCTTGCAGGCTCGCTTTCCGAAAAAATCCTACCCCAAAGTGCCCGCTATCGATCTTTGTCGATCACCGTCAACCCGCCCATATAGGGCTGCAGCACATCGGGAACGGCGATCGACCCGTCGTCCTGCTGGTAGGTTTCCATCACCGCAATCAGCGCGCGGCCGACGGCGGTGCCGGAGCCGTTCAGCGTGTGCACGAAGCGCGGCTTGCCATCGGGCCCGCGATAGCGCGCGTCCATGCGCCTCGCCTGGAAATCGCCGCATACCGAGCAGCTTGAGATTTCGCGATAGGCCCCGCCCTCGCCCTGGCCCGGCATCCACACCTCGATGTCATAAGTCTTCTGGGCGGAAAAGCCCATGTCGCCGGCGCACAGCGTCATTACCCGGTAATGCAGATCGAGCTGCCGCAAGACTTCCTCGGCGCAGGCCAGCATGCGCTCGTGCTCGCCCTTGCTGGTTTCCGGCGTCGTGATCGAAACTAGCTCGACCTTGGTAAATTGATGCTGGCGGATCATGCCGCGGGTATCACGACCGGCGGCGCCGGCTTCGGCGCGGAAACACGGCGTCAGCGCCGTCAGCCGCATCGGCAATTCCTTCTCGTCGAGGATGGATTCACGCACCAGATTTGTCAGCGGCACTTCAGCAGTCGGGATCAGCCAGCGATTGACCCGCTGCGATTCTGCCTCGGAGACACGGATCGCATTTGCAATTATCCGCGACATGCTGCCTTCGTTGAGTGTACCTTCGCTTCGCAGTTCGGCAACGGACCTAAGTGTTTCTTCGAGAATCCGGCTTTCGAAATCACTGGCCGCAGCAGCGGTGGTCGCTGAGAATTGATCGTCCCTGAATTTCGGCAACTGGCCGGTGCCAAACATCACCTCGTCCCGCACCAGCAGCGGCGGATTGACTTCGGTGTAGCCGTGCTCATTGGTGTGGAGATCGACCATGAACTGGCCGATCGCGCGCTCCAGCCGCGCCAGGCTTTTCGTCAGCACGACAAAGCGGGCGCCGCTCAGCTTAGCGGCGGTTTCGAAATCCATGGCGCCGAGCGCGCCTCCGAGATCATCATGCGGCTTTGGGGTGAAGGCATAGTTGCGCACCGCCCCGAAGACGTGACGTTGCACATTGCCGTGCTCGTCGACGCCGTCGGGCACCTCGTCCAGCGGCAAATTCGGTATTCCGGCAAGCGTTGCGGCGAGTTCTTCATCCGCCGCCTTTGCGGCCAACTCGAGCTGCGGCAGGGTGGTCTTGAGTTCAGCAACTTCGGTCATCAGCTTTGAGGCGCGCGCGTCGTCCTTTGCCTTTTTGGCGTCGCCGATTTCCTTCGATGCGGAATTGCGCCGCGCCAGGGCTTGCTCGGACGCCATGATCGCCGCGCGGCGCTTCTCGTCGATTGCAAGCAGCGACGAGGACAACGGCTCCAGCCCGCGCCGTTTCAGCGCGGCATCGAAGGCGTCGGGATTGTCGCGGATCCATTTGATGTCGTGCATGGTCGTTTAATCCTGGGTCGTGCCGGCGAAAGCGGGCATCCAGTACCCCGAATGGACCTGATTTGGAACACCGAATGCCTGCGCCAGGCGTCTTCCTGAGGTGCGAGCCCTTGCGAGCCACGAAGGATGACCTGACGGTGCGCGTGGCCATCCTTCGAGACGCGGCCCTTTGGGCCGCCCTCAGGATGACGGCGGTGCGTGTGGGGTGCGCCGAAGCTACTCCGCCGGGTTGGCTTGTGGCGGTGGCGGGGCTGCGGCGGGTGGGGTGCCGGTGGCCGCGGAGGTCGCAGCCTTCTTTTCAACCAGACGCACGGCAAGGATCGAGCCTTCGTACAGCGCCAGCAACGGTATGGCGAGCGAGGCCTGGCTGAGGACGTCGGGCGGCGTCAGGACGGCGGCGATGATGAAGGCGATCACGATGAAATAGCGGCGCTTATCGCGCAACTGTTTCGAAGTGATGATGCCGATGCGCCCCAGCAGCGTCAGGATCACCGGCAGCTGGAACGCGACGCCGAACGCGAAAATCAGCGACATCATCAGCGACAAATATTCGCCGACCTTCGGCAATAGCTGGATTTCTGCGGTCTCGGCGCCGCCGGGCTGCTGCATGCCCAGCGAAAAGCGGATCAGCATCGGCAGCACGACGAAATACACCAGCATCGATCCCAGCAAGAAAAAGACCGGCGTCGCGATCAGATAGGGCAGGAACGCGCTGCGCTCATGCCTGTAGAGGCCGGGCGCGACGAACTTGTAAATTTGCGTGGCGACGATCGGGAACGAGATGAAGGCAGCGCCGAACAGCGCCAGCTTCAACTGGGTGATGAAATATTCCAGCAAGGCCGTGTAGATGAATTTCGAGTTTTCAGGTCCCGCCACCCAGACAAAGGGCCATACCAGCACGTTGTAGATCTGTTTGGCGAAGAAAAAGCAGAAGATGAAGGCGACGCCGAATCCGAGCAATGCCTTGATCAGGCGCGAGCGCAGCTCGATCAAATGATCCATCAGCGGCGCCTTGCTGGCCTCGATATCCTCGTCGCTCATGACGCTTTGGCGTCCTTGAATATCTCAGGCGCTGCGGGCGCTGTATCCGGCGTCGCGGGCGAGGCCTGAGTTTCGGGCGTGATCGCCAGCGGCTCACTCACGGCCGCGTGGGTGTCCGCTTCGGTAAAGGTTTCAGGAACGGGCATTTCCGGGGTCGTTGGTGTCACCGGCGGCTCGATTGCGTGCGTTTCGGTCGCGGAAACCGCCGGCTTGTCAATGCCATCGATGTCAAGCGCCTTGCTGACATCCTTCTCGAGCGAGGTCATGACGTTGTTGCCGGTGAAGCCGGTTGCGGCTTCCTTGACCTCGTCAAAACTTTTTTTGAGGTCGGCCATTTCGGCTTCGCGCATGGCCTCCTGGAACTGGCCCTGGAATTCGGCGGCCATCTTGCGCGCCTTGCCCATCCATTGCCCGACCATGCGCAGCACGCCAGGCAATTCCTTCGGGCCGATGGCGATCAGCGCGACAACCGCGATGACGACCAGTTCACTCCACCCGATCTCGAACATGAAAAATTCCGCTCACGCGAGGCGATCTCACCCCAATACTTGCTGAACAAGCTTTGGGCCGCCCGCGTCTCCCTCAACCGGCCTTGCGGTGCGTCCGTCGCACCACGAACGCGCTGCAACCGCTCTGCCGCGAACGTACCGCGAGATGCTCAGACAACCTTGCTGCCGACGTCCGATCGCGCCGCCGTGGGCGGCGGCGTGGTGTTATGATCGATCGTCTTCACGGGCTCGGGCTTTTCCGCAGTCTTGTCATCGTCCTGCATGCCCTTCTTGAAGGCCTTGATGCCCTGCGCGACATCGCCCATCAAGTCCGAAATCTTGCCGCGCCCGAACAACAGCAGGACGACTGCGATCACGACGATCCAGTGCCAAATGCTAAGCGAACCCATCCTGCGACCCTCCAAACACGCGAGGCCGGCGACCCGGCCTGATCTCTAGTGGAAACTAGGCTCCGCAGGTGTCAAAAACAAGGACTTAGGCCGCGTCAAATCGCTGTTAACGCGAAGCCTTGCCAGCCCCGTTAACAGGGCACCGCAGGGCTGTCGAAGCTAACGGCGAATTTAGTTTTCGCCGCCGCTTTCGGGCTCCGCCGCGGGTGCCAGCGCGAGTTCCAGATCGCCGATCTCCAGGGGATCCTCGTCATCGCGCAAGGCCGGGTCATCCGAGGGCGTTGGAACGCTGAAGCCCGACGGCAGCCGCGAATCCAACAGACCCGTTCCCTTCAGTTCCTCGAGGCCAGGAAGGTCGCTCAGCGTCTCGAGGCTGAACTGCGACAGGAAGGCTTCCGTAGTACCGAAGGTCAGCGGCCGGCCCGGTGTCTTGCGGCGACCGCGCGGACGTATCCACCCGGTTTCCAGCAGCACGTCCAGCGTGCCCTTGGAGGTCACGACCCCCCGGATTTCCTCGATCTCAGCGCGCGTCACCGGCTGGTGATAGGCGATGATCGCGAGCATCTCGATCGCCGCGCGCGACAGCCGCCGCGTTTCGGTGCTTTCCCGCGTCATCAGCCAGGACAGATCGCCTGCGGTGCGGAAGGTCCATTTATTGGCGATGCGAACCAGATTGACGCCGCGCGAGGCGTAATCGGCCTGCAGTTGGGTCAGCGCCGCCTTGATGTCGACGCCATCGGGCATCCGCTTCGCAAGCGTCGCCTGATCGAGCGGCTCGCTGGAGGCGAACAACAGTGCTTCCAGAAGCCGCAATTCCTCAGGCCGCGCCTGTGGATCCTCGGCACGCTCCTCGGCATCGGCTTTGCGTTTTTCCGCCAGGCTTGCCATGGCGCGGTCTCCTTCTTCCACTTACTCGGCCGGCTGGTCCGGCGCGGTCATCGGGTCGGATGCTGGTTGCGGCGGACGCTTTCGAAAATACAACGGCGCGAACGCCTCTTTCTGGTGCAACTCCACCTCGCCTTCCCTGACCAACTCCAGGGCGGCCGCGAAGCTCGACGCAAAAACGGTAGCCTTTTGCGAGGGATCGACGACGTAGTGCATCAGATATTCGTCGAGGCGGCTCCAGTCCTCGGCCATTCCAATGAGACGCTCCAGCGAAGCTCGCGCCTCGGTCAGCGACCACACCGTGCGTTTCGCCAGGTGTACCGTCGCCAGCACCCGCTGCTGGCGTTGCGTGGCATAGGCCGTGAGCAAGTCGAACAGCGTCGCCGTGAATTTGGGATGCTTGATCTCGGCGATGGATTCCGGATTGCCGCGCGGAAAGATATCGCGCTGCAATTGCGGACGGTTCATCAATCGGTTCGATGCTTCACGAATGGCCTCAAGCCGGCGCAGCCGATTGGCCAGCGCGGTCGCCATCTCCTCGGCGCTCGGTCCCTCGGCGCTGGCGGGCTCGGGCAGCAACAGCCGCGATTTCAGGAACGCGAGCCACGCCGCCATCACCAGATAATCCGCAGCCAGCTCAAGACGAATTTTCCGCGCCGCCTCGATGAACACCAGGTACTGGTCGGCCAGCGCCAGGATCGAAATCTTGGCGAGATCGACCTTCTGCTGTCGCGCCAGCGCCAACAGCAGGTCGAGCGGACCTTCATAGCCCTCGACGTCGACAACAAGGGACGGCTCGCTGTCCGAAAGTTCAGCCGGCCGTCCGGTTTCAAACGATAGAATTTCCGCGGTCATGCGCCCGCCGTTCTCGCTCGTTCAATCAACCCATCCAGTTCCGCGCGTGCAGCGGCTCGGTCGAAAGCCTGCGGAGCCTTCCGCGCCGCCAGCGCCCGTCTGGCGCGCCCCAGCGCCTCGCCTGACAATTCCGGCGCCTCGACTGCGACTTCGCGCATTTCCTCGAACTTGCCGTTGCAGTGCAGGACCAGGTCGCAGCCGGCACTAAAAATAGCTCGGGTCCGTTCGGCGACCGATCCCGCCAACGCATTCATGGACACGTCGTCACTCATCAACAAACCCTGGAACCCGATCACGCCGCGAATCACTTGCTTGACGATTGTCGCAGAAGTCGTCGCCGGATGGGCGGGGTCCAATGCGCTAAACACAACATGTGCCGTCATCGCCATCGGCAGATCCGCCAGCGGTCGAAAGGCGGCAAAATCGGTCCGTTCCAGCTCCGCTTTCGAGGTATTGACCACCGGGAGCCTGAAATGGGTATCCGCGGCGGCTCGCCCATGCCCGGGAATATGCTTGAGCACCGGCAAAATGCCTCCCTGCTCCAGCCCCTCCGTCACGGCACGCCCGATCGCCGCCACCTTGTCCGCCCTGGTTCCATAGGCCCTATTACCAATGACGGCATCGGCTCCTGGGACAGGCACATCCGCCAGCGGCAGGCAATCGACGGTAATTTCCAGATCCGCAAGGTCCGCCGCAATCAAGCGTGCACTCAATCTGGCCGCAGCCAGACCGAGCGCGGGGTCGATGTCGTAAAGCAGGCCATAGACTGCTCCCGCCGGGTAAACCGGCCAGTGCGGAGGACCGAGCCGCTGCACCCGGCCGCCCTCCTGGTCGATCAGAACCGGGGCCTCGGGGTCGCCGATTGCCTTACGTAGTTCCTCAACAAGACTAATTACTTGTGCCGGAGTTTCAATGTTCCGTTTGAACAGAATAAATCCCCAAGGCCGCTCGACCCGGATAAATTCACGCTCCGCGGGGCTCAGCTCCGGTCCTGATACGCCTGTGATGAACGCGCGCCTGTTCATCGGGGCCGATTAGCCCGCTGACGACAGAAGGGTCAAGGAAACGGCGGTCAATTCCTTTGGACGACGCACTGACCGCCAGCCGTCTTCAGGCTGCCGCAGAACTGCGAGGCTTCATCGGAAGAGCTGAACGGACCCACCATGGCGCGGTAGTAGACGCCCTTGTCGCCGAGGTCGGCGCGCTTGATCACGGGGCTGCGCGATCCCAGCACCGCCGGGAACTTGCTTTGCAGGGCCCGGTAGGAGGCTTGGGCGTCGGCCTCGTTTCGCTGCGAGGAGACCTGGACCAGGTATCCGCCGCTGCTCCCGCCGGTGCTGGATGCCGCCTGGACGGGGTTAGTGGCAGCCACGCGGGTTCGCGTCTCCGCTACTGGCGCCGGTTCATTACCCTGCTGCGGCACCAGCGACAGCGGCACGTTGCTGGAGGCGTTGGCGTTGGCCGCCGAAGGTTGATTTCGCGGAGCAGCCGGCGAGGTCTTCGCGGCCGCCGCGGGCTTTGTCGCCGGTGGCGGTGCTGCGGACGCAACCGCCGTAGCCGCGCCATCAGGCTGGTCACCCTTGACCGGCAAGGTCTTGATCTTCCGCGGTTCGTTGTTCGGCAGCGTGCCATTTCCGGCTGCGGCAAGCTGCGCGCCTCCGGGTGACACGCTGGCCACGCTCGGCGGACTGCCATTCTGGTTCAGCGGCGGAAACACCACACGCGGGCCGGACTTGGCGTTGACGTCGACAGGCGCTTCTTCACGCGGAACGATTTTCTCAGCACCATCGCCCGCGGCCATGCGGTCCGGGACTTTGGCGGTTCCATCCGAGGGCGTCGGCACGATCTTGGTCGGACCAGCGTCTGCCCGGATGATCGGCGGCTCACCGCTGCGGGGCACTCCGACATAGGTGCGATAGGCAAAAGCTGCGCCTGTCCCAACCACCGCCAGCGCGAGGACAATGATGACGGTGACCATGCCGCCGCGACGCTTCTGGATTGGCTCTTCGGCGCCGTCGTCATAGCCGTCCTGGTAGGCATGCGGATCATCCGAATAGGCCTGACCGTATTGCTGTTCCTGCGCGTCGGAATCGAGATCGCCGTACAGCGCATCGTCATAGCGCGACGGATCGGGCTCTCGATCGGCATCGGCGAACGGTGGCGCTTGATCATAATCCGGCTCAGGCGCGGCACGCGGCGTCGCATAGCGGTGCAAGGGATGCACTGCGCTCGGGTAATCTTGTGAGTAATCCTGTTTTGGGGCTTCCTGCCTTGCGCGCTGCATCCACGCTGGCGGGCCCGGCGGAGGCTCGCTATCCGGCACCGCCGGCTGTTGGTATTGAGTGCGCTCACTGGCGCGCGGCTGGATCTGCTGATTGGCGCGGCCCATGCCGCCGAATGGATCGGTCTGACCGATCAGCCGCGCCAGTTCAGCCAGCGGGTCGCTCTCGCCCTTGGCAGGCGTGCGCCGGTCACCGCCGCGATCATAGTGATCGTCGGCGGGAGAAGGTCTGTCCTGATACCGATCAGCCATCGTGATGATGCGTCCCCTTCGGGAAAGCCGCCAACCCACCCTCTTATACGAACCGGCCCCCGCCAGATGCCCCACAGGTCCCGCAGTGAGTGGCGTTCGCCCTAACTACCGCATCTCGTCCGGAGCGTGAACGCCGAGAACGGCCAAACCCGATGCCAGAACCGAGACGACGCCCTGAACCAAAGCCAGCCGCGCCTTGGTCATTCCTGCATCATTATTGATAATGAAGCGTAAATAGGGCAAATCCCGCCCCCTGGTCCACAGCGCGTGAAATTCGCTGGCAAGATCATACAGATAAAAAGCGATTCGGTGCGGCTCATGTGCCGCCGCCGCGGCCTCGATCGTCCGGGGGTAGAGCGCCAGCCGCCGCAGCAGGTCCAGTTCCGCTGGGTCGGTCAGCCGCTCCACCGCCGCCGCGGCCAGGAAAGCCGCCCGTGCGCCGGCCTCTTCCGGCAGGTCCGGAACCACCTCCCGAGCGTTACGGAACACGGAGTGGCCGCGGGCGTGGCCGTACTGCACGTAGAACACCGGGTTCTCGCGGGATTGCTCGATCACCTTGGCGAGGTCGAAATCGAGCACGGCGTCGTTCTTGCGGTAGAGCATCATGAAGCGGACGGCATCCCTGCCGACCTCATCGACCACTTCGCGCAGGGTGACAAAATCGCCGGAGCGTTTCGACATCTTCACCGGCTCGCCGCTGCGCAACAGCCTGACGAGTTGCACGATCTTCACGTCAAGCGTGGCCTTGCCTGACGTGACGGCCTTGATGGCCGCTTCCACGCGCTTGATATAGCCGCCGTGATCGGCGCCCCAGACGTCGACGAGGTTGTGAAAGCCGCGGTCGAACTTGTTCTTGTGGTAGGCGATGTCGGAGGCGAAATAGGTATAGCCGCCGTCGGATTTCTTTAGGGGACGATCGACATCGTCGCCATAGGCGGTGGCGCGAAACAGTGTCTGCTCGCGATCCTCATAATCTTCGATCGGCGCACCCTTGGGCGGTGGCAGGCGCCCCTCGTAGACGTCGCCCTTGGCGCGCAGAAACGCGATGGTGGCTGCGACCTGATCCGTACCTCCCTCGATCAGCGACCGCTCCGAAAAGAAGACGTCGTGCCTGATGTTGAGCGCGGCGAGATCGCCCTTGATCTCGTCCATCATCATCGCGATGGCCTTTGCGCGGACGATCGGCAGCCACTCGGCTTCCGGCATTTTCACGAGCTTGTCGCCATAGGCGGCGGCCAGCGCCTGCCCCACCGGCTTCAGATAGTCGCCGGGATAAAGCCCTTCCGGAATTTCGCCGACATCCTCTCCCAGTGTCTCGCGATATCGAAGGTAGGCGGAGCGCGCGAGCACATCGACCTGTGCGCCGGCGTCGTTGACGTAATATTCCCTGACAACATCATAACCGGCGAATATCAAAAGGTTTGCCAGCGCATCGCCGAACACCGCGCCGCGGCCATGCCCGACATGCATCGGCCCCGTCGGATTGGCGGAAACGTACTCGACATTGACCTTCTCGCCCGCGCCCGTCGCGCTTCGCCCATAGAAGGAGCCCTCGCGCAGCACGGTACGCAGCGCATCAGACCAGGCGGAAGTCTTCAAGGTGAGATTGATGAAGCCGGGACCGGCAACATCGACGGAGGCGATCAAATCGTCCGCGCGCAGCCTGGCGGCGATCCGTTCGGCGAGATCGCGAGGTTTTGTCCTGGCCTCCCTGGCCAGCACCATCGCGGCGTTGGTGGCCATATCACCGTGCGCCGGATCGCGCGGAGGCTCGACCACGACGCGCGACAGGTCAATGCCTGCGGGCCATCCGCCCTCGGCCGCGAGCGCGCCGCAAACCGCGTGCACGCGGGCAAGCACGTCGGCGAAAAGATGCGGCGGTGAAGCTTGATCAGTCATGGCGTGACGGGGACCGGAGATTTGCGCCTGATATCGAGGCGAGTTAGGCCGCCGCGTAACGCAAATCCGGGGTCGAGTCAAAAAGCCTTCGATGTTCGGTGATTGCGAAGCGATCGGTCATCCCGGCGATGAAATTACCGATCCGCCGTGCACGCTCGGTCTCGGTATCCTTGCCTTCCAAGCGCCGCCATTCGGGAGGCAGGACCTCCGGCTGCTTCTGATAACGGACGAACAGGTCGGACAGGATCTGTTCGGCATCGTTCATGACTGCCATCACCCGCGGATGGCGATACATCCGTTGCGTCAGGAACGATTTGATCCCGGCCTCGGCTTGGGCCACCTCGGGCGCGAATGCGATCAGCGCCCCGTCATGTCCGCGGACCTCCTCCACCGATTGCGGCCGGGCGCCTTCCAGGCGCTTGCGCGCCTCTGACATGACCGCCCCGATCAGATAGGAAATCAGTTCGCGCACCAGTTCCGCGCCGCGCCTGTCGTCATCGAGATCGGGATAGTGCCTGGCGATGCCTGCGATCATCTCCGCCGTGCACGGCATCACCTTGAGATCGTCAACCGCAAACAGGCCGGCGCGCAGGCCATCGTCGATGTCGTGGGCGTCATAGGCGATATCGTCGGCGATTGCCGCGACCTGCGCCTCCAGCGAGGCAAAGCTCCATAGCTCCAGATCATAGATCCGGTTGTAGTCCGATATGACAAGAGGAATGCCGTGCTCGCGATACCGTCCGACCGCGGCGCCGCTTCGCTCGGTCAGCGGCCCGTTGTGCTTGACGATGCCCTCCAGCGATTCCCAGGTCAGGTTGAGGCCGTCGAATTCTGGATAGCGATGTTCCAGCGCCGCGACGACGCGCAAGCTCTGCGCGTTATGGTCGAACCCGCCATGCGCCTTCAGGCAGGCATCCAGCGCCCGCTCGCCGGCGTGGCCGAACGGCGGATGGCCGAGGTCATGGGCCAACGCCAGCGCTTCGGTGAGATCCTCGTCGAGACCGAGCTGCCGGGCCAGCGCGCGGGCGATCTGCGCCACTTCCAGCGAGTGCGTGAGCCGGGTTCGGTAGTGATCGCCTTCGTGGAACACGAATACCTGGGTCTTGTGTTTCAGGCGGCGAAAGGCGGTGGAATGAATGACCCGGTCGCAGTCGCGCCGGAACGGGCTGCGGGTCTTGCTCGGCGGCTCGGCAAACAGCCGGCCGCGGCTGCGTTCGGGGTCGCAGGCATAGACCGAGCGAGGAGCAGCCATTCCGACCGACACGGTGTATTGGTCCTTATCCGATTGATTCCGGCACCTTGCGCACTTAACTATGCCTGAGCGCCGAATACCAAATGATTTGGGTATATATCGGCTATCGGAGCCAGGTCATGACAGCAGCGAGCGTGGTCATCAGCGAGCGGGCGGCCCGCCGGATCGGGGAGATCCTCAAGACCGAGGGCGAGGGCGCGATGCTGCGCATCAGCGTCGAGGGCGGCGGCTGTTCCGGCTTTCAATACAAGTTCGACATTGAGCGTGCGCAGGCCGAGGATGACCTGGTGATCGAGCGCGACAATGCAGTGGTGCTGGTCGATCCCGCCTCGGTGCCGTTTCTGGCGGGCTCCGAGGTCGATTTCGTCGACGACCTGATCGGCGCGTCGTTCCGCGTGGTCAATCCCAATGCCACCGCCTCCTGCGGCTGCGGCACCAGCTTTTCGATCTGA
>DASSGM010000315.1:0-6573 GCA_035693465.1 Bradyrhizobium sp. | reverse complement strand
TCCCGACTGCGATGATGGTTTCAGCGATCGCCGCGACACGAAAAACGACGTTGACATGATATCGAACTGCCAGCCGAGCTTTCGTGCGATCACCAATGCCTTCGGAACGTTTGGAGATTCCATGAACCCGAAACGCAGCCGGACCGTGGCAAATTTTTCGCTGATGGTTTCCATCCGGACGCGCTCGGCCAGGTTGACGCGCGGGGTCTGCGCGGTTTCGATGGTGAGGATGACGTTGTGCTCGTGAAGCACCTTGTTGTGCTTGAGGTTGTGCAGCAGCGCCGTCGGCACGAAATTCGGGTCGCTGGTTAGAAAAACCGCAGTACCCTTGACGATGTGAGGCGGACGCTTTTCGAGACTCTTGATCAGATCTTGGAGCGGAACTTCGATCCGCCGGGTCTTCACGGTCAGGATCGCTGCACCCCGGCGCCAGGTCCAGATCATGATCGCCACAGTGAGGCCGAACAGCAGCGGCACCCATGCGCCTTCAAGCAGCTTCAGGAGATTTGCAGCGAAGAAAGTCATGTCGACGACGACGAACGGCAAAATCAACGCCGCTGCGGCCGCCACGCGCCAATTCCACAATTTCCAGATCACCACGAAACCCATGATGCCGTCGACGACCATGGTGGTGGAGACGGCGATGCCATAGGCGGAGGCCAAGCCGCTCGAGGTCCGGAACAACAGCACCAGCAGCACCACGCCGATCAGCAGCAGTCGGTTCACCCGCGGCAGATAAATCTGTCCGGCATGCGCCTCCGAGGTGTAGCGAACCTCGAAGCGCGGCAGCAGGCCGAGCTGCACCGCCTGACGGATCAGCGAATACGCCCCCGTGATCACCGCCTGGCTTGCGATCACCGTCGCCGCGGTCGCCAGCACCACCAGCGGCAGCAGCAAGATGTCCGGGACCATCCGGTAGAAGGGATTTTCAATCGCGGCAGGATTGGAAAGCACCAGCGCGCCCTGACCGAAGTAGTTGATCAAAAGCGACGGCAACACGAAGTACAGCCATGCACCCTGGATCGGCTTGCGTCCGAAGTGGCCCAGATCCGCATAGAGCGCCTCGCCGCCGGTCACCGCAAGAAATACCGCTCCCAGGGTCACCAGTCCGATGACGCCGTGCGAAAGCAGAAACTGGATCCCGTACCAGGGATTGATCGCGGCCAGCACCGACGGGTCGTCGCTGATGTGAATAAGTCCCATGACCGCGATGGTGGCGAACCAAACCACCATGACCGGCCCAAACGCCGATGCCACGCGAGCCGTGCCGCTGCTCTGAACCGAGAACAGCACGACCAAAATCAAAACCGTCAGCGGCACCACATAGTGCTCGAGCGCCGGCGTCGCCAGCTTGAGACCTTCCACCGCCGACAGCACCGAGATCGCCGGCGTGATCATGGAATCGCCGATGAACATCGACGCACCGATGACACCCAGTACCAGCAATGGCCAACTTTTCCGGCCCAATGCCCGTTGGCCCAGCGCCATCAGCGAAAGCGTGCCACCCTCGCCATTATTGTCGGCGCGCAGCAGAACCAAAACGTATTTCGTGGTGACGACGATAAAGAGCGCCCACAGGATCAGGGACAGAACCCCGAGCACGATGACTCGGGTGACCGGCTGGCCGTGCGCGGCATTGGCAACAGCCTCGCGAAACGCGTACAGCGGCGAGGTTCCGATATCGCCAAAGACCACGCCGATACTTCCCAGCGTCAGCGCCCAAAAGCTGGTCGAGACCGTGCCTTCATGGGTCTCTGATGATGTGACGCTGACGGCCATGATGGCAGAGAACGCTCTATCGAGTGATATGATCCGGGCCGGCTATCGACGCCTTCCCGGAAAGCTTGTCAACCGACCAACGGTGATGCCGCCGGCAATGCCAGACTTCCCCATCAAGTGCTACGCTGCAAGGGGTAATATGGTAGGTTGACAAGCAGGATCAAATTAGGGCGTCAGGCCGGGCGGAAGCGGCGGGGCTTCACGCATCAGCGTGATGGTCACGCGCCGGTTCGCCGATAGCGTAGGATCGTCGGGGAAGAGTGGCTGGCTGTCAGCTTTGCCGGAGACCGCAAAAATGTGGGCCGGCGGCAATCCTTCCCTCTCGAGAATCTGCCGCACGGCGTTGGCCCGGTCGGCCGAAAGATCGAACGCTCCATAGCCGCCTTGCGCCGGCACGAATCCAGCGGAGGTGTGACCGACGATCGAGATTCGCAGCGGCGTCGCCTTCAGCGGAGCCGCAAGTTTCTGGATCAGCCGCCGCGTACGCTCGTACGGTACCTTGGAGCCATCGGCAAACATCGATCGCCCATCCTGATCGACGATTTCGAGGTTGAGGCCCTGACTGGTCTCCTCAAACATGATGTGCTTGGAAATTTCGGTCAGCTCAGGCATGTCCTGCAATGCCTGTCGCAACGATGCCGAGGCAAGTGCGAATTCGCGATCGACTTTCAGCCGGGCGCCCGAAACAAGATTTCGCTCCTGTTGATCCGGGGTAGGCGTATTGGATGCTTCCTCGGGCGGAATGTGCGCGGTGTTTTTCAGCTTCGGCCTCGTCGGCAGGCCATCGGATTCGATGATCCCGGTGTGACGCGCGTCGGTCTGCACGCCGAACGCCTCCCGCATCGAGCCCGCGACGATTTTCAGCTTTTGCTGGTCCTGGTTGGAGAAGGCGACGAGCATGACAAAGAAGCTCATCATCAAGCCCATGAGGTCGGCGAACGACACGTACCAGCCGTGCCCTCCGGTATGTGAGTCGCCACGTTTTTTCTTGGCCATCGCCCGCTTCCCGCACCACCGTTATCTGCCGATCAGGCCGGTACCGGCTCGCCTTCTTCATTGCGATGTTTTTCCGGCAAGTAGGCCAGCAACATTTCCCGGACCAGCGTCGGGCTTTTGGAATCGCGGATCATCAGAATGCCGTCGATGATCAGCGTGCGGTTGGTCTCCTCGTCGAGCAGCTTGCCATGCAGCTTGTCGGCAATCGGCAGGCAGAACAGGTTCGCGATCACCGCGCCGTAAAGCGTCGCCAGCAAGGCGGTCGCCATGAACGGGCCGAGTTTCGAAGGGTCGGTCATGTTGGCAAACATCTGCACCATGCCGATCAACGTGCCGACCATCCCGAATGCCGGCGTGCAGTCACCGATGGCGCGGTAGATTTTCCCGCCCTCGTCGAGATGCATCAGAAAATTGTCGCGATCGCGTTCGAGGTTGTCGCGGATGAATTCGAGATCGTAGCCATCGGCGACGTAGCGTATTCCCTTGGCCAGGAACGGTTCGTCGGTCTCGACTTTTTCGAGGCCGACCGGCCCTTGCTTGCGCGCGATTTCCGCGATGCGGGCGAGTTCGTCGACCAGATCGCGCGCCGACAGCCGACTGATCGTGAAGGCAAACTTCGCACCGAGCGGCAGACCATGCAAAATCGCGCTGAGCGGAAAGCGGATCATGGTAGCGGCGATCGACCCGCCGATGACGATGAGGGCGGCATGCTCGCTGATGAACATGTGGAGGTCGCCGCCCATCAGGATCATCACTGAAACGACGATGATGCCGCACACGAGCCCAACGCCCGTCATGATATCCATCGGATTCTCCAACGCGCACGCGAACGACCGGCCGTCCTGGACGGTGGCGCGGCCCATCCGGGGCTGCGCAACGGGAACCCTATGTCGGTGCCATTAAAGACGCGTTACCGAATTTAGTAGGCATAACAATTGGTTAATAAAGAGCTAGGCACCCGCCATAGCACTGTGTTCGTTGAAGTTCTGCTCGGCTTCCGTGGTCAAGAGCTGCGTCAAATCCTGACCCGTTTTCGTTATGGGTTAGGCGCCATTCTTTTGGTTCGCAGCAGCGCAAACGCATAAAGCGATACGCCAACTCCGAGGCACGCCGGGATCGCGGACCACAGCCAGGTTTTGTCTTCGGGCTGGACGCCGACAATAACGAGGCCTTGCCCCGCGGCAACGCCTGCTCCGAGCACCGCGATGGCCCAAGCCGGGCTAACGGCGCCAGCGTTTCCGAGAACCATGGGACCCACGACGAGTGGAGCGAATGCAAGCTGTGCGCAAAAACATGCGAACTGCAGGTCAACAAACCTGGCGCTGGCGTAGCTCGGGTCGAGATAATCATTCAGCAAGAACAGGACGACGAGCATGGTCGCGCAGATCCCGCCCGCTGCGGTGATGGCGTATTTTCTCATGAGCGGTTGGTCGGACCGCCGCGCCAGGCCTGGCGAGACGGCCGGGATCAGATCGTAGCGAATGATCGCCAAGGTTGCGGAAAACATTGCACTCATCGTCACCACGGCCATTGCAATCAGACTGACGAGCAACAGCCATGAGGCCGCATCCGCCACACCGTTCTGCTGCGAAGCAAGCCCTCCAATGAAGGACTGCGGGCTGTCGGCGCCATCAACCGTGCCCGTCGCCAATACCGCGATCGTCCCGAACATGCATATCATGAGCCACAGCAGCGCGCTGGCGCCGGCGTACATCCCGAGCAGCCCGGCAAATGCCTCCGGCGTTTGGCCGCCATCCGTCGGTAGCGCCGCTATTCTGAGCCAGTTCGCGGTGTCGACAATCGGATAGAAGATCGTCAGCAGGACCAGAGCCATCAACACTGAAATGGACGTCGGCGTCACTGCCAGCAAAGCGGCGGCGCTCTCGGTGACAACGGCTGTAAAGCCTTGGGCGTACAGATCAATCACGGCCACGCCGAGCGTTATGCCGACCACCAGCGCTATCAGTTCATTGGTAACCCTCGAAAACCTGCGAAACAGCCGCGCGCCGCGTGGTTCAATATCAGTAGCTTCGCCGTGGACGGGGCGTCCGATCGGGCTGGTGTCGACGTATCGCGATCGTCGAAAGATCAGCACCATTGCGCAGCAAACCGCAAGCACGGCCACCGCGAACGTGCCGCGCGGCGGCATCCGTACAGCCGACGAAATCAGCATGTAGAGAACAACGAGGATCGACCCGATCAATCCGAGATACAGAATTCCCAGTTGCGTTTGCGTCGAACGCATGGCACCGGAATGCCCTGCCGGTATCGTGTACAGCATCATCAATCCCAGAAGGCCACAGGCAATGGCGAAGGTGAGACCGGGGCCGGCCGCCAGAATGGGCTTCACCAATGACGCGACGCCGATCGCCGCGCCGGTGATCAAGCCCGCGAACCCGAGAACACTTAGCGCCGCCGCAAATAACCGGACGCGCGGATCGTTGCCGTGCTGACGTGCGATGAAACCCGGGACCGTGATGGACCGATCGCCATCGAGCGCCTGGTTCAAAAAACCGAGCATCGGCCGGCGCAGTCGGTAGATCAGGTACAGAGCTGCTCCGAACATCGCCGAACAAACGATAGCCAGCCAGAAATCGCCTGTGGCGCCCCAGCTGAAGAATTGGGCAAAGGCTGCAATCTGTAGCGAGTAAGCAATGGAACTATTCTGTATCACCCCGCCGGGGGTGGGCTCGGAAGCGACGAAATAGTCTCGCGCTCGGGCGTATTCCCTGCGACGCAAGATATAAATTGGGATCAGAGATATCCCGAGGAATACGATGAGACCAAATATTGCAAAGGTCATCATAAGAGCTTGACAATTGCAGGTAACCAGATGGTTCGCAATGAATTCGACAGTGATGCCGTGATCGCCGATTGAACTCCAGCATGAGCGCTGGCCGCAAGCAGGGCCACCACGAACCGCAGCAGGGCTGACAGGATCATGCTTTCCAGATTAAGTGGCGCCATGGCACAATCTTTCCGGAGCAAGCGCGTGCAGAGCGACCGTAGTTATGTCAGTTCGTGCGTCGGAGTGATCGCGGTTATCCTCGTCCTCTATTGCAGTCCCGCCCGCGCCGAGCCGCGGGTGATTTTGTTGCGAGGCTGGTTCGGTGTGTTCTCGACGGGCCTCGACGCCATCGCCGACTCGCTCAATGCCAAGGGCATCCACGCGGAGGTGGCCGGGCATCTGCAGTGGAGAGCCGCCGCGGAGGAAATCCTGCGCGAGCGCGCGCAGGGCAAGACCGACGCGATCGTGCTTGTGGGACACTCGCAGGGGGCCAACAACGTCATCGACATGGCTCGGGTGCTTGAGGCGAAAAATGTGCCGGTCGCGCTGCTGGTGACGCTTGCTCCATACAGGCAGGACCCCGTGCCGGCTAACGTCATGCGGGCGATCAACTATTACCAATCTTCGGGTTGGGGAGCTCCGCTTACGGTGGGACCCGGCTTCCGGGGCAAGCTGTCGAATGTCGATGTCGCGGAGGACTCAACTGTTTCCCACATCAACATCGACAAGAGCGCCCGCATCCAGGCCGAAATCGCCCGTGAAATCGGGGCGGTCGCCAAGGCCAAGTAACACTCCCGAAAAGCATGGCCGACACGGCTTTCGCGTGATATTTCGGCCACACAAGCGCAGAAAATCGACTGCGATCCTGTTGATTGTCGCCAGTTAATTGCCTGGGAACGCGGAGCAGACTACTAGTCGAATCAAGTTTTGTCCCTCGTGATTAGGAGAATGCTCATGTTGAAATTCCTGGTAGTGACCGGCACCTCGCTCGGTATGTTGACCGCCGCTGT
>DASSGM010000314.1:0-4338 GCA_035693465.1 Bradyrhizobium sp. | reverse complement strand
GTAGGAGCGCACGCCGTCTTCATAGGAGAATTTGATCTCGTCCTCGCCGGAGCCGTGCAGGATGGCATCTCTCGTCTTCTTCGGCAGGTCTTTCCATTTGGTGTCGAGCGTGAACTTGTAGAATTTGGCGAGCGCGGTCAGGGTCTGGATGTAATAGGGCGAGGACGATTTCGCCCACGGCGCGATCGCGCCCCGGCGCAGCGTCAGCTCTTTGTCGGGAATGACCAGATCTTCGTCGACGTGCTGCTCGACGCCGAGGCCGCCGCAGGCCGGACAGGCGCCATAGGGATTGTTGAAGGAGAACAGCCGCGGCTCGATCTCGGGAATGGTAAAGCCGGAAACCGGGCAGGCGAATTTTTCCGAGAACAGAATCCGTTCCGGCCCGCTCTTGTCGTGGATCTTTGCAACCTTTTTCGCGGCAGGCTCCGTCTGCTCCCTCCCCCCTTGCGGGGGAGGGTTGGGGAGGGGGGGTGCATCGGCGTACTCGATGACGGCCAGTCCCTCGGCCAGCTTCAGCGCGGTCTCGAAACTCTCCGCCAGGCGCTGACCGATATCTGATCGAACCACGATGCGGTCCACCACCACGTCGATGTCGTGCGGGAATTTCTTGTCGAGGGCAGGGGCTTCCGCCAGCTCGTAAAAGGTGCCGTCGATCTTGACCCGCTGAAACCCCTTCTTGAGATATTCGGCGAGCTCCTTGCGGTACTCGCCCTTGCGGCCGCGCACCACCGGCGCCAGCATATACAGCCGGGTGCCTTCGGGCAGCGCCAGCACGCGATCGACCATCTGCGAGACGGTCTGGCTCTCGATCGGCAAGCCGGTCGCGGGCGAATAGGGCACGCCGACCCGCGCCCACAACAGTCGCATATAGTCGTAGATCTCGGTGACGGTGCCAACCGTCGAGCGCGGGTTTTTCGAAGTTGTCTTCTGCTCGATGGAAATCGCCGGCGATAATCCGTCGATCTGGTCGACGTCCGGCTTCTGCATCATCTCCAAAAACTGGCGCGCATAGGCCGACAGCGATTCGACGTAGCGCCGCTGTCCTTCGGCGTAGATGGTGTCGAAGGCCAGCGATGATTTTCCCGAGCCGGACAGCCCGGTGAAGACAACAAGCTTGTCGCGCGGGATTTCAAGATCGATGTTCTTGAGGTTGTGCTCGCGCGCGCCGCGGATCGTTATCGCGCGCGTATTCGTCCCGGCGGTCTGTTGACGCTTCGCCCTGATCACTTCATCCATAGCGGCATTTCCAGGCGCGTTGGCCGCGCTGCGTTCAGGCGCGCACCGCCGCAACCTGCGGATTGGACGCCAATGGGTGAGCTCGGAACATAGGAAGAACGCGCGGCGATTTCCAGTGCTCCCTGCAAGCCATCAACGGTTTGTTGGGACTGTCATGGCGCCGGCGCGGGCATGCTGCATGCCAGAGGCAAAACAAAAGGCCGGCGCGAGGCCGGCCTTTTTCATTCGAAATGCTCAGTTCAGGCGGACATCAGTACCGGCCGACGACCGGGCCACCCCAACGGTAGTTGACGCGAACGGTGACCAGATCGACGTCCTGACGGATGCGGTCGGTTCCGAAGAACGTACCGGTGGTGTCGATAAAGCGGACATCCTTGTCCTGCATGAACAGGTGATTGTACTCGACGCCGGCCGACCAGCCCGGTGCAAAACCAAATTCCAGGCCAACTCCAGCCGTTCCACCCCAGCGGGTTTGATCTTCTCCGGTTGCGACAATAGCGTGACCCAAACTTGTCCTCACATCAAAGCGGTCGCCGGTAACCGCGGCGCCGCCCTTAAAGTAGAGCAGGACATTGTTCCAAGCCCAACCGACCTGGCCAGTGAGCAGTCCGAACGCGTCAATGCGCGAGCGGTTTTCGAAAAACGGGTCGAACACGCTGACGTTCGAGCCGCGAAGATCGGCCCAGTTACCCTGTCCTTCAAGACCGAATACCCAGGTGCCGGCCTGCCAGCGATAGCCGATCTGACCACCGGCGACACCGCCAGTTGCATCGTGACAGCCTTCCCTAAAGGCCGGAATAGGTCCGAGACCATCGTTAGTAAGATCCCAGCACTTGCGGCTCGATCCCCAGCCGCCATTGGCGCCGATGTAGAAGCCGCTCCAGTCATAAATCGCAGCCACCATCGGCGGCGGCGCCGCCCTGTAAGGACGGGCGGCGAGGTCGGCCGCCGATGCAGGGGCAGCCAAGCCCAATGCAACGAGAGCAACTGTACCCAGCAGAAACTTCTTCATCGTATCTCTCCAGCTTTTCTCCGCTTCGTTTGTCCCCGGAAGCGGTTTGAAAAATTCGGGCGTGACCGCGGTCGCGATCTGACTCCTGCAAGCAATTTATCCGACTTGGAGCGAAAAAGCCGTCTCCGAAATGCAACACTCGCCGGCTAACTGAAACGTCGTTAAGCTAATGATTTATTAAGCATTTCACGGATTTGTGATGGAACTTTTCGGCATCAAAACTCCGCCGTTTTTCCGCCAAGGCTACGCCACGGTGGCGGGCGATTCGCACCCTATCGAAGATAGAACAAAACTGGAACATGCTCTCTAGGCATGCTATATGTGGATAACCGAGGGATCGTCCGGCTCGCGGCAGCGGGGAGCGTATAGGGTCGCTGCCAGGTGGTCCCAAAACCATGCCAGAGCTCGAGCGGATTGCCGGGCGCCTGGCCAATTCAGTGTTTTCGAGAGTGGAGAGCGGCGATGGCAGGAAGCGTGAACAAGGTGATTCTGGTCGGAAATCTCGGCAAGGATCCTGAAATCCGGCGGACCCAGGATGGGCGGCCGATTGCCAATCTGAGCGTCGCGACCTCCGAAAGCTGGCGCGACAAGGCGACCGGCGAGCGCAAGGAAAAGACCGAATGGCACCGGGTGGTCATCTTCAACGAAGGGCTCTGCAAGGTCGCCGAGCAATATCTCAAGAAGGGCGCCAAGGTTTACATCGAAGGCCAGTTGCAGACGCGCAAATGGACCGACCAGGCGGGTGTCGACAAGTACTCGACCGAGGTGGTGCTGCAAGGGTTCAACTCGAATCTCACCATGCTCGATGGCCGCAGCAGCGGCGGGAGCGGCAATTTCGCTGACGATTCCAGCGGCGATTTCGGTTCGTCCACGGCGGCCCCGCGCCGCGCCGTTGCGGCGGGCGCCCGCAACAGCGACATGGACGACGATATTCCGTTCTAAAGGCGACGAAGCGAACCTATCCATTCCCGGGGCGCGCCATCTTCCCCCAAGCGGACGTGCGCCTGCTTCATGTAAATGATATTAACTCGATGTAACGATATTAACATCACGAGAGAGCCCATAGAGCTTGCTTGATCCCATGGCGCCAAATCCAAATCCGGGACCCGCGTGATGAGTCTGGCGCCGCTACTCGATGCAGCTCCCTCGATCTCTCTTCACGCGTTTGCGGCCATGGCCGCCTTCCTGCTCGGTGTTGTGCAGCTGGCCGCGCCGAAGGGGACCTTGCCCCATCGCACGCTGGGCTGGGCCTGGATATCGCTGATGATAGCGGTGGCCGCCAGTTCGTTCTGGATCCACGAGATCCGCCTGGTGGGGCCTTGGAGCCCGATTCATCTGCTGTCGATCTTCACACTGATTGTGGTGCCGATCGGAGCATGGATGGCGCACCGTCATCGCGTTGCCGATCACCGCCGCATCATGATCCTGACTTTCTCCGGCGCGCTTGTCATCGCCGGGCTGTTTACGCTGGTCCCGGGGCGGATCATGCACAACGTTCTGTTCGGCCCGTAGCGACCCTGCACCGGCATCCCTGCTGGCGGTTTAAAGTCCAAAAACGGGGCGTGGAAAACAGCCTCCGGAAGCCGGGTTCCGCGGCCGCCGCGAAGCTTGCGCTGACCCCGTAAGCCTCTGGAAAAACGAAGGGAAAAACCGGTGGCGCCAGCCAGTTAAGGGTGGTTTGGAGGCGCCCGATACGCTATATGATTCCCATCTAGAACTGACCGGATTTCCCCTTTGTCTGACCCTGAAGATACCAAGCCCGGAGAGCCGCCGGGGCCTTCGGATATTCGTCCCGTCTCCATCCTCGACGAGATGAAACGCTCCTACCTCGATTACGCCATGAGCGTGATCGTGGCGCGCGCACTGCCCGATGCGCGCGACGGTCTCAAGCCGGTGCATCGCCGCATTCTCTACGGCATGCATGAGAACGGGTTCGAATGGAACAAGTCGTATAACAAGTCGGCGCGCACCGTCGGCGACGTCATCGGTAAATACCATCCGCACGGCGATCAGTCGGTCTACGACGCGCTGGTCCGCATGGCGCAGGATTTCTCCATGCGCGTGCCGCTGATCGACGGCCAGGGCAATTT
>DASSGM010000313.1:0-2846 GCA_035693465.1 Bradyrhizobium sp. | reverse complement strand
TTGACCAGATGAATTTGTCGCGGGGCGCGCCGCCGCGTTTCGAGAATGCCGCGTTGCTGCTGCTCGATCAGATCGGGAAACTGAAGGACGGCAAAGTCACCATTTCGGACACCAAGGTCAGTCTGTCCGGCATGGCGCGCGACCTCGGCGGCCGTGAAGCGGTCGCCGCGGCACTGAGAAATCTCCCCGAGGGCTTTTCGGTTGCGGCCAACGAGATCAAGGCGCCGCCTTACATCTTCCAGGCCTACAAGGATCCGGTCGCGGTAACGCTGACGCTGAGCGGCTATGTGCCTGACAACAATGTCCATGCGGCGGTCGCGGCGGCGGCTGGACGCAAGTTCTTCAGCGAAAAGGTGGTCGACAATCTCAAGGCGAGCGTCGGCGCGCCCGGCGGATTCGCGGCCGCTGTGGTACCGGCACTCGGCGCGCTGTCGCGGCTCTCAACCGGCACGCTGGAGGTATCCGACCGGGAGGTGAAGCTTTCGGGCGATGCGCTCTATGACGCGGCGGCGGCTCAGATCCGTGCCGGCCTCGGCAAGGATTTCCCGCAGGGCTGGCAATTCAAAGCCGACATTTCGGTGAAGCCCGCGGCCGCGCCGGTGGATGCCACCGTGTGCCAGCAGCTGTTTTCGGATTTATTGGCCAAGGGAAAAATCCGGTTCGAATCCGGGCGCGCCACCATCGATCCGGATTCGGCGGGGCTGCTCGATCGCCTGGTGGAAACGGCGCTGCGTTGTCCGACCGCCAGCATTGAAATCGCGGGACACACCGATGCCGATGGCGAGGATGCCTTCAACCAGACATTATCCGAAAAACGCGCGCAGGCGGTTGCCGATTATCTGGTTAAGGCCGGGTTGCCCGCAGATCGTTTCACCGCGGTGGGCTATGGCAGTTCGCAGCCGGTCGCCTCCAATGATACCGACCAGGGCAAGGCGCAGAACCGCCGCATCGATTTCGTGGTGAGGTAACGGCGAATGGCATATCTGGTGACATTTCATTGGGGCTGGCTGCTGGCGTCGCTGCTGCTGGGTCTGGCGATGGGCTGGATCGCGGTGGTTCATCGCGGTCAGGGCGTCTCCAGGCGGATCTCGTGGTGGCTGGCGGGGCTGGTGGCAGCGCTTGTCGCGGTGGCGCTCGCACGCCTGATCCCCGGGCGTCCCGGCTATTGGCTCGATCTTGGTCTAGTGATGCTTGCATCGTATCTGTTCGGTTGCGCCGTGGGATCGTGGCTGCGCGCCTGGGCGCTTTCGCGCAACGCGCCGGCATGAGAAACCGGACCTCGCAGGCAAATTCATTCCCGGCGAGCCCTGCCGGCAAAGCGGCCGGAACATTTGCTCATTTTCCCACGCCTGCCGGCATAACCTGCCGCCGGATATCACGAAAACTTCACTTCCGCCTGCGCAGGGTCTCGGTTGGAGAGTTTGCGTTGCCGGGGCGAATGCAGCAAAACTGTATCCGGTACCGTGAATTCCGCCTAATTTATTGAAGGAGCGCGTTTTATTCACGCCAGGCGAATTCCACTTCAGCCCAAAACGCGCTACGACATCGGGTCAGGGAGCAAGCGTGGCGCTGGCGGCGGCAAGGTTCGCCCGGCAGCCGTCGTGGCGGGATCGTAGTTCGAGGGTCTAGATGCTGGAAGCAATACGCAGGGCGATGTCGTTTCTGCGCCAGAAGCAAATCCTGCATAAAGTAGGAGTTGTGGTCAGCGTTACCGTCATCGGGATCGCCTGCTATGTGCTCTATCACATGCTGCGGGGCATCGACGTCAACGAGGTGATCGAGGCCATCAAGGGAACCGAGCCCCACCAGATTGTGCTCGCCGCCTTGTTCGTCGCCGCCGGCTATTTCACATTGACTTTCTACGACCTGTTCGCCGTCCGCGCGATCGGCCGCAAGGAGGTTCCCTACCGCATCAACGCGCTCGCTGCCTTCACCAGCTATTCGATCGGACACAATGTCGGCGCCAGCGTCTTTACCGGCGGCGCGGTGCGCTACCGCATCTATTCGGGGTGGGGACTGAACGCGATCGACGTCGCCAAGATCTGTTTCCTGGCCGGCCTGACGTTCTGGCTCGGCAATGCTGCGGTGCTGGGACTGGGAATCTCGTATCATCCCGAAGCCGCGGCGGCGATCGATCAGCTTCCGCCCTGGCTCAACCGGCTGGTCGCGTTCGCGATCATCGTCGGGCTGGTGGCCTATGTGGTCTGGGTCTGGACGCAACCGAGACGGGTCGGCCGCGGACCGTGGACCGTGGTGCTGCCGGGCGGTCCCCTGACGCTGCTGCAGATCGCGATCGGAATTGTCGATCTCAGTTTTTGCGCGCTGGCGATGTACGTGCTGGTGCCGGATGAACCCAACCTCGGCTTCGTCGTGGTCGCCGTCATTTTTGTGTCGGCGACGCTATTGGGCTTCGCCAGCCACTCCCCGGGCGGGCTCGGGGTGTTCGATGCCGCGATGCTGGTCGGGTTGTGGCAGATGGACCGGGAGGACCTGCTAGCGGGGATGCTGCTGTTTCGCGTCCTCTATTATGTCGCTCCGTTCGTCCTATCTGTAATCCTGCTGACGCTTCGAGAGGTTATATTGGGGGCACGAATGAAGCGGCTGCGTCAGGCGACGCCGAGGCTCGATCCCGAGCCGTCCCGCGAAGCCGCCTATGTGAGAGAGCGTAGGGACACCGGCGTCTGACAAATTGAGACCCCGAACGGGGAGAGAGCCGCCCGATGGCGATAGACGCTCCTTCTTCCACCTTCTTCTCGCCATGGCCGGATCGATTGCGGCATTCGGCCATTATCCTGCTCGCCGCCGGTCTGGCGCTCGCCGTCCTGGTCGCATTCGGCGAATTGTCG
>DASSGM010000312.1:0-6606 GCA_035693465.1 Bradyrhizobium sp. | reverse complement strand
AATGATAGCTTTCCGGATTGCTTCGCGGAGCTTTTGTCATCGGGCGCGCATTCGTGCGACCCGTTAGCGCGCAAATGACGGCGGGGTTGATATCGCTTACTTGCAATCCATTTCCGCCAACCGCCGCGCGTAGAGCCGCCGCAGCGGCTGCAATTGCGTCGCGGCGGTGGCGGCGTGATAGGCCTCGCGCGCGGCGTCATGCCGGCCGAGCCGGCGCAACAGATCGGCGCGCACCGCCGGCATCAACTCGTAGCCATCGAGCCCGCCGCGCGCTTCCAGCGCGTCGATCAGGTCGAGTGCCCGCGCCGGTCCGTCGACCATCGACACCGCCGCGGCGTGGTTGAGCTCGATCACCGGCGACGGGCTGATCCGCAGCAGCACTTCATAGAGGCCGGCAATCTGCGGCCAGTCGGTGTCGCGATAACTGGGCGCCCGCGCATGCAGCGCCGCAATCGCAGCCTGCACCGCGTAGGATTGCGGCGGTCCCGGCATCCGCAAAGCGTCCTCCACCAATCTCAACCCTTCGGCGATCTGCTCACGGTCCCACAGCGCACGGTCCTGCTCTTCCAGCAGCACGACGTCACCGCCTGCGGTCTCGCGCGAAGCGCGGCGCGCGTCGTGCAGCAGCATGAGCGCCAATAGTCCCTTGATCTCGCCCCGCTGCGGCATCAGCGCGTCGAGCAGGCGGCCCAACCGGATCGCTTCGCGCGCCAGACTGGGCCGCATCAGATCGTCGCCCGATGTCGCCACGTAGCCTTCGGTGAAAACGAGATAGATCACCGCGAGCACTCCGCGCAGCCGCGGCTCGAGCGCTTCGCGCTCCGGCACCTCGTAGGGAATGCCGGCAAGACGGATTTTCTGCTTGGCGCGGACGAGGCGCTGCGCCATCGCATCCTCGCTCACCAGAAAGGCGCGCGCGACCTGGGCGGTGGTGAGCCCGCACACCGTGCGCAGCGTCAGCGCAACCTGAACCTCGGTCGCAAATGCCGGATGGCAACAGGTAAAGATCAGCCGCAGCATGTCATCGTCGAGCGCCGGATCGGGAGCCTCGCAGGACGCTGTCGCGTTGTGCAGCAATTCGTGGGCGAGCTCTTCCTGCTTACCGCGAAACGCGATTTGCCGGCGCAGGCGATCGATCGCCTTGTTGCGCCCGACATTGACCAGCCACGCCCGCGGGTTGGATGGCGCATCGGCGGCGGGCCAACGCTGCAGCGCCACCGCGAATGCATCCTGCAACGCGTCCTCGGCGAGATCGAAATCGCCGACCAGGCGGATCAGCGTTGCCAGCGCCCGGCCCGCCTCGTCGCGGAATGTCTTTTCGATATCGCCGGGTGTCATGCCGTCAGCCATTCACTGATCGTCATTCCGGGGCGCGCGAAGCGCGAACTACGATGCGCAATTGCGCATCTGAGAATCTCGAGATTCCGGGTCCACGCGAAGACGCGTGTCCCGGAATGACACGTAGAGTAGCCGTCAATTGTAGACCCATATCGGCCGGACCTCGATCGAACCGTATCTGGCGCCGGGAATCCGCGCGGCAATGCCGAGGGCCGCATCGAGATCCTTGGCCTCGATCAGATAGTAACCGCCGAGCTGCTCGCGCGTCTCCGCAAATGGACCATCCGTGGTCAGGGTCTTGCCCTCGCGGACCCGCACGGTGGTCGCGGTCGATGCCGGCTGCAGCCGGTCGCCGGCCTTGAAATTGCCGCTCTGGATGATGGACTGGGTGAACGCACCATATTCGTCCGTCACTTTCTTGCCCGTGGCCGCGTCCATTTTGGCGTATGCGGCTTCGTTGGTGTAGATCATCAGCAGATACTGCATCTGTTTGCTCCTTTTGCATGGCAGGTTTTGCCGACCTCCAGTCGAACGGGCCAATCGCAGAACGACATCTTCAGGATAATTTATTTTGACCGCCGCAGCCTGCCTAATCTCCTTGACGCGGCGGGCTTGAATCCCCATCACAAGGGCGTCAGTCGGCCGGACGGCCGCTCCGGCAATCACCGAAAGGTGGCCGGGGAGGAAAGTCCGGGCTCCATCGACATACGGTGCCGGATAACGTCCGGCGGGGGCAACCCCAGGGACAGTGCCACAGAGAACGAACCGCCCGCCTCGGCCCTTTCGGGGTTTCGGCGGGCAAGGGTGAAAAGGTGCGGTAAGAGCGCACCGCGGCTCCGGCAACGGAACCGGCATGGCAAACCACACCGGGAGCAAGACCGAGTAGGGACGGCAACGCGGGTCGTTCGCTGAAAAGCGATAACACCGCAGGGCGATGTCAGGCTCGCCGTCCGGGTAGGTTGCTTAAGGCAACGTGCAAACGTTGTCCCAGAGGAATGGCCGTCACGTATCGCCTGCCGCAAGCAGGCGGTGCCCTACAGAACCCGGCTTACAGGCTGGCTGATGTCTTACAATGAGGGGTTCGGCGCGACAACGCCGGACCCCTCGCCAATTTTACGCGCGCTCCGAAACGATTTTCTGCAGCAGCGCCATCAGTGCTTCCGGGGCGGTGACGTTCGGCGAATGACTGGCATCGATTTCATAGTAACGCCAGCCAGGCTCGCGTTTGGCGCGCTCGGCGAACGGACGAAAGGTGTCCGCGGCCGTGGCGCGCGTCGCGTAGATATAGCTGCGAGGCAGCGTAAGCTCGCCACCGCGCAACTTGAGCGGCATCTCAAAACATTTGATCGGTTGCGGAACGCGGCGCTTGGCCAGCCACTCAACATCCGCTTCGGAAGTGTCGGGCGGAACAGGATTCGGTGGCACCTGCCAGCCACCGGCCTTCGCAAGTATCCTGCAAGCGCTGCCGCGCCGGTTCGTTCAGATCCAAATGAGACTGTCCGTCTTCAGGCACAAACGCATCGAGGTAAATCAACTGCGTGATCCGATCCCGCGCGCGGTCAGCTACGCCGGTTGCGACCATGCCGCCATAGCTGTGGCCGATCAGCACGATGTCCCGCAAGTCTTCATATCTGATGACGTTGAGGACGTCCTGAATGTGCGTTTCAAGATCGATCGATGGGTTAGCCAGATGCTCGCGCTCGCCAATACCGGTTTGAGTCGGCGTGACCAGGCGATGCCCGGCTGCAGCCATCAGCGGGTGCATCTTTTTCCATGCTCATCCGGCCGACCATGCACCGTGGCAAACGAGAAAGGTTGATCCCATGATGTTGCTCGCTGCGCCAAGGTTGATCGTTCTAGCGCCAGCAACTGTGTCCCAGCCACTATATCTGTGAATACAAATATCGGCGTGCGTTCACGGAGTTGTGCCGTAAGTCGGTTCCCCTGGCCACAGCGCGATGATACCATTCTTCGAGTTAGTCCATTCAGGCGGAAAGGTCCGATGGTCATGAGCATCGAGAGCCAAATTGCGCGCGACTCGCGTATTGGGTCGATCGACGTAATCTCGACCCGGGCAGCGCTTGGTGCGGAAGTGCGCGGCGTCGATCTGAAAAACCTCGACGAAACACAATTCACTGCGCTCAAACGTGCCTGGCACGAATATCAAATGATCTTGGTCCGTGACCAGACGCTCAGCGACCAGGATCTTATCGCGTTCAGCCGCCGCTTCGGAGATCTCGACTGGGCACCGGTGCAGGAGACGGGCCGGCGCTTCGTCGAGGGCCTGCCAGAAATATACATCGTGTCAAACGTGACCGTGAACGGTCAGCCGATCGGCAGCCTCGGGGCTGGCGAAGCCGTGTGGCACACCGACATGTCTTATCTCGACGTACCGCCAATGGCGAGCATGCTATACGCACTTGAGATCCCGCCTTCCGGTGGTAACACTTCGTTTTGCAGCATGTACGCGATCTACGAGGGGCTGTCAGCCGAGTTGAAGCGTCGGATCGCTGACCTAAAGATCAAGCACGACGGTACCTACAACAGCGGCGGTTATCTGCGCCAAGGCGTCGCCGCAACAGGCGACCCGCGAACGTCACCGGGTGCTGTACACCCCCTGGTTTGCACGCATCCTGAAACCGGGCGGCGTATGCTCTACCTCGGCCGCCGACGCAACGCCTATCTTATGGGGCTCGAACTTGCCGAGTCGGAGGCTCTGCTCGACGAGCTGTGGGATTTCGTCGCGCACTCTGAGTTCGCCTGGGAGCACGTCTGGCGGGTCGGCGATCTGGTGCTGTGGGATAACCGCTGTACCATGCATCGGCGCGACCCGTTCGACGTCTCGGCACGCCGCATCATGCACCGAACGCAGATCAAGGGCAGCGCGGCGCCGGTCTGATGATACGCAGGCTCAGCGTCTCCAATACGGTTCTGCTGATCATCTGCCTGATGTACCTGATCCTCTATGTGGATCGGGTCAACATCTCGACGGCCAGATGACTAGCGACAGAAATTTCCGCGACGTCGTGCTTGGCCTGTTGTTCCTGTCCGGGCTCGCTCTGGTCTGGAGCAATCTCGGCCTGCGGTAGCCACGGCCATCCCGCCCTCGCGCCGGATGAGAGGGCCGTCATTGCCGGACGCAAACGAAGGTGCGGATCCGGCATGACGAACCCGCCTCACTCCGCCGCCGCGATGCGGTCGAACTCCGTCGCCTGGCGCTCGAACAGCCCGCGATAGATTCCGCCCGCGCGGTTGGCGAGCGAGGCGTGAGTGCCCTGCTCGACGATCTCGCCGCGATCGAACACCAGAATCCGGTCGAGGGTGCGCACCGTCGACAGCCGGTGCGCGATCACGATCGAGGTGCGTCCCTTCATCAACCGCTCCATCGCCTGCTGAATCAGGGCTTCGGATTCGGAATCGAGGCTCGACGTCGCCTCATCGAGGATCAAGACCGGTGCGTCGGCCAGAAAGGCGCGCGCCAGCGCCACGCGCTGCCGCTCGCCGCCCGACAGCTTGACGCCGCGTTCGCCGACCAGCGTGCCGTAAGCCTTCGGCAGCCGCAGGATGAACTCATGGGCGTTGGCCAGACGCGCAGCCTGCTCGATCGCCGCCATGCTGGCTCCGGGGCGGCCATAGGCGATGTTCTCGGCCAGCGAGCGGTGAAACAGGATCGGCTCCTGCTGCACAATGGCGATCTGGCTGCGCAGCGAATGCTGCGTAGCCTTGGCGATATCCTGACCGTCGATCAGGATTCGCCCGCCGCTGACGTCATAAAGCCGCTGCACCAGCTTGACAAAGGTGGTCTTGCCGGAGCCCGAGCGGCCGACCAGGCCAACGCGTTCGCCGGCGCGGATTTCCACCGACAAGCCGTCATACAGCGGCGCTCGATGACCGCCGTAATGGAACGTGACGTCCTCGAACACGATCCGTCCACCGTTGACGCTGATCGGCAACGCGCCGGCGACATCGGCAATACCGATCGCCTCATCATGGATCGCGACAAGCTCCTCCATATCGTTCACCGAACGCTGCAGATTGTTGATGTGCATGCCGACATCGCGCAAGTAGGCGTGGATGATGTAGTAGCTGGTCAGCACATAGGTGACATCGCCCGGCGACGCACGACCGGCGATCCACAGCAGCAACGCCCCGCCGATCACCGAGGCACGCAAGCACAGCAGTACCGCCAGCTGCGCCGTGGAGGTGTAATTGTAGCGCAACCAGGTCCGCCTTACGCGCGTGCGCCACCGGCTGATGACGCGCGCCAGCCGCGCGTCCTCGCGCGCTTCGGCGCCGAACGATTTCACGACCGCGTTGCAGGTCATTGCATCGGCCAGCGTGCCGCCAACCTTGGTGTCCCAGGCATTGGAGATGCGCGCCGCCGGCGCGATGTAGCGCGTCGAAAATAATACCATCATCGGAATGTAGACCACCGCGCCCACGGCAATCACCAGCCCGAGCGACGGCCAGTGCAGCCCGAGGAGGATCATCGACCCGAGCAGCACCGCGAGCGATGGCAACAGCGCCATCAGGATGGTGTCATTGAGCAGATCGAGTGCCCACATGCCGCGGGTAATCTTGCGCACCGTCGAGCCGGCAAAGCTGTTGGCGTGCCAGTCGGTCGAGAAGCGTTGCACGCGCATGAAGGCCTCGCGCGACACGTCGGACATGATCCGCAGCGTGAACGGCACGATCGCATGCAGCCCAACGAGACGCAGGGTCATCGAGATCAGACCAAGCGCCACGATCGCGCCGAAAGCCGTGAACGCCGCGCGGCGTGCCGACGGGTCTGACGCGCCCGACGTCATCGCGTCGACCAGATGTCCCGAAAATATCGGCATGAACAGGTCGGCCACCGTCGCACCCAACAGGCCGCCGGCGACGATCGCGGCACCGACCGGCTGATCAAGCCAGTGCCGAAACACGAAGGGCAACACCACACGAATAGCGGCGGGGCGCTTGTCGACTTGAGCGGTCATGGCGTCATCCGGGCGCTCAGGCGCGCACCGGCTCCGTTGGTTGACGAGCGACGGCACATCGCCGAACGCAAACGTCGTTGAAAAATGCGGCGAGTTACTGGGAAGAAGATCGGGACGTCAGGCCCGATCGATGCTGGCGAAAACGGCCTTCAGAGGCCCGAACAGGCGTCCAGCATGGGCATCGGACGCGGGCGTTCGATCTGCGAATATGACGAAATCATGCAAATCCCTCCCCGGTTCGAGCGACGATGCGCTGCTTATAAATGCATCGCGGGCGTTTTGCAATGTG
>DASSGM010000311.1:0-8370 GCA_035693465.1 Bradyrhizobium sp. | reverse complement strand
TTGACATACATGGTGGGGTAGGGGCCGCGCAGATAAGGCGCGATGCCCGGCCAGGTGTCGAGGAAGTCGATGCCTTCGAGATCGGCTTCGCCATAGCCGGCTTTTACCGGGATGCCTTCGGGCGTGAGCCAGGGCTCGGCGGCGCCGTCAGGTTCGGCGAGAGCGGCGTTTTCAAAGGCGATCTTCGCAAAGTCCGGTATGCGGCTCATGGTACCCATCATAGCACATACGACGCCTGCGGGTCGTCACCCCTAGTCATGGTCCGGATGCTGGTTGCTGACGATACCGCTAACCTTCTCCGGACCGTAGTTCTGCAGCGTGGTCTGGCTCGGCAGATTGGCGATACCGACTACCCAGCCGAGCCGGGATTCGGTGCCGAATTGCTGGGTCGGTATCACCCGGTCCGGCCGGTCGAAGGCGCCGGTCATGATTTCGATCCGCGGGCCGTCGATGCGGCGGAAGCTGAGTGGCGTGCCGCAATCCCTGCAAAAATCCCGCTCGGCGATCGAGGAGGAGCGGAACGCGGCCGGCCTGCCGCGGGTCCAGGTGAAGTTCTCACGGTCGATGTCGGCAAACGACGCAAATGGCGCGCCGGAGGCCTTCTGGCACATCCGGCAATGACAGATGCTGACTTTCACCGGCGGCGCCGAGATCGCAAAGCGGATGGCGCCGCATTGGCAACCGCCGGTCAGGATGGGTTTCGTCGCCGGGGTCATGCTCCCTCCGTCAGCCGGTAAGCCTCTTGCAGGACGGTTAATGCATCGCGGCCGGCAAATACAAAATCGTTAACACCCGCGGCACGGAGCGCGGCTTCCTGCTCGTTCGCGCGCCCTGCCAGATAGATATGTTTTGCGCCGGCGGCTTGAAGGGCCTTTGCCGCCGCGGTTGCCTGCCCGGCATAGACCTTGTCCTGGGAGCACAGGCAGGCCAGCGCTGCGCCCGATGTCCTGAACACGGCGGCCAGCGCCGCCGGATCGGTAAATCCCTCGGTATCGATGGCCTCGATCCCGCCGGTTTCAAAAAAGCTTTTCGCAAACGTCGCGCGCGCCGTGAAGTCGGCGGGCGTGCCGAGATTGGCGAGGAAGACTTTTGGACGGGCACCCCTTTCTTTGAGAATTTGATCCGACCGGTCACGCAAGCGCTCGAATGGCGCCGCCAGCCGCATCGGCGATAGCGCGTCGAATTTGAATTTTGCTTCGCCTGTGGGCGCGAGCGCCACCGGTTTTGCATCTAGCACCGCTACGAGCGCTTCGTGCAGATTGGGGAACCGGGTGGCGCCGGTCAGCACTTCCTTGCGCCTTGCAATATTGGCTTCGCGCGCCGCTCGCGTCGCCGCGACCTTGCGCTGGATCAGGTTTTGCTCAAGTGCCGCGAACACGCCGCCGGCTTTCTCGATGTGCTGAAACAGCGACCATGCCGCTTCGCAAAGCTGCTGCGTCAGGGCTTCGATGCCACCGGAGCCGGCGGCCGGATCGGTCACCCTGGCGAGGTTGGATTCCTCCAGCAGCACCAGCTGCGTATTGCGCGCAACCCGCCGCGCGAACGCATCCGGCAATCCCAGCGCCAGCGTGTGCGGCAACACGGTGACGGCGTTGGCGCCGCCGAGCCCAGCGGAAAACGTCGCCATCGTCGCGCGCAGCATGTTCACGTAAGGGTCGCGCTGCGTCAGCATTCGCCAGGCGGTATCGGCGGCGATGAACAAGGGTTTCGGCGCAAGGCCGCAAGCTTGTTCGATGCGCGCCCATAACAATCGCAGCGCGCGGAATTTCGCCATGGTTAGAAACTGATCGGCATCGGCGCTGAGCCGCGCATAAAGCATGTCCTGCGCGTCTTTGAGCACAACCCCGGCACTCTCCAGCACGCGCATATAGGCGACGCCGGCCGCCAGCGCGAAGGCGAGCTCCTGCACTTCCGACCCGCCGGCGTCATGGATCACCCGTCCGTCGGCAACCGCGAACGGACCCTTGAATCCGATCCCGGCAAGGCCCTTGATCCCAGCGCTGACGGCGGCCACGATCTCAGGCCAGGCATAGAGACTGGATCCCGCGACCGCGCAGGCGCCGATCGGGTCGAGGCCGAAGCGGATATCGCAGGCCGCCGGCGAAAGGCCTTTGCGCTTCACATATTCGGCGACGTGAATGGCGGCCATCCGCGACTGCGTCCCGAGCTGAAGTTCGAGCGCGATCCCGGCATCGATGAAAACGCCGTCGAGAATCTTCTCGACCGCCTCCGCTGTCGGCTCCAGTCCGAAACCGTGAGCGCCGTTGGCGCCCGCGAATACCAGGGTCAGCCCGCTGGCGCCGTTTTCGAGATCGTGCAGCGCCTGCGTATTCGCCTGCGCGGGATCCGGATGATCGATCCGCTGCATGATCTGCCAGGGCGCGGCAGGCGCACGGCCTGCAATCGGCGCGGCGCCGCGCGCGCGCGGATAGATCGGTTCGATCCGCAGCCCGTCATAAGTCTTGCCGACCAGCTTTTCGAACGGCGCGCCCTTCAGCACGCCGTCGACCAGCTTGCGCCAGTCGTCATAGCTTGCCGGCGCGAAATCCGCTGCCAGCCGCAGGTCGTCAGGTGCAGGCGCCATTTCGGTAGCTCGCTCCCTCCGAGCCGTTCTTGCTCGCTCTTGAAATTGCCACGTACCGTCAGCCAAGCCAAACGCTTGTTTTGGCCCATTTTGGTCAGCTCAGGTCGGGCAGCCGCTCAATTCCCCGGGTTGATAGCTGTGCCAGCGCTGCCGAAACGCTGCGCCCCGCGATGATCCGGTTCGGCGCGATCTCCGCGAGCGGCACCAGCACAAAGGCGCGCTCGAACAGCCGGGGGTGCGGCAGCGTCAGTTCCGGCTTTTGAATCGAAACGTCGTCATAGGCGATCAGATCGAGATCGAGGGTGCGCGGACCCCAGGGCCTTTCGTTGGCGCGGTCGCGGCCGAACTTCTTTTCGATCCTGTGCAGCGCAAACAGCAGCGCGTGGGGATCGAGGCTGGTTTCGATTTCGATGCAGGCATTGATGAAAGCAGCCTGCTGGTCATCGCCCCAGGGCGGGGTGGAGTAATCGGATGACCGCGCCAGCAGCGCGCCTTGCGCCATGCCACAGATATTGGTGATCGCCTTTTGGAATGTCGCGCGGACGTCGCCGACATTGCCGCCAAGCGCGATCAGAACGTCAGCCATGAGGCGGCTGCGGCCGCGTACGGGTCAGGACCACCCCGACATCGTCGAAAATCGCGGCGATCGGCGCGTGCGGCTTATGAACGGTGACCTTGATCGCGCTGACGCGGGGAAACGCCGCCAATATCGAGTCGGCAACGGCACCGGCCGCGCGTTCCAGCAGCTTGTAATTCGCATTCTTGAAGGCGGCCGTGGCCGTCGTGACCACATTGGAATAGGACACGGTATCGGCGAGCCGGTCGGTGCGCGATGAATCCGACAGATCGGTAAAGAGTTCGAGATCGATCACGAACCGCTGTCCGACCTCGGTCTCATGTTCCATCACGCCGTGGCGGGCATGGATGACGACGCCGGTGATAAAGATGCTATCGGTCATCGCCTGTCCCAAATCGCCGCCGCCACCCGCAGCGCTTGTACGGTTGCCGACACATCATGGGTCCGAACGATCCGCGCGCCGCCTTTTGCGGCGACAACGTGCGCGGCGATCGATCCACCGAGTCGTTGATCCGGCTCCGACGGCACGACCGAACTGATAAAACGCTTTCGCGATGCGCCGACCAATAGCGGCAGCCCAAAAGCGCTGAGTTCATTCAACCGGGCCAGCGCCGTCATGCTCTGCTCGGGGGTTTTGCCAAAGCCGATACCGGGGTCGAGCACGATATTCCCCCGTGAAATACCCGCCTTCGCCGCGATCTCAAGCGAGCGCGCAAAAAAGGCGGTAATATCCTTCATGATATCGATGCCGGCATCGACGCGGTCGCGGTTGTGCATGACGATGACAGGCAAATTGCGCGCCGCCAGCAGCCCGGCCATGCCGGGATCGCGCTGCAGGCCCCAGACGTCGTTGGCCATGGTCGCACCTGTATCCAGCGCCCAGGCGACGATGGCCGATTTCATGCTGTCGATCGAGACGGGAACGCCGAGAGAAACAACCTCGGCCAGGACCGGCTGCAGACGTTCCAGTTCTTCCCCGGCCGAAACCGGTTCGGCGCCATAGGGCCGGGTGGATTCTGCACCGATATCGATGATGTTGGCGCCCTCGGCGATCATTCGGCGGGCCTGCGCCAGCGCGCGCTCCGGTGTGTCAAACTGTCCGCCATCGGAAAACGAATCCGGCGTAACGTTGAGGACGCCCATCACGGCTGGATACGGCCTGGACAAAAGCCCTCGCAGCACCGGATGATCTGCCGGGGCGGGCGCCTGAGCGGGTCTGGACGTGGTCGCGATCATGCGGTCGCTTTGCGCGGTCCGTGCATCGGAGTCAAGATGCGGGGGTGCGCCGATGCGACGCCAGCCAGGGCGGCCTCAAAGACTAATGGATGACCTGGTTCAGTAGGTAATTTTGGGCTGAAGCTTGCGGGCCTGTGCGATCAGTTGCTCGACGGACTTCTCCGAGGGCAAAACCCGGACGAGTCTGCGCTTGGTATTGACCTCTTTCATGCTTTCGGCCAGGCGCGCCGGATTGCGTAGTGCAAGTTCGCGAACCGTGGCGACGCCGGCTGCGCGCACCAGCCCGACCTTTGCCTTGCCCATGCCGGGAATCCGCATGTAGTCCGAAACATTGGCCCACTCGAGCAGTTGCTGCTCGCTGATGCCGGTTTTCGCCGCAAGTGCTTTGCGGCCTTTTACGGTTCGCGCCGCCTCGAGCAGCTTGTCCGTGGTGCGAATGCCAAGCGATTTCAGTTTGGAAGCGGCGAAGGATGGCAGGCCATCAATCTCGGAGATTGGATATGTCATGACACTCAATATATGAAAGCTGCTTTAGGCGAACTGGCTGAAGCCCGGCGTCCCTGCGATGATCTCGCCCATTCGATCCGCTCCGATTTTGTCGCGGCCGAACCTGAAAAGTTCACGGGCGACGTTCTGAATTTCGCCCATGCCCAAACCAAGTCCCATTAGCTTGGTACCGAGCGCCATCAGGCCGCCGCCCATCAAATTTCCGAGACTGTCGCCATTGCCTGAGGCCGCGATCGCAGTTTCCGCACCGGGAATCTGGTCGATCAGGGCCTGAACTTGGTCCGAGGGACCCTCGTTGCGAAGGAATCCGAGAATGAGGCCGATGGTCTTTTCAGCCACAGCATCACCGATGCCAGCCTTTACGGCCAGCCGTCCAATCAGTTCGTCCATATTGCCCCGCCCTCAGCCGGTTACGTGCCGGATCCTTGCTTATCGAATTTATCTTGATCTTCCGCGATACGAATTACAAGCGATGACCTCATTTCAAAGTGCTTTCATCTTCGATCGCGTGACGAGTGTTGCAGCAATGCAAGAGCAGTTGCGAATTTGGCTGGCGAATTGTCGGGGACCCGACGGTTTGCTCCAACTTTCGGCGCAGGAAAGCACGACGCCAGTCGATCCTGGTTCGATGAACCGGGTTTCCGATCCCCCAAATGCCGTTGACCGGGTTCAATCGGCTTGCAAGATGCAATAGGATCATGGCGCCCGGGCGATTGAGCCCTTGATGCGCGCGAAGAGGCGATGCAATGGCTACGTCCGACAACAAGATCGCCGATACCGACGAGAAAATCTTCATCGGGAAGGGTGAACAGCCAGTTTGGTTAACGCTCGGGCTAGCAAATCGCCATGGCCTGGTCACCGGCGCCACCGGAACCGGGAAAACCGTCTCGTTGCAGGTGATGGCAGAGGGATTTGCGCGTGCTGGCGTGCCAGTGTTCGCGGCCGATATCAAGGGAGACCTCTCGGGCATCTCTGAAGTCGGCGAGCCCAAGGATTTTATCGTCAAACGGGCCGGCAATATGGGTCTCGCCTTCCAGCCCGACCGGTTTTCGACCGTGTTTTGGGACGTGTTCGGCGAGCAGGGCCACCCGGTGCGGGCAACCGTCTCGGAAATGGGTCCGCTACTGCTTTCCCGCATGATGGATTTAAACGACGTCCAGGAAGGCGTGCTCAACGTCGCATTCAAGGTGGCCGACGAGCAGGGTTTGCTGCTGCTGGACATGAAGGATCTCCGGGCAATTTTGTCTTTCATCGCCGAACACGCCGCCGAGCTGACCACGCAATACGGCAACGTCTCCAAGCAGACGGTGGGAACCATCCAGCGTCAGCTCCTGGTACTGGAAAATCAGGGCGGAGCCAGGTTTTTCGGCGAACCGGCGCTGGCGCTGAAGGATTTCATGCGGACCGACAGCGACGGCCGGGGCATGATCAATATCCTGGTGGCGGACAAACTGATGCAGAGCCCGCGGCTATACGCGACTTTCCTGCTGTGGATGCTGTCCGAGCTGTTTGAAGAGCTTCCCGAAGTTGGCGATCCGCCAAAACCGAAGCTGGTGTTCTTCTTCGATGAAGCGCATCTGTTGTTCAACGATGCTCCGAAGGCGCTGATGGACAAGATCGAGCAAGTAGTGCGGTTGATACGCTCAAAGGGCGTCGGGGTTTATTTCGTGACGCAAAACCCGATCGACGTTCCGGACAAGGTGCTCGCCCAATTGGGCAACCGTGTACAGCACGCGCTGCGCGCCTTCACCCCGCGCGACCAGAAGGCGGTCGCGGCGGCGGCGCAGACCTTTCGGCCCAATCCCAAGCTCGACACCGCGGAGGTGATTACGCAATTGGGCAAGGGCGAAGCGCTGGTATCGTTTCTGGAAGGCAATGGAACGCCGGCAATGGTCGAACGCGTCATGATCCGGCCGCCCTCGGCGCGGATCGGACCGATCACGCCCGAGGAACGCAAGGCGATCATGGACAACAGCCCCGTGAAGGGCAAATACGACACCACAATTGATTCCGAATCCGCCTATGAGGTGCTGCAGAAGCGCGTGGCCGGAACCGCAGCGTCCGCGGGCGGCGCTGCCGGAGGCGGGGGAATTCTCGGGCAGATCGGCGCGATCGTCGGGACGATTTTCGGCACCAACGTGTCGCGGGGGAGATTGTCGACCGGACAGATTATCGCGCGAAGCGTCACCCGTTCGGTCACCAACAAGGTGGTCGGCGGGGTTGTTGCCGATCTCGGCAAATCGGTGGGCGGCTCAATGGGCAGTTCGGTGGGCCGCGCGCTGGTGCGCGGTGCGCTCGGCGGATTGCTGCGACGATAGAGTTTTTCGCGACATGATCTCCCTTTGATTATTGCAGAAAGGTGCGTGTGCTGAGATATCCGTCGTTGCGAGCGCCGCTCGATATTCTGTATCTGGTCTGCTGCATCGCGCTGACGGCCGACGTTCTGGTTCCCGAAATCTGGGGGAACGGGAAAACAAAAGACTATCCGCTCTGGTTCTGGGCCGGGCAGCAGGTGCTTCAGGGAAGGGATCTCTACCCCAGCGATCCCAAGGCCTATTTCGAATTCATCTATCCGCCGCTGCCCGCGGTTTTGCTTGCGATACCCAGCTATTTCGGCAAGGTACCTCTCTATCTATGCCTGTCATTCTTGAACGCGGTCGCGTGGTGGATGACGGCGCAATTGTCGAACGCGATGACGGGATCCGGCAAAATACCCGGGCCATGGCTGTTTGCGCTGCCGGGCTTCGTCACAATCACCTTTGTTTTCGACATGTTCGATCTCGGCCAGCCCAATCTCGTCCTGCTGGCGATGATGCTGTACGGGTTCTGGGCGTTGCAGCACGGGCGCCCGTGGATGGCTGGAAGCATGTTTGCGCTGGCCACCGCAATCAAGGTGTTCCCGGTGGCCGTGTTTCCTTACCTGGTTTGGCGACGGCGATGGGCGTCAGCCGCAAGCATGGTGGTCTTCCTCGGAATCTTTCTGTTCGTGGTTCCCGCTCCGGTGCGCGGTTTCCAGCACAACGTCTCCGAACTGAAGACCTGGTTTCACGGAATGGTCGGTTCGAGTTCGGAGCAGGGCTTTGGACAACGCGCCGAGCAGAACTGGTCGTGGGTCAATCAATCCATCATCGCAATGACGCACCGGCTGACGCGGCCGGTTAATTACAACCAGGATAATCCGACCAAGCAGCCGGCCTACATGAACTTGCTCAACCTCGATTTTACAACCGCGAACTGGGTCGTACTCGCGGTATCGCTGGCGATCGGGCTTGGGTATGTCGCGGTGATGCCGCCGCCGGCGCGGACAACGCCGCTGTCTGAGGCCGAAGAACTTGGCCTCCTGTTCTGCCTGATGACGGTGGCATCGCCGCTGGCCCGGCAGTACTATTTCGTGTGGCTGTTCTTTCCGATCACGATCCTGATGCATCGGGGAGCCTTTGATCCGCGTCCCTCCGTGCGCATTGGA
>DASSGM010000310.1:0-4699 GCA_035693465.1 Bradyrhizobium sp. | reverse complement strand
CGATCCCGCGGGCTTGGTGGAATCGAGCTCCTGGAACGAGAAGAACAGCGTGCCTGAACGCTCGACGATCTGCAGCACCGGTGAAAAGGTTGGCTGATCCATCCCGCATTCATAGCTTGTGAGCCGGATGGCACAGCTGATCCATGGAATCCGCGCGGCCACTTTGGCGCCCCATAACAGCTCATTGGTGTTGGCGCTATAGGATGACGTCCAGACGTCCCGTATGTCAAAGGGCGAGCTGATGTGCCCATCGCGGATTTCATCGCCGAAAATCCATTCCATGATATCGGCATCAGTCGGCACATATTGCAGCCAAAGGATCGGATAACCGTGGGCTTGAAGGTCGGCTTCAATCTCATGGCCGATGCCGGAATCCATGTGATAGGGCCGCGCCAGCACCATGATGCAAGGATGGTCCTCGCGCGCGCACCATTCTAGTATCGATCGGCTGCGGGCCCGCATCTGTTGATTAAAACGTTCCAGCGTACGGTAACCCTGTTCGACGGCGTTGCTGGTTTCCGTCAAGGTGAGCCCCTCGATGACCTCCCGCAGCGATTCATGGAGCTGGCGCGGCACAAGCGGCGGCTCGCCCAGGGAAACCAGGGGCGAGACATACCGGACGCCGCTCTCGGCGAAAATATCCTTTTCCTTGATGAAGCCGGCCTTGATAGTTTCCGGCGCAGCCATCACGCGCGGACAAGCCAGCGAGTCGATCACATGTCCGCGAAGGAAGGAGTCGAGCGAGTAGATCATCGGCGAGAACAGGATATCGATCTTGCGCTTCTGTCCGAACAGCAGCTCGCCGTAATGGCCCGACATACATTTGACCGGATAGCAGCAATCTACGGTGCCGCGGCCGCTGCCGTACCGCCGCATCTGATCTTCCGAGGTATCGGAAGAGAAAACCACGCGACCGGCTGGAATGCCTAGCGCCGCAAAAAAGCCGAGCCAGAACTGGTGCGTGGTCCAGATGTTGAGGACCTTCGGAATTCCTATCCTGTGCTTGCTCCGCGCTTCACGGATCGCCTGCCGCCGTGCTCCAGATCCGACCGAAGGCGTTTTCTCGAACCATCTCGCCAATGTTTGGATAGACACGCCGCCGTTGCTCCATCTCTGCCTTCACAACCTTCATTTCGTTGACGTCTTCGAGCAATCCCTTTGGGCAGGAGTTGCCGCTGATCACGCGATCCCAGCCTTCCCCGAGCGGCACTTTGCTCCAGGGCCGTCCCCTGGCTCCGGGAACATGCACATCGATGAAGGCGCGCTTGCAATTTACGGGACACCAGCGGCAGATCGTATGTTCGCTGGTCGTGCTGCGAAATTCGAGCGCTTCGATCGTCTCGAAGCCGCGGAAGCTGCTCGGGCATCCCGGAGAATATGTCTCGAGTGCGCACAGCGCCGCACCGATGGCTCCGGCCTCGCCAGAATATGGATGGATCCAGATTTCGGCGTTCGGCACCTTGCTGGTTATGAAGTCGACCTGAGCCTTGACCACGGCAAGGTTGCGGTGCGTCCCGCCCTGAAGCACGAAACGGCGACCGGCGGCCTGCAAATTGTGAAGTTGGCCGGCATAAATCCACACATTGAGGGGAAGCACGGCAGCAAGGGCAGCCATGATTTCCTCAGCCGACCAGCCCTTGAGCTGCTGATTGACAATATCGGACTGAAGGAAAACGCCGCAGCCCATGGCAAGGTTCGGCATCGCCTTGGCTTCGAACGCACGAACGGCGTAGTCCTCAAGCGGGATTCCGTAACGTTCCGCCACACCTTGAAGGAATGCACCGTTGCCGGAGGAACACTGTGAGTTCAGGCGGAAGTCCGCGACCGTTCCCTGCCGCAGCATCATGATCTTCACGTCGGTGCCGCCGACGTCGCAGATCACATCTGCCTGCGGGAAAACATCCAAGGCCGACTTGGCATGCGCTACCGTCTCAACCACGCCTAGATCGGCGCCAAGGATGCCTTTCAACAGATCCTTACCGTAGCCGGTGAGCGCCAGCGCGGCGATCTGCCTGACGCCTGCGCCGCGGATGTCGCGGAAAAGCGCCTGGGCGTCCTGGATGGGATTGCCGTTCGACTGCACGTATGCGCTGTAGAGTAATTCCTTGGTCGGCGAGAGCACGACGGCCTTCGCCGTCGTGCTGCCGAAATCACAGCCGATGTACACAGGATCGGCCGGCTCTCTGCTCAACTTGCCAATCGGCGGACTGCCGTTGCACTGCGCCTTCGCATAGCGGCTTCTAAATTCCCAAAGATCCGAGTCGTCGCGGACGAGCGCTTTGCCACCCTCTTTCGACTTCTCCTTGTGCTGACCGTCTTTGATCCACCAGCTGAGCCGATCAGTGCCTCTGTAGAGCGCGGCGCTCTCGGACTCGCTCTTCCCCACCTCAACGCAGCCAAGAGCGGCATAGTAAAGCGCGTCATCGGGGACCTTGATACAGGCGAGCGGGTCGATGTCGCCCGGGATGCGAACATTCCGTTCCGTCCAAAGCGGGCGAGATGATGTCGCCACGCCTGTTGCAGGCCCTGGAAGAACAGGTTCGGACCGCCGAGCAACAGCACCTTCGGTTGGGGTGTGTTGCCCTTGGTCAGGGTCGCCAGGTTCTGATAGACGACCGCCTCAAACAGGCTGGCGATGATCTCGCCGACGGGTACGCCACCTTTGACCAGGGTATTGGCGTCTGTTTCGGCGAAGATGCCGCATTTCGAGCTGATCTTGTGCAGGCTCATGCCGTCATAAGGCATGCTGGCGAGAGCATCGGCCTTGATCTGCAGTTTCCGCGCCGTCTTTTCGATAAAGGTGCCGGTGCCGCCGCTGCATGCGGACTGCATGTAGATCTGCTTGCTCTTGCCGCTGCGAGAGGCGGTCAGGAAGATCGTCTTCATGTCCTCGCCGCCGATCTCGGAGACGAAGTTCACCTCAGGGTCCAGCCTCTCCACGGCCGCGGCGACAGCAACCACCTCCTGAACGATCTTTCCGCCGAGCAGCGGAGCGATCACGCCGGATCCGGATCCGGTCAGGAAGATTCGATCGCGTGCCGCGCTCAGCCCGCAATCGTCCCGCATCCGGTTTAGAAACTCGAGGACTTTTTCGGCCTGTTTCGTGCCATGACGCTGGTAATCACGCCACAACACCCGATCGTCTTCGACCACGACCGCTTTGACGGTCGTCGACCCTACGTCCATCCCTACAAGCCTCACGCCGTCCTCCGCTCGGCAAGATGCAGGAGCAGGCTGGCGGCGATACCGACCGCACTATCCCGGGGGACCTGATAGGTTGCCTGTTTCAGATCGGGCGTGGCGTCGAGCAGCTTCTTGGCATCTTCCGGGGTGAGATTGGTCCGCTCCATGGCCTCCACATATTCCCTGACCGCGCGCTTCTTGGCCTCGGTCAGAATCATCTGGCAGCGCGAAAGCGCATGCACTTCGGCGTCTCCCTTGACCTCGATCGGCGCATACAAGAGATCGGGATGCTGGCCAACCACCCCGGCCATTGCGCCGACACTCATGGTATTCGGCATGCAGGCGTATGGCGAAAGCTCACAGATCATGTGGGCCTTCTTGTTCAGATGCGCCCACAGCGCCTTGCCCACCAGCATGTCGCCCTCGCCGCCGGAGAGCCGGTGATGGTAATAGGGCGCTGCGAGCCTTCGCAGCTCGTACTGATCCGGCAATTCGTGCGGGATCATGTTGAGTGCGGCGCGCAGGCGGTTATAAGTCCAGCGGAAAGCCCGTTGCAGCGCTTTGACCACGGTGATTTTCGCACCCGCAAAGCGATCGACGCCGCGGTAGTCTTCGAAAATCTGCACGTAGAAGCGCATCCAGTAGTCGAACCAGACCGCGACCGGCGCGGGGTAAACCTCAGCCCCTTCCGATTCCAGCCAGCGGTGAATGTTGTAGTTCGGATCTCCCTCGACGGTTTGCAGGTAGAACTCGCCGGTGATCTTGACGACGGGCTTGCATTGCAGCCGGTCCACTTCGATCGAATCGAAATTTTTCTTCACCTCGCGCAACGCGTTGACGAAATAGCTGGTGGAGAGATGCCAGAGCAGGCTGCCCCAGGCTTTGCCCTTCTGCGGACGTTTCTTGAATGCCTCGTAGAGGTGACCAACGCTGCGCTCGATTGCGCGGTTGGTGGCCCCTTTTTCAACTTCGTAGGGGCGAGTCTGATACTCGAGGCTTTGCAGCACATCGGCGCACAAGACGCCCCAGAGCGCGCCGAGCGTGAGTGGCATGTTCAGCTCAAGGCCGCCCCCCTTCAACGCCCCCTGGTTCATCCTATTCTGCTCGATAAAGAGCAGCCGGAAATCTTCCAGCCCTAGATTGCGCAGCGCGAGCTCGTAACTCTGGTGATACTGGCCAAAACGGCACGCGCCGCACGAGCCCGCGGTGATGTAGGCGAATTTGCGCGCGACGTTCTCCGCACCACCGTTAGCAACTTCGTTGCGCAGGAAGCGCGTGAGATTTCCTGTTGTGAAACTGGTCGGGCAACACTGCCCGATGTCGGCAAGTTCGCGGCCGAGCAGAAGGTCTGCCTTGTTCGCAGGCGGCAGCGGCCTTGCCTTGTAGCCAAGGTTTTCCAGCGTCGCCTGGATCAGACGCTCAGCGCGCCAATGCAGCCCTCCGAACAGAATTTCGACGTGATCGATGTCCTGCTTGGTTAGCGGCTTGGGCCGATAGGCGCGGTAGTGCTGGGCAG
>DASSGM010000309.1:0-3136 GCA_035693465.1 Bradyrhizobium sp. | reverse complement strand
CCGTGGGCGAACAGCAGCGCCGCGCCGTTCTTCATGTTGGCGTGCAGATGATCGCGGTAGATGTCGCCCTGCAATTCGTCGGGGGTCAGCATCATGATGACGTCGGCCCATTTTGCGGCCTCGGCGACTTCCATTACCTTGAAGCCGGCGGTCTCCGCCTTCCTGGCGGAAGCCGAGCCCTTGCGCAGCCCGATGGCAACCTCCTTGACGCCGGAATCCTTCAGGTTCAGCGCGTGGGCGTGGCCCTGGCTGCCGTAGCCGACGATGGCGACCTTCTTGCCCTTGATCAGGTTCAGGTCGGCGTCGCGATCGTAATAAACACGCATGGTCGTTCCTCTTGGCTGGCCGGGCGGAGTGCCCGCATCGTCATGTGCTTGTGAAGTCCCGGTGGGTTGGCTGGCGATTTCCGGCGTTGTCTAGAGCATTTTTAACCTCAGGGGAAACCCGTTTCTGCATGGCGCAGTGCCGCATCATGCGTCGGCGAAGACCGGATAGAGCGAGGCCAGCAGCAGCACCGCCATCACGATGTTGAACGCCCGCACCGCCCAGGGCGAAGTCAGAACCGGCCGCAGCGCGCTGCCGAACAACGCCCAGCTCGAGCAAGCCACCGCTCCCAGCAACAGGCTGAGCATGACCTGTATCGTGATATTCCAGGGAAAGCTGGCAATGCCCGCATAGGCGGTGATGGTGCCGATCACCATCACCCAGCCCTTGACGTTGATCCATTGAAACATCGCGGCGCCCCAGAATGTCATCGGGCGACGCGCGCTGTCCTGGTCTGAGGCGACCGGCCCCGACGTCGCGATCGCCACGGCGAGATAGATCAGATACGCAACGCCGGCATATTTGAGAATCGTCTGCAGCACCGGATAGGCAATGAAGATGGTTCCAAAGCCGAGGCCCACCGCTCCGATCATGAAGGCGAAACCAAACGTGACGCCGGCGACATGCGGCAATGTCCGGCGGAAACCGAAAGTCAGCCCAGAGGACAGCAGCATGACGTTGTTCGGACCCGGCGTGAAGAACATCACGGCGGCGAACACGACAAAGGCGATGAACAGTGGCTGCGACATCGGACACTCAGGCGATCTTGGGCAGGGCTAGCGGCCGCTTCGACAGCAGCATCACCGCGATGCCGCAGACGACGATGACCATTCCGGAAAGCCGCAACGGCCCGAACCGCTCGCCGAACACAATGGTCGACGCGGCGGCGCCGACGAACGGCACCAACAGCGCGAACGGCACCACCTGGGCCGCCGGGTAATCGCGCAGCAGCCGGCCCCACAACCAGTAAGCGATGCTGGTCGAGATCGCGCCCAGCGCAAGCATGCAGAGGAAGCCGGCCAGCGACATATGGATGAGCGAATTCCACGTCGCCTGCGGCCCGTCGGTGAGCAGCGCCAGCGCCAGCAGCGGCAGCGGCGGCACCAGGCAAAGCCAGGCGAACAGATCGAACATCGGCACGTCTTTGGCCTGGCGCAGCAAGAGATTGCCGACCGCGAAACTGATCGGCGAGATCATCAGAACGGCGAATGCGCCGGCGCTGAAATCGAAACCGACAGTGCCGCAGATCATCAACAGGCCTGTGGTGGCGATGCCGATGCCGAGGGCTTGCGAGGGGGTCGGCATTTCGCGAAACACGATGGCCGCAAACGCGATGGTGAACAGCGCCTGGCTCTGCACGATGACGCTGGTTAGTCCGACCGGCACGCCAAGCGCGATGCCATAGGCCTGGGCCAGAAACTGTCCGAGAAACAGCGTGCCGCTGATCGCGATCAGGAGCGGCCAGGAGACCAAAGGCTTACGCACGAACAGGCACGGCGCGGCGGCGATGGCAAACCGCAGCGCGGTCATCAGTGCCGGCGAGAATTCGTCGAGCGCGATCCGACTTGCGACAAAGGCAAGGCCCCAGATCACCGCCACCAGGACGGCGAGGCAGACGTCGTAAGGCTTCATCGGCCTAGCTCTGCTCGCCGTGTTTCGGTTTCCGCAACAAATAGGTGCCGTGCAACGGCGCGTGATAATCGGCCGATACCAGGGTGAAGCCGACGTCGACCAGCATGCGCTCGATCACCCAGCCGAAGGTCGAATATTCGTCGCGCATATGGGTGACGACGCTGTCGCGCGAGAATCCGTGATTCTTGATGTTGAAATCCGCCCACTGCTCGACGTCGCGCTCCGGGCCATCCGGCATGCTGACGAATACAATGTCGCGCAAATAGAAGCTGCTGCCCGGCTTCAGCGCGCAAAAGATCCGCGACAGCGCCACCGCCTTCCAGAAATCCGGCAGATGATGCAGCGTGAACTCGCTGACGATCAGGTCATATGACTTCGGTTCGTAGGCAAAACTGAGCAATCCGGCCGACTGGGTGCGGATCGCGACCTTGCGGTCGCGCGCCTGGATTTCCGCCAGCGCCAGCATGGCGGGGGAAATATCTATGGCGTCGACCTCTGCGCCCATCAGCGCGGCCTCGCAGGCCAGCACGCCATTGCCGCAGCCGATATCGGCCACCCGCCAGCCGCGCTGCACCCCCAGCATGGTCAGCGCCGCGCGGGCGCGCATGTCGCTGTTGTCATGGTGGTCGTAGATCGAGGCGACGGCGGAATCCAGCCCGATCTGCCGTCGCTCATTGTAATACCAGTCGCGCGCCAGCATGGTTCACATCCCCTCAGGCCCGCGTCCGATGGCGGCAACGCCAGTGCGCGAGACCTCGACCAGGCCGAGCGGACGCATCAGATCAATGAACTGGTTGATCTTGGCGGAATTGCCGGTGATCTCGAACACGAAGCTTTCGGTGGTGGCGTCGATCACCCGCGCACGAAAGGCCTCCGCCAGCCGCAGCGCCTCGACGCGATGGTCGCCGGTGCCGCGCAGTTTCACCATCGCCAGTTCGCGCTCGATCGAGCGGCCGGTCAGCGTCATGTCCACCACGCGGTACACCGGCACCATGCGGTCGAGCTGGTGCTTGATTTGCTCGATCACCATCGGCGTGCCGGTGGTGACGATGGTGATGCGGGAGACGTGCTTCTGGTTCTCGGTCTCGGAGACGGTGAGACTTTCGATATTGTAGCCGCGGCCGGAGAATAACCCGATCACCCGCGCGAGCACGCCCGGCTCGTTCTGCACGAGGACCGA
>DASSGM010000308.1:0-2405 GCA_035693465.1 Bradyrhizobium sp. | reverse complement strand
ATGAAAGGGTTCGTGGTGGATCCGGCTTTGGCACACCTTGATGATATCATCGGCGCCGCGCAGCCGGCACGGCGTGGTGCCGCAGACCTGAATGTGGGCCTTCTTGCCGACCGGCTGCAACTGAAACATCGTGTAGAAGGTGGCGATTTCCAGCATCCGGATGTAGGGCATGCCAAGCAAATCGGCGACGGCACGGATTGCGGCTTCCGAGACCCATCCTTCATGCTCTTCCTGGACGCGCCACAAAATCGCGATCGCCGCCGACGCCTGGCGGCGAGGCGGATATTTCGCGATCTGCTCTTTCGCCCAGGCGAGAGTTTCCGGCTTGAACGTGAAGCTCGCGGGCTGCTGTTCCTTCGGTGCGAGGCGGCGGACGGACATGTGGTTCATTCTCTCATTGCATGCGGCACGCGGCCGGTAATCCGGTCAAACTGGATGGGCGGCAGCGCAATCACCGGTCGACCTCTCCGAACACGATATCGAGCGAGCCGAGAATGGCCGAAACGTCGGCCAGCAGGTGGCCCTTGCAGATGAAATCCATCGCCTGCAGATGCGCAAAGCCGGGCGCGCGGATCTTGCATTTGTAGGGCTTGTTGGTGCCGTCGGCGACCAGATACACGCCGAACTCGCCCTTCGGCGCCTCGACCGCGGCGTAGACCTCGCCGGGCGGCACATGGAAGCCCTCGGTGTAAAGCTTGAAATGATGGATCAACGCCTCCATCGAGCGCTTCATCTCACCCCGGCGCGGCGGAAAAATCTTGTTGTCCTCGACCGCAACCGGCCCCTGCCCATCGGCGGACCGCAGCTTCGCTACGCACTGCTTCATGATGCGCGCGGACTGGCGCATTTCTTCCATCCGGATCAGGTAGCGATCGTAGCAATCGCCGTTCTTGCCGATCGGAATGTCGAAATCCATCTCGGCGTAGCATTCGTAAGGCTGCGCCTTGCGCAAATCCCACGCCGCGCCCGAGCCTCGCACCATCACGCCGGAAAAACCCCGTTCCCAGGCCTGTTTGAGCGTGACCACGCCGATGTCGACGTTGCGCTGCTTGAAGATGCGGTTGCCGGTGAGCAGCCGGTCAAGATCGGCGACCACGCCCAGGAACGGATCGCACCAGGCCTCGATGTCGTCGATCAGTTTTGGCGGCAGGTCCTGGTGCACGCCGCCGATCCGGAAATAGGCAGCATGCATCCGCGAGCCGGACGCGCGCTCGTAGAACACCATCAGCTTTTCGCGCTCTTCAAAGCCCCATAGCGGCGGGGTCAGCGCGCCGACGTCCATCGCCTGCGTGGTGACGTTGAGAAGATGCGACAGGATGCGGCCGATCTCGCAGTACAAGACCCGGATCAGTTGTCCGCGGCGCGGCACCGCGATGCCGAGCAGCTTTTCCGCCGCCAGGCAGAACGCGTGCTCCTGGTTCATCGGCGCGACATAGTCGAGCCGGTCGAAATACGGGATCGCCTGCAGATAGGTCTTGTGCTCGATCAACTTTTCGGTGCCGCGATGAAGCAAGCCGATATGCGGATCAACCCGCGCGACCACTTCGCCGTCGAGATCCAGCACCAGTCGCAGCACACCATGCGCGGCCGGATGCTGCGGGCCGAAATTGATGGTGAAGTTGCGGAGGTTGTGCTCGGTCATCGAATTTGCCAACTATTCGCCGCTTCTCTTCTCATCGCCCGGCAGCGGATAGTCCGCGCCTTCCCATGGCGAGAGGAAATCGAAATTGCGGAATTCCTGGTTGAGACGGACGGGTTCGTAAAGCACCCTCTTCTCCTGATCGTCGTAGCGCACCTCGACGAAGCCGGTAAGCGGGAAATCCTTGCGCAGCGGGTGGCCCTCAAAGCCGTAGTCGGTCAACAGCCGCCGCATGTCCGGATGACCGATGAAGATCACCCCGTAAAGATCATAGGTCTCGCGCTCGAACCAGTCGGCCCCTGGAAACACCTCGATGATCGACGGCATCTGAGTGGTCTCATCGGCTTGCGCGCGCAGGCGGATGCGAGCGTTGAGCGTCGGCGACAGCAAGTGATAGACCACGTCGAAGCGCTTCTCGCGCGCGGGATAATCCACCGCGGTCACATCGATGAGGCTGACAAAGCGGTAACCGGGATCGTCGCGCAGGAAACGTACGACGTCGACGATCTTGTCGGCCTGCACCGCCACGGTGAGCTGGTTGAACGCGACCCTGTGTTCGGTCGCAGCGCCCGGCAGCGCGCTAACGATCGTCTGCCCCAGGGCGTCGAGCCTGCCGTCGTCCATTCGAAAAAACCTTAGCGTTCGATGGTTCCGGTGCGCCGGATCTTCTTCTGCAGCAGCATCACGCCGTAAAGCAGCGCTTCCGCGGTCGGCGGGCAGCCGGGCACGTAGATGTCGACGGGCACGATGCGGTCGCAGCCGCGCA
>DASSGM010000307.1:0-8487 GCA_035693465.1 Bradyrhizobium sp. | reverse complement strand
GGCCGCGGCGTTGGAGGCCGCGCCCATCAGCGCCTGCAGGTAGTTTTGCGCCAGGATGAAGATCGCGGCGCCGATGATGGCGCCGTAGATCGTGCCCATGCCGCCGATCACCACCATCAGCAGAATGTCCAGCATGATGGCAAAACTCAGCGAAGTATCCGGTCCGGCATAGCGCAGCCACAGCGCGTTCAGCATGCCGGCGCTGGCGGCGACCAGCGCCGCAATGCAATTGGCATAGGTCAGATGAAACACGGTGCGGAAGCCGAGCGCTTCGGCGCGGAAGCGGTTTTCGCGAATCGCCTGCAGCACGCGGCCGAATGGCGAATTCACCACCCGCAACAGCCCCAGGATCATCGCCGCGCAGCCTGCGAAAATCAGATAATAGGTCAGCACGCGGCCGTTGAGTTCGAAGCCGAACACATTCTTCGAAACCAGGACTGTGCCCGGCCGCAACAATTCCGGCAGCTGAAAGCTGCGGCCGTCCTCGCCGCCGGTCAGCCATGAAAGCTGCGAGGCCAGCACCAGAAAGGCGGATGCCACCGCCAGCGTGATCATCGCGAAGAATATCGCCTCGACCCGCAGCGAGAACAGCCCGATGGCGAGCGCCAGCAGCAGCGCCAGCGGCAGGCCCATGACGATGCCGGTCGCGACCGCCGTCCAGCCCGGCCCCATCGAATAAAGTGCGATCGCGATCGCGTAGCTGCCGATGCCGTAAAACATCGTATGCGCGAACGACACCGAGCCGGTATAGCCGAGCAGCAGGTCATAGGAGGCCACCAGGGCTGCGAAGATGCAGATTTTTGTCGCGACGTTCATCGCTTTGGCGCCGGGAAAGACGAGGGGGGTGAGGACAAGCGCCGCAATGATCACGATCAGTACAATCGAGAGCACGCGGCTGCGCGGCGGGTCGCCTGAGAGGATCATCATCGGCTGCTCACCGCATATAGCCCGCGCGGCCGCCACATCAGGATCGCGACCATCAACAGGATGTTGGACACCAGCGCCAGTTTCGGCACCAGAAAGCCGCCGTAATTGGCGACCATGGCGACCAGCAGCGCGCCGATAAAACAGCCGCCGATCGAGCCAAGCCCGCCGATGATCACGACGATGAACACCAGCACCGTGAGATCGTTGCCCATCGAGGCGTGCACCTGCTCGCGGTACAGCGCCCACATCACCCCGCCGAGGCCGGCAAGGCCGGAGCCGACCATGAACACGCCGAGAAACAGCCGGCGGATGCGATAGCCGAGCGCTTCCACCATCTCGCGGTTCTCCACGCCGGCACGGATCAACAGGCCGATCTTGGTGCGGTTCAGCACCAGCTGGACACCTGCAAAGACGACGAGGCCGACCAGCATCGCCAGCAGCCGGTATTTCGCGATCGCGACATCGCCGATGATGAAGGAGCCGCGCAACGATGTCGGCAGCGGCAGCGGAATGATCTGCGGTCCCCACAGCGCATACAGCGCCTGTTCGGCGACGATCAGTCCGCCGGTCGTCATCAGGATTTGCTTGAGGTGCTGGCCGTAGACCGGCAGGATCAGCAGCCGCTCGACGACAAGCCCAAGCGCGCCGGAGACTGCCATCGACAAGGCCGCGGCCGGCGCCAGCACCGCCAGGTTTGTCAGCAGCGAGTCGGCCTGCACGTAAGGCGCAAGCGGCAACAGCACCAGCGTCGCGATATAGGCGCCGACCGCAATGAAGGCGCCGTGGCCGAAATTGAGCACGTCCATCAGGCCGAACACCAGGGTCAGGCCGGACGCCATGATGAAGATCATCATGCCCATGGCGAGGCTCGCCACCGTCAGCGTCACCCAGGAACTTGCCGACCCGATCAGCGGCGCCATGGCGAGCGCGAGAATGACCGGCAGCAGCACCGGCAGAACATCCCGGTTCGGCCTGGGCAGCGCGCCCGATGCGGCAAGGTCGGTCATTGATGCGTCTCCAGGCTGAGCCCGAGCAAGCGTTCCTGAAGGGCTGTGTCGGAGGCCAGCGCCGCCATCTCGCCACGATGGACGATCTTGCCGTTGTCCATCACCAGAACGCTGTCGCCGAGCTCCCGCGCGGCAAAAAAATTCTGCTCGACCAGAAGAATGGTGGCGCCGCGGCGTTTGACCTCGGCAAAGCATTCGATCAGCGCTACGACGATCGCCGGCGCCAGACCCTTGGTCGGCTCGTCGATCAAGAGCAATTTGCGCGGCTCGACAATGGCGCGCGCGATCGAAAGCATTTGTTTTTGTCCGCCGGACAGCGCGCCGGCGCGCGACAGCCAGAAGCGCCTGAGCGCGGGGAAGAATCCGAAAATCCACTCAAGCCTGGCATGGTCGAGCGGCCCGTCACGCGCTGCGAGAATCAGATTTTCCTTCACCGTCAAATCCGAAAACACCGCCATGCTTTCGGGCACATAGCCGACGCCGAGCCGGGCGATATCAGGCGTCGCGCGCTGCTCGATGCGTTGTCCGTGCAGCGAGATGCAGCCAGCGGAGGCCTGCCACAGGCCCATGATGGTTCGCAGCGTCGAGGTCTTACCGGCGCCGTTGCGGCCCAGCAGCATCGTGGTCTGGCCCTCGGTGACGCTGAAATCGACGCCCTGCAGAATGTGATAGCGCCCGATATGGGTATGGACGCCGGTGAGCGAGAGCAGCTCGGTCATGCCGCGCTCCGTCCGGGCGCGACGCCCAGATAGGCCTCCTGCACGATCGGCGAGGCGATCACCTCGGCCGGGTTGCCGTCGGCGACCAATTGGCCGTTGTGCAGCACGATAATGCGGTCGGCCAGCGAACGCACCACGTCCATCTTGTGCTCGACCAGCAGAATGATCTTGCTCAAATCCTGTTTGAGCTGCGCGATCAGATTGAGCACCACCGGGACTTCATCGATGCTCATGCCGGCAGTCGGCTCGTCGAACATGAAGACCTTTGGCTCCAGCGCCATCATCAGCGCGACCTCAAGCTTGCGTTGATCGCCATGGGACAGCGCGGTCGCCGCCACGTTCCGCCGGCTGCCCAGCGCGACCTTGTCGAGAATGGCGTCGGCGCGCGCAATCAGCTCGCGCCGCGTCATCCAGGGACGCAGCATGTCGTAATGCACGCCGCTTTGGGACTGCACGGCGAGCCGGACATTCTCTTCGACGCTGAGGTTCGGAAACAGATTGGTAAGCTGGAAGGCGCGGCCGAGGCCGGCGCGGGTGCGCAGCGGCGCCGAAAGCTGCGTGATATCGGCGCCATCAAACAGGATGCTGCCATCGGTGGGGCGCAGCTGCCCCGAGATCAGATTGAAATAGGTGGTCTTGCCGGCCCCATTGGGGCCGACAATGGCGGTCAGCTCGCCCGGGCGAAAGCTGCAGCTGACGCTGTTGACCGCGACGTGGCCGCCGAAGCGAATGGTCAGATCGCGGGTTTCGAGGGTGAGGCTCATAGCTAACCCATGGTGAGGCGCGGCACGCTCGGTAGTCTTCACCTCTCCCCGTTTGCAGGGAGAGCATAGGCCGCCTTCGGCGGCCGTTCTTAAAACAGAACGCCGAAGCGAGGCTTCGGCTACTCGCGCAGCGATCGGGTGAGGGAGCCTCCGAGGAGACGGTGTCGTCTACCGCGCGAGCCCCTCACCCCGACCCTCTAAGAGCGAGCTTCGCTCGTCTCGACCCCGTGAAGCGCGGGGCGAGGGGGAGGAAGATCACCGCCTGTTGCGGATCGGGATATCCATGTCTTCGATCTTGAGTTCACGCACCGGTTCGTTCACCGCCCAGGCGAGATTCGGATCGACCTTGACCTTGAAGTGATACATGCTTTGCAGCGCCTGATGGTCTTCTTTGCGGAAGATCATCTTGCCCTTCGGGGTGTCGAACTCCATGCCTTCCATCGCACTGATCAGCTTTTCGGTGTCGGTGGATTTTGCCTTGGTGACGGCAGCGACCACTGCCATCGCGGCGGAGAACCCGCCGGCGGTGAAGAAATCCGGTGGCGCATTGAAGCGCTTCTGGTGCTCGCTGACCAGCCACTCGTTCACCGGGTTCTTCGGAATGTCGTAGTAGTAATAGGTCGCGCCTTCCATGCCGGGCAGCCGCTTGTAGGCCGCCAGCGCGGGGAGGATGTTGCCGCCGGTCGAAAGCTCGATGCCATAGCGCTTCGGATCCATGTCCTGCAGTTTTGTCAGCGGATCGCCGCCGCCCGCCCAGATCACCCAGATGATCTTGCGTCCGGGCTTGTCCTTGAGCGCGTCGAACAGGCGCTGGCCGGCCGCGGTGAAATCCGTCGTGGTGGTCGGCACGTATTCTTCCGCCGCAAGCGTGGCGCCGGTCTTTGCCAGCGCCTCCTTGAAGGCGGCGACGCCGTCGCGGCCAAACGCATAGTCCTGAGCCAGTGTTGCGACCGTGACGCCTTGCTTGCCAATCGCCACCGCGTTCGAGATCGCGTCCTGCGAGGAATTGCGCCCGGTGCGGAAGATGTAGCGATTCCACTTCTCCCCGGTAATCTGGTCGGCGACCGCCGGCTCGACGATCAGGATCTTCTTGTTTTCCTCGGCCACCGGAAGGTCCGCCAGCGCCGCGGCCGACGATGTCGTGCCGATGGCGATATCGGCCTTGTCGTCCTGGTAGGCCTCGGCAAGCGCCGCCTTGGATAAATCCGGCTTGCTCTGGTCGTCCTTGGTAATGACGACAATCTTGCGCCCGTCCAGCGTCATGCTGCCCTTGGTGACATACTCCAGTCCCATGCGCAGGCCGGTCTCGGTCTGCTTTGCATAAGCTTCGAGCGGTCCGGTCTTGCCGTAGATCAGGGCGATCTTCAGATCGTCGGCCTGAGCGGCTGTTCCCAGCAAGATGACGGCAATTCCCTGAACGATTAAAGACGTTCGCACAGCTACTCTCCCTAGGTTTCTGATCTGCACGCCACTGATAGAGTGAGCGCTCGCCCCCGGTCAAGGCAGCATTGTTAAAGAAGGCAGCGGCGTAGGATTTATCCGGGCATTTGAAGCCGGCTTACTCCCGCGGGATGCGGCATTGCATCGTGCAATGAAGCCCGGTCCTCAAAAACGCGATCTCGGTCTTGCCGTCGAATGGCCGGAGCGCCGATTTCAAGAGCTTGGTGCCAAAGCCGGCCGCCCCGACCGTTTCGATCGGAGGACCCTCGGTCTCGTCCCAGGTAATATTGAGGCGATCGTCTGACACCGACCATGACACCTGCAACAGCCCGCGCGTGGAAGAAAACGCGCCGTATTTGCCCGCATTGGTGGCGAGCTCGTGAAATATCAATGCCAGGCTCACCGCCAGTTTGGCGGGGAGAAACAGCGGATTTCCATTCAGGGTAAATCGAACATGTCCGTAAGGTCCGAGCTCGGAAATCAGCAAATCCTTGATGTCGCAGCCGGTGCCGTCGACCCGTGCGATCAGATCGTCGGTCGCGGACAACGCCCGCAAGCGCTGATCGATGCCGGTCCAGATTTGCGGCTGATCCTGCAGCACCAGATGGATGACGGCGTGAATGGTCGACAATTTGTTCTTCAGCCGGTGCTGGAACTCCTCCACCACCAGCTTGCGATACTGCTCTTCCTGCAACAGGCGCTTTGAGACTTGCCTTTGCTGCGCGCCGATCGATCGATAGTGCTCGACGCCCCATATCGTCAAGCCGCACACGATCAGATAGATCACCAGAAGCGCCAGTCTTGCAAAATCAGCCGGGGCGTCGCTGAAATTGACGGTCACGCCGAGCGTGCCCCCGATGACCGCCGTCGCAATCCCGATCCGATACCCGCCGAACGCAGTGGCAAAAACCACCGCGGGAAAATACGGGGTGAAGAACACATCCGGCCGGATCAGGGAAAGACACCACCGCGCCGCGGTCGCCAGGGCAAGGCAGCAGGCTGCAAATCCGATGCTGAAAAGCGGCGACGGTTCGGATGTTCCCTGCCAGCCGCGCCGAAACTCGTCGATCCATTTCACCATGGGTTACATTACAATCAGCTGGCAACCGAATCCAGAACAAGGCAAGCCGGCGGAAAAAGGCGCGGTCTGCGGCCGCCGCAAAGCAAGCATAGCTTGCGTTGTTCCGTCAGTCCGGAAATATACCGAAAGCCAGGATCGCAAAAACAGGGAGAACGACATGGGACGGCTGGACGGCAAGGTCGCGGTTATCACCGGCGCGACAAGCGGCATCGGGCTGCGCACTGCGGAGATTTTCGTGGCCGAAGGCGCCACGATCGTCGTCGCCGGACGCCGCGCCCCGGAGGGCGAGGCGCTGGCGAAAAGGCTCGGCGCCAATTGTGTGTTCCGCCAGACCGATGTCACCATCGAGGAGCAGATGCGCGCGCTGATCGGTCAGGCGGTCGAGAAATTCGGCCGCATCGATTGCCTGTTCAACAATGCCGGCGGTCCGGCGCAGACCGGCGGCATCGAAGGCCTCGAGGTTGCGCGTTTCGACGCCGCGATGGCGACGCTGGTGCGCAGCGTGATGCTCGGCATGAAGCACGCCGCGCCGCATATGCGCCGCCAGGGTTCGGGCAGCATCATCAACAATGGCAGCATCGCCGGACGGCTCGCCGGCTTTTCGTCGTCGGTGGTCTATGGCGCGGCCAAGGCCGCCGTGATTCATCTCACCAAATGCGTGGCGATGGAGCTTGGCGAGGCCGGCATCCGCGTCAACAGCATCTCGCCGGGCGCGATCGCCACCGGCATCTTCGGCAAGGCATTGGGCTTGTCGGTCGAGGCCGCGGAGAAAACGCCCGACGTGATGCGCGAGGTCTACAAGACCGCGCAGCCGATACCCCGCGCCGGGCTGCCGGAAGATATCGCTCACGCCGCGGTGTTTCTCGCCAGCGATGAATCCAGCTTCATCAACGGACACGATCTGGTGGTCGATGGCGCCATCACCGGCGGCCGCAACTGGACCCAGCAGCAGCAGGGCTATGTCGCGCTGCGCAAGGCGTTCGATCAGGGCAAGGGGTGAACCCCGCGCTTACCCGACCGGCTTCAGCGTCACGCGCAATCCGTCCCGCGGCTTCGGGATCGGCCACATCTGCCAATCCGGCGTGTAGCCCGGCTCCAGCGACACCGAGAGATTTTGCAGGAAATGCCGCGCGAAGCATTTCGCCTGCATGTAGGCAAAGTGCAGCCCGAGGCACATATGCGCGCCGCCGCCGAACGGCACCCAGGCGAAGCGATGGCGGCCGCGCTGCGCCTCGTCGGTAAAGCGCAAGGGGTCGAATTTGTCAGGCTCGGGCCAGATCTCCGGCATGTGATGGGTGAACAGCGGATTGATCCCGACCAGGGTGCCGGCCGGAATTGCGTAACCCTTGAACGTGAAATCGCGGACCGCACGGCGCGGCATCGAGGGCACCGGCGGCCTGAGCCGCAGCGCTTCCTTGAACGCCATCTCGGTGAGCGGCATGGCCTCTAGGTTGTCGAACGTCGTCGGCTCGCCGGCGGCGATGCCGAGCGACGCCACCTCATCGCGCAGTTTGACCTGCCACTCCGGATGAGCCGCAAGCGCGCCCACGAACGATGACAGCGATGAGGTCAGCGTATCGTGCGCGGCCATCATCAGGAAACTCATGTGGTCGACGATATCCTGGGTCGACAGCAGCGCGCCGTCCTCATGGGTGGCGCGGCACAGCTGCGAGAACAGGTCTTCGCCACCGCTGGCGCGGCGGATCGGAATCTGCTCCGCGAAGTAGGCCACGATGCGTTTGCGCCCCTTGACGCCGCGCGCCATCTGCGTGCCGGGCAGCGGCTTGCGAATCACGGCGACGGACGCGGCCACCATGTCGACGAAGGCGCGGTTGATCTCCTCGACCTCGGGACCGATGCCGGCGCCGAGAAAGGAGGTCGCGGCGAGATCGAGCGTGAGCTGCTTCATCGCGGGATAGAACAACATCGGCCCAGGCTGTGCCTTCCATTGCCTGACCCGCGCCACGATGCCGGTATCGAGCTCCGCAAGATAGGATTTCATCGGCCCGGATTTGAACGCCACCGACAGCGCGCGCCGGTGCAGGCGATGCTCGTCGAAATCAAGCAGCATCAGCCCGCGCGGAAACAACAGCCCGAGAACCCGTCCCCAGCCCAGGGTCGAAGAGAACTGCCTGGCCTGGTCGAACAGCACAAGCTCATTGGCTTCGGGCCCGAGCAGGACCAGACTGGTCTCGCCAAACACATGGTTGCGATAGACCAGGCCATATTTGGCGGCATGCTTTTCGACGTGTCCCTTGGGATCGGCGAGCACCTGGAGCGTCTTGCCGATCAGCGGCCAGCCCTCGTCGCCAGGAATATGCGTCAGCGAATTGCGCTTTGGCGGCGTGAACGTATACTCGGGAGAACCCACACCTTGTATCGACATGGCAGTTGCTCCGGTTGGACGCGCGCGGACGGTCATCGGCATAGCCGGGGCTGGTAAATAACCTTTTGCCGTTACCTTGGAAAGGCTCATTCAGCGGACGGCAGATAGCGATCGCGCGGTCTTCTCGGAATACGAGGTCAGAAATGACCGGTGCCGGTCGGTG
>DASSGM010000306.1:0-5457 GCA_035693465.1 Bradyrhizobium sp. | reverse complement strand
AAACAGGCGGAAGATCGTCTGATCCGTCATCGGCTGCCTGGAGACCACATCCTGCACGCCCAAGAGTTCATGATAGACCGGCTTGCCGTGCTGCTGGATCAGCAGGATCGCGCCGGGGATTTTGCCGTTCGCGATCTGGTCACGCAGAAAGTCGCCGACGCGCTCGAGCTTTTGCGGGTTGAAATGCGCGCCCGGCGGAATGTCGAAGGTGCCTTCCGCGCTGACGGGTGATGCGGTGACCGCGGCAAGCAGTGCGCCGCAAAGCGCCCGCAGAAAATGAACTGGGTTCATGTCCCCTCCCCGGAAAAATTCGTTCCGGAGTGTAGCTGCCGGTTCAATCGGCACAAGGGCTGCCGAACCCGGCTATCGCCTGCGCATGCAGGGCCGCACTGTCGTTCGAAAAGCCGCAGAAGATAACGCGCTGGACCACCGGCGCCGCTGATAGCGCCCCGACCACAGTCGCAACAGCGATCCGCGCCGCGCGATCGGCCGGAAAGCGATAGACGCCGGTGGAAATGGCGGGAAAGGCAATCGAAGCAAGGCCGTGGGTCTGGCACAGTTCGATGGCGCGGGCGTAGCACGACGCCAGCGCCTCATCCTCGCTGCGGTTTCCCCCGTTCCACACCGGGCCGACGGCGTGAATCACATGCCGCGCCGGCAGCCGATAACCCCTGGTGATTTTGGCATCCCCCATCGCACAGCCGTGCAGGGTGCGGCATTCGGCGAGAAGCTCAGGCCCGGCCGCGCGATGGATTGCGCCATCGACGCCACCACCGCCGAGCAGCGAGGTGTTGGCGGCGTTGACGATGGCGTCTACGCTTAAGCTCGTGATGTCAGCAACGATGGCTTCCAGCCGCGCCGAGCCGATCTGGCGCGCGGCCAAGCTCAGGCGGAGGCAGCCGCGGCGACCGGGACGCCCTTGTCGACAAAAAGCTGTTGCAGCTCGCCGGCCTGGAACATCTCGCGGATGATGTCGCAGCCGCCAACGAATTCACCCTTGACGTAAAGCTGGGGAATGGTCGGCCAGTTGGAATAGCTCTTGATGCCGTTGCGCAGTTCGGCGGATTCAAGGACGTTCAAACCCTTGTAGCCGACCCCGATGTGATCGAGGATTTGCACCACCTGTCCGGAAAAACCGCACTGCGGGAACTGCGGCGTGCCCTTCATGAACAGCACGACGTCGTTCGACTTTACTTCGTTGTCGATAAATTGCTCGATGCTCATATTCACGTCCTTTTGCCCTTTGCGGCATAACCCTTCGAGCCCGCACCGGCCCGTTAAACCCGACCTGTCATATATGTACTCCAAACCGTTGTGCATCCAAAGCAAAATGGCAGCGGGGCCGCTATGCGCCGGCTGATACAGGCGTTTGTCCCCAGCCCAGCCATCGCCGGCGGGCACCGACACCATAGGCCTTGAGAGGCTTTTATCCCCGCTGGAAACCCCTATCTAGGACAGGCTGTTCTCGGGGAACCCATCCGCCACAGCAACGTTCTGTTCCCCGACGGAGACGCCAGTGACGAAACCTGCATCCGCTGCGGCGCTTGCCGCCCCTTGCCCGTCATTATTCTCCGATTCCGGCAGCCTCGCCCAGAATTTGGTGGAAGCCTTCCTCGCGGTCCGTGGCGAGACCGAGCGCCGCGCCGCGCCCTTAACGCCAGAGGACCAGCTGATTCAGTCGATGCCGGATGCCAGCCCAACGAAATGGCACCGCGCCCACACCACGTGGTTCTTCGAGCAATTCCTGCTTGGCGAACATTGCGAAGGCTATAGACCCTTTCATCCGGACTTCGCCTATCTGTTCAATTCCTATTACGTCAGCGCCGGCCCGCGGCACGCGCGCCATCAGCGCGGCCATCTGACCCGTCCGAGTGCCGACGAAGTCACCGCCTACCGCCGCCATGTCGATGCGGCTGTGGTGAAATTCTTTCACGAGGCCGACGAGGCCACGCTGGCGGCGATCGCGCCCTTGGTGGAGGTCGGTCTCAATCACGAGCAGCAGCATCAGGAGTTGATGCTGACCGACATCCTGCACGCCTTCGCGCAAAACCCGATATTGCCGGCTTACGACCCGGCCTGGACATTTCCCGCTTCAACGCGCACCGGCGACGATTGGGTCAAGCTCAATGAGGGCATCCATAGCGTCGGGCACGCCGACGATGCGTTTCATTTCGACAACGAAAAACCCGCGCACCGCGCGCTAGTGGGGCCGGTGACGATGGCGCGCAACCTGGTCACCAATGCCGAGTGGCTCGCCTTCATGAAAGACGGGGGCTACTCGACGCCGACACTATGGCTGATGGACGGGTTTGCGGCCGTGTGCAACGAGCAGTGGCAGGCCCCCGGCTACTGGCGCGAGATATCGGGCGAATGGCACGTCATGACGCTCGCCGGATCGAAGCCGGTCGATCCTGGCGCCCCGGTCTGCCATGTCAGCTATTACGAGGCCGATGCCTTCGCGCGCTGGAGCAGCAAGCATCTGCCGACCGAAATGGAGTGGGAGGTCGCCGCACGCGCCGGACATCTCAACGACGCGTTCGGGATCGTGTGGCAATGGACCCGCAGCGCCTACGCCCCCTATCCCGGCTATCGCGCGATTGAGGGCGCGCTCGGCGAATATAACGGCAAGTTCATGGTCAACCAACTGGTGCTGCGCGGCTCCTCGCTTGCAACCCCGGAAGGGCATAGCCGTATTAGCTATCGTAACTTCTTTTATCCCCATCATCGCTGGCAATTCACGGGACTGCGCCTCGCCGATTACGCCGCCTGATCTTTCCGCAATTCAACCGCGCCGGAAAGCGCGTGCAGGAGACTGTTATGAATGTGCATGCCGCGGCTTTGGCCAAAGCACATCGTTTCGACGAACAAACCTCGGCGTTTGCCGGCGACGTAATCGACGATTTGTCACAGCATCCGAAACGGCTGTCGCCAAAGTATTTCTACGATGCCACCGGTTCGGAATTGTTCGAGCAGATCACGCTGCTGCCGGAATATTACCCGACGCGCAGCGAGCTTTCGATCTTGCGTGATCGCAGCAGCGCGATATCGGCGATCGTCCCTGATGGCGCCGCATTGGTGGAATTCGGCGCGGGCGCCACCACCAAGGTGCGGTTGTTATTGAACGACTGCGCGTTCGGCGCCTACGTTCCCGTGGATATTTCCGGCGACTTCCTGAAAGCGCAGGCAGACGCCCTGCGCAAGGATTTCCCCGGCCTCGGCGTCTATCCGGTCGCGGCGGATTTTACCGCGCCGTTCGCCTTGCCCGAGTCAATCGCCGGGATGCCGAAGGTTGGATTTTTCCCCGGCTCGACGCTTGGAAATTTTGAGCCGCATGAAGCCTGTGGTTTCCTGCGCAGCGCCCGCGATATTCTGGGCGAAAGCGCGCAGATGGTGATCGGCGTCGATCTCGAAAAGGACGAGCGCGTGCTGTATGAGGCCTATAACGATAAAGCCGGCGTCACGGCGCGCTTCAATCTCAATGTGCTTCATCGCATCAACCGCGAACTCGGCGGCAATTTCGACCTGTCCGCCTTCCGGCATCGCGCAATCTACAATCGCGAGCGTCACCGGATCGAGATGCACCTGATCAGCCGCAGGGCGCAGACCGTGCGCGTGCTTGGCCGAAGTTTCTCGTTCCGCGCCGGCGAAACTATCCACACCGAGAACAGCTATAAATACAGCCTCGAACGCTTCATTGCGCTGGCGCGCGGTTCGGGCTGGAGCCCGCGCGAGTGCTGGACCGACGCGGCTCACATGTTCTCGGTTCACGCGCTGGTGGCCTCGGATTGAGATTCCTCGAGCCGAGTTCGCCCGCGCCGCCCTTCAGCGAGGTCGATCCCGGCCTACGACGACGATCATGACCGTGGTGGCTGGCCCTCCCCGGGTCCACCAGGCACCCCGGTCTGCAACGCCAGCGCGTGAAGCACGTCGCCCATCTGGCCCCGCAGCGATTGATAAACGATCTGGTGCTGCTGGACGCGCGATTTGCCGCGGAATGACTCCGAGATCACGGTCGCCGCATAGTGGTCGCCATCGCCGGCCAAATCGCGGATCGTTACCTCGGCGTCGGGTATGGCTGCCTTGATCATCGATTCGATATCGCGGGCGTCCATCGGCATCCCGTTTTCTCCATTCGGCGTCTTCGAATCGCCGCCGGCTAGGGCCCAGGCGGCGCCCAAACTTAGCGCGGACACCCTTCTACGTCACGCGTTTCGCACTATATTCCCGATCCGATCCTTGCAAAGCCGCTTGATCGTGCCCGCGATCACAACGGCCTGACCGAAAGAGGCTGACGGCCATGAAACTCCCCGGTCCCGACCACCCAATCACCATTACCGCGAACCCGAAGCGCGTCCGCATCTCCGCCGGTGGCGTCGTCATTGCCGACACCACCCAGGCGCTGACGCTGAAGGAAGCGAGCTATCCGGCGGTGCAGTATGTACCGCGCGCGGACGCCAACATGGCGCTGCTGGCGCGCACCGACCGGGTGACGCACTGCCCCTACAAGGGGGATGCGAATTATTTCAATATCAACGCCAACGGCAAGACACTCGAAAATGCGATCTGGACCTACGAGACGCCATTTCCGGCGATGGCGGGAATCACCGGCCATCTGGCGTTCTATCCCGATAGGGTGAAGATCGAAGAGGTTCCTTAAGGGGACGGCCGCCTAAGAGCGTCAAAGATCCATCTCTTCGGTCATGGCCGGGCTTGTTGTCCCAGCCATCCACATCTTTCTTACTGCTTGGAGCCAAGGCGTAGATGCCCGGGACAAGCCCGGGCATGACGAGCTTTGTCAGTGTTCACGGCTTCTCGCCTCATACCCTGAAGATCGTTAGTCCCAGGATCAGCAAGACCAGGAAGATCACGACGAAGACGTAGAACAGGAAGCGGGCGATATCCGCTGTTGCGGCCGATATGCCGGTGAAGCCGAGAACGCCGGCAACGATCGAAATCAGAAAGAAAAGCAGCGCCCATCTCAGAATTGTCATCGCCCACTCCTCAAACCTTGCGACCACACCGGGTCGGCGTCCCCTGCGAAATCGCTGATCTAACTTTCGAGCAAGGGGACTGGTTCCGGTAACGGGGATAGATGGGCGGCGTTTTGTTCACCGCCCTTGACCGAAATCACCTATTTGGCGGACCTTTCCAGGGTTTGTCGTCCGGGCGGCGGGCACGTGGGGAAAGCTCCGGGGCCGGTCCTGTCGGCTGAACCGGGATTAGCGCCCTTGCTGAATCAGGTTCCCGACGGCAACATCCGAACAATCATCCTGCCGGGGCATGCATGACCTCGATTTCCCCATCTGTCGCGACCGTGGAAGCTCGGGCCGCGCCGAAGGTCAAGGCGCGCAATCTGTCGCTCGACCGCGCCCGTACCTTTCTGACGCTGGTGGTGCTGGTGCACCACGCCGTCATCCCCTACACCTATTTCGGCCACACCGATGCGAAGTCGTGGAT
>DASSGM010000305.1:0-13742 GCA_035693465.1 Bradyrhizobium sp. | reverse complement strand
CGCGCGTTCAGCGCCGGAAACGATCCGACCACGCCCGCCTTGCACTGCGCGATCACCAGATCCGGCACGGAAATGATGAACAGCGGCGCGCCGATCACGGGGATAGACAGACGGCCCTTGAACAGAGCGGGCATGGACATCGAAAAATCCTCTTGTCGTTCAGCGGAAAACGCAATGCATCGGTCGAAAGATGCCAGACATCATACCAAGAAAGCAATCGCAACTCGCGCCCTGTATCCATGCATCAGGCGGATCCCAGCGCTACTGGCATAGCGCACGGGTAACGTAATTGTCCCGCCGGCAATCATCCGGCTTGCGCGCCCGGCCGGGGATCAGGACTTTCGCGGAACAGGTTTCCGCGGAATCGGTGTTAAGGCTGTTTCCCTCTTTGAAGCCCTTGCTCTGACAGAGCTTATCGGCACCGAGCTTGCAGTCCGGCGCGCCGCTTGCCGAAACCGGGCAGATCACGCGCCCCGCGACCATGGATGATGGCTTGGCCAGCCGTGATAGCGCCTCGCCCGCCTCTTTTGCGCGTGCGTTCAGATCGTCGATGGTCTCACTTGGGCTTTTCAGCGGCGGAAGCATCGACAGAGATTTCTCGAAGAACTTTTCCATGTCGTCGAACAGGCCGGGATTGTCTTGGCGCGCCGGCGGGGGCGGTGCCGGCTCGTCCTGTCGAGGCGGCGTTTGCTGGACCGGCTCCTGGACGCCAAGCGAGGGCGGCGGCGCTGCTTGCGGCCAGGCCGAGCCTGCGGCAATCATCAACATCAGCAACGCTGCGCCCGCGGTCGCTAGGTGCATTCTGGACAATACGATCAGGTTGCCGGGTCGATCGGGCATGATTTCAAGCGTAGCCTGAAGCCGCGAACCGGCAAAGTTCTTCGCGAATGCTCAGAGCAAGCGAAATGCTATGACAAAACCGAGCACGAGGACGATAGCGCCGAGCGTGACCCACAGCCCGAGCCGTTTCTCGATCTGGGCGCGGATGGCGTCTCCGTAGCGGTTAAGCAGGATCGCGACCGCGAAAAAGCGGCCGCCGCGGGCGATAATCGAGCACACGATAAACAGCCAGATATTGTATCCGGCAAAGCCCGAGGTGATGGTCACGAGCTTGTAGGGGATCGGGGTCAGACCCTTGCCAATGATGATCCAGGCGCCCCATTCGGCATAGGAAGCACGGAAGGCTTCGACCTTGCCGCCAAGGCCGTAGAGATTGATCAGCCACTGCCCGAGCGAGTCATAGAGCAGCGCGCCGATCGCGTAGCCAAGCACGCCTCCGGCAACCGAAGCGGCGGTGCACAAGGTCGCGAACAGCCAGGCCTGGCGCGGACGCGCGAGCGACATCGGGAGCAGCATGATGTCGGGCGGCACCGGAAAAAACGAGCTTTCGGCGAACGACACCGCTCCCAGAATCCAAAGCGCGTGAGGCTTGTCGGCAGCGTCGATGCACCAGTCGTAGATCCGTTTCAGCATGGCGCGATGAACCACCATGGAGCGGATTTGTCCATGCCGCGAAATAAGGAATTGGATGAGACTTAGTGCCGCTTCCGCAGGCCGCGGCCCTCAACCGCGACAATCGGTCGCCGTGCGACCCGCGACGGCGAAATCTTCGGCATTTTGACCGCGGATTTCGGCAGCTTCTCGGCAATTCCGAGCAGGTCTTCGCGCCGCTCCATTTCGCGCCAGACGTCCTCCGGCCGCACACCCGCCGAGGCCCACAAGACGGTAAGATTATAGAGAAGGTCGGCGCTTTCGCGGATCACCGCGTCGGGATTGCGGTTGACGGCGTCGATCACGACCTCGATGGCTTCTTCGGCCAGTTTCTTCGCCATCTTGGCCGGGCCGCGCTGAAACAGCCGGGCGGTTCGCGAAATTGCCGGATCGAGATCCTTGGCCGCGATCACCGCCAGATATAGCCGTTCGAGCGAATCACTCATGCCTTAAAGTTAATCCAAAGCCGTGGCGAGCGTGTTAACGGCGCCTGCCAACAAGCAAAAATCCGCCAGCCACAGTGACCGGCGGATTAATGGGTTGCACAACCTTACAGTTACCAGCTGGCTAACGGATGGCCCCGGTAATAGGGCACACCGCCATAGCGATATCCGCCGTAATAGTAGGGACCACCGTCGTAATAATAAGGGCCTCCGCCGTAATAGACCGGGCCGCCATAGTAGCCGTAATAGGGGCTGCTCTGGGCTGCGGCGATCGCAAGGCCGGTCCCGACAATGCCGGCAAAGGCCGCTGCCGCGGCGGCGCCCCCATAGAACCTGCGGCGGGCGCTGAAGTCCGTGGCGTCGCTGGTCGCAGTCGTCGCCGACTGGCCCTTGCCCGATGGCGCGGGCCCGGCAAGAGCCAGCGACGGCTCGACCGCCGTCACTGCCACCGCCGCAACGGTCGCCATCACGGCGGCGCGGCCATGGACCGAAAACACACCTTTTCGCGTGAACATCTCAATGTCCTCCGTGGCAACCTGCCCTGGTAGACGTCTTAGCTAACCCCCGGGCGCAGGCTAGGTTCCCAAATCCGAATGCCGGCTGAACGATAGATGGCGAAATCGGGGCGCTCATCAGCCGTTCAGACTTCATCCGGCAGAGTGTGATGGTGTCGCGCTCCAGGTGTCATGAAACCAACACACCCGGCATGGCAACTGGCGCTGGTCCCGAAGTAGCCCCAATGCGCGCAAGTCCGACCATTGCCAACAGCTGCATTCTGGCTTCGCTGATAGGCCTGTTTTGCTTTGCGTGTCTCGGCTCGATTGAGAGCCGGGCTGCGGCCGAAGTACGGCCACCGATCGCGATCCAGTTTTCCTTCGATCGCCCGATCGATGCGAGTGCAGCTCCCTTCGTGCTGGCCTCGGTCAGCGGCTTGTTCAGCTCCGAGGGTCTGGCGGTCACGACCAATATCGCCAGCGGATCGCGGGACGCGATTGCGCGCGTCGCCAGAGGCGACAGCGATTTCGCCCTCGTCGACATCAACGAGTTGATCCGCTTTCGCGACGGCGCGGGCGCGCCTCCGATCAAGGCGGTGTTCGTGCTGTTCAACAAAACACCCTACGCCATCATTGCCCGCCAAAGCCGGGGTATCCGCTCGCTCTCCGATATCGAGGGCAAGACGCTCGGCGTCGCCGAGGGCGATCTTGCGATCCGGCTGTGGCCGGCGCTGGCGCGGCAGAACGGAATCAAGCTCGCAACCGTCAAGCAGAGCAAGATCAGCGCGGCGGTGCGCGAGCCGATATTGTCGGCCGGTCAGATCGACGCGATAACCGGGTTTTCATATCTATCGGCGGTCAATTTGAGGAATCGCGGCGTTCCGTCGGATGACCTTGCGGTGCTTCGGTATGCGGATTACGGCTGCGAGGCCTACGGCTTCGCGGTGATCGTCAATCCGGTGCTGGCAGCCGCGAAGCCGGAGGCGGTGAAAGGCTTCCTGCGCGCGGTGATTGGCGGCATGCATCTGGCCATCAGGGAGCCCGGGCGGGCGGCGGATGAAGTCGTCAACCGCATGGACGGCGGATCGCGCGATCTCGAGCTGGAGCGGTTGCGCACCCTGATTCGCGAGAACTTCGTCACCCCCGAAGTTCAGCGCAATGGCATCGGCGCCATCGATCCGGCCCGGTTCGAGCGGTCGATCGATCAAATCGCCGAAGATTTCAAGTTCCAGAAACGCCCATCCGCGACTGATATTTTCGACAATGCCTTCCTGCCTCCGCTCGGCGGCCGCCTGATCAATTGAGCAAAACATCAAGGAGAAGCTGTATCTCGGCGATAATCCCTGATTAGAATGCCTCCGAACGATTGTCCGCCGACCCCCGAGCCCCTTAACGGCATGTCGCTAATTCGTCTTTATATTCGCGTCCTCGGGCTACTCGGCAAAGAGGCGCGGCTGGGCTGGATCCTCGCCGGCGCCAATCTGCTGCTGGCCGGTGCGCAATTCGCCGAGCCGGTGCTGTTCGGCCGGATCGTAGACGTTCTCTCCGGCAAGCCATCCGCAGGCCCGCTCGGGTTCTCGTCGGCCTGGCCGCTGCTCGTGGCCTGGGCCGCATTCGGCCTGTTCACCATTGGATGCAGTGCCGCGGTCGCGCTGCATGCCGATCGGCTGGCGCACCGCCAGCGCCAGGCGGTGCTGACGGATTATTTCGAGCACATCATGCAACTGCCGCTGACGTTTCACACCGGCACCCATTCGGGCCGTCTGATGAAGGTGATGCTGAACGGCACCGACTCGTTGTGGCGGCTGTGGCTGGCGTTTTTCCGCGAGCATTTCGCCGCGATCATGTCGCTGGTGGTGCTGCTGCCGCTGGCTCTTTACATCAATTGGCGGCTGGCGATCCTGCTGTTCGTTCTGTGCGTGGTATTCACCGCGTTGACCACGCTGGTGGTGCGCAAGACCTACGGCATGCAGAGCGAGGTCGAGGAGCATTACAGCGACCTCTCCGCGCGCGCTTCCGATGCGCTCGGCAATGTTGCGCTGGTGCAAAGCTTCGTGCGCATCGATGCCGAGGTGCAGGGGCTGCGCTTCGTCGCCGACAAGCTATTGGCGGTGCAAATGCCGGTGCTGTCGTGGTGGGCGCTGGTCACCGTGATCACCCGCGCATCGACCACCATCACGGTGCTGGCGATCTTTACCGTCGGCATCGTGCTGCATGAACAGGGCCTCACCACCGTCGGCGAAATCGTGATGTTCGTGAGCTTCGCCACCATGCTGATCCAGAAGCTCGAACAGGTCGTCAGCTTCATCAACAGCGTGTTCATGGAGGCGCCGCGGCTGCAGGAATTCTTCAACGTGCTGGATGCCGTGCCGGCGGTGCGCGACCGCCCCGACGCGATCGATATCGGGCGGCTTTCCGGGCTGGTCGAGTTCAACGACGTCTCGTTTTCATATGACGGCAAGCGGCCCGCGGTCGAAGACCTGTCGTTCACCGCGCTGCCGGGCGAGACCATCGCGCTGGTCGGGCCGACCGGCGCCGGCAAGTCGACGGCGATCGCGCTTTTGCATCGCGCGTTCGATCCGCAATCGGGCTTCATCAAGATCGACGGCATGGATGTCCGCGGCCTGACGCTGACCTCGCTGCGCCGGAATATCGGCGTAGTGTTCCAGGAGGCGCTATTGTTCAATCGTTCGATCGCGGACAATCTGCGCGTCGGCAAGCCGGAGGCGAGCGATGAAGAGCTGCGGATTGCTGCGGCCCGCGCCCAGGCCCTGGAATTCATCGAACGCAACGAGCGCGGGTTCGAGACCAATGCCGGCGAGCGCGGGCGGATGCTGTCCGGCGGCGAGCGGCAGCGGCTGTCGATCGCGCGGGCGCTGTTGAAGGATCCACCGATCCTGATCCTCGATGAGGCGACCAGCGCGCTGGATGCCGTTACCGAAGCCAAGGTTAACGCCGCCCTCGACGAAGTAATGAAGGGACGCACGACTTTCGTGATCGCCCACCGGCTCTCGACCATCCGCAACGCCACGCGCATCCTTGTGTTCGACAGCGGACATGTGATCGAAAGTGGAACTTTCGATGAACTGGTGGCGAAAGGCGGCCGTTTTGCGGAACTCGCACGGGCTCAATTCATGGTTCAGGAGACTGCGCGGGCGAGCCTTCATGCGAAGAAAGCAAGAAGCGCCGCTGTCAAGGAATAAGTATCGTCGAAATTCAGCCCACTTCGTCGACGATTTAGTCACCCGGCCTCTGTTACCGACCGGGAAGGCGGTATAGATTTGCACCGGCCGCAACCGACAACGCCGGACACGATTGAAACCCGAACGTCACATGGCAGGACCTGCTTTTTGAAAAGGGCGGGTCCTCACAAGGACCGGAATCGGATAGTGCATTTTCATCAACCGTCGTTTCGCAAATCGCCGTTGGCCTGGCTGGCTCTGGCCATAGCGCTTGCCGTCGTTGCGCCGCGCCTCGTGCATGCGGAAGCGCTGCTGGTCGTGGAAGCCGATACCGGAAAAGTGCTGCAGGCGGAGAACGCCAGCTATCCCTGGTATCCCGCATCGGTCACCAAGTTGATGACGGCCTATGTCACGCTGAAGGCCGTCAAGGAGGGGCGCATCTCGCTGGATTCGCTGCTGACCGTGTCGCCCGTCGCGGCGGCGCAGTCGCCCTCCAAGATGGGTTTCCGGCCAGGGATCCAGGTCACCGTCGATAACGCGCTGAAGATGATGCTGGTGAAATCGGCCAACGACATGGCCGTGGTGCTCGCCGAGGGCGTCGGAGGTTCAATCGATGGTTTTTCGGCTCAAATGAATCAGACTGCGCACCGACTCGGGATGACGCAAACAAACTACGTCAATCCGAACGGCCTGCCAGCGGAGGATCAGGTCACTTCAGCCCGCGATCTTGCGATCCTCGCCCGTGCCATCATTCGCGACCTGCCGGAATACGAGTATTTCGTCCACATTCCATCGATCCGCTTCGGCCGCAGGATCACGCAGAATTTCAACAGGCTGATCGGACGCTATCCCGGCGCCGACGGCTTCAAGACCGGTTTCATCTGTGCGTCCGGTTACAACCTGGTCGCATCCGCCACGCGCAATGGCAAGCGGCTGATCGCGGTCGTGCTCGGCGCTTCATCCGGCCAGGCGCGGGCGGTGAAAGCGGCGCAATTGCTCGAGCGCGGTTTTGCCAACAACACGCTGTCGTGGTTGCGCCCCTCGCTCGGCACGGTCGACACGCTGGTGCCTATCGACGCCTCGCCGCCGAACCTGCGCGACGAGATGTGCGGAGGAAAACGCAAACGGCCCGCAAGCGACGAGGATGAGGACACGGTTGCCAGCAACGCCGCGGCCAGCGGTCCAACCAGCGGCGAGACCGCGATCAGCTTCTTCACCGCCGGACTACAGCCGCCGATGGCAAAACCTTCGGAGCTGCTGGCGGCGGCAGCCGCGCCGTCAGAGCCGGTGCCGGTCTATACCGGTCCGACAAAGACCGGCGCCGCGTTGATTGCCGCCGTGGCGGTGGACGCCCAAAAGCAGACCGCGCGGCCGCGCGCAAAGAAGTCGCGGGTTGCGACAACAAAGCCTGATGCGGCGGACGAGGATACCGGCAAGGACGCCAAGAAGACTCCCAAGGCCGGCACCAAGTCCGATGCGAAGCCCGCTGCCAAACCGGCCGCCGTCAGACACGCCAATGCCAAGCCGGCGGCTGCTGCTCCGAAAGCCGGCGAGAAGCCGGTAGCCGCCGGCGATAAGCCGGCTGCGAAGCCGGCAAAGCCGAAAGCTGCTGCAAAGCCTGCGATCAAGCCCAAGAGTACCACCGAGGCCAAGCCGGCGGATCAAAAGGCCGCCGCCGCGCCCCGCAGCTAAGCCGGGTTTCGGCCGGTCAGAACCGGCTCCTTCCTTCCGGTCAACGACAGATCCCTGACGCGCTGCCGCTTGCCATCGGCTGCCGCATTGCTCAATACTGGCCCAAACAAGGCGTCCCGGCCCAGGAAACGGGGACCAAACCAGAGGGGAAATACCATGGAGCGCATCTGGCTCAAGCAATACCCGGCCGGCGTGCCCGCCGATATCGATGTGTCGCAGTACACATCTCTCGTCGAGTTGCTGGAAGAAAGCTTTGCGAAGTTTGCCGACCGCAAGGCCTTCATCTGCATGGACAAGTCGATCAGCTATCGCGATCTCGACGAGATGTCGCTGGCGCTCGCAGCCTATTTGCAGAGCAAGGGCCTGCAAAAGGGCGCGCGCGTCGCGCTGATGATGCCGAACGTGCTGCAATATCCGGTATCGACGGCCGCGGTGCTGCGCGCCGGCTATGCGGTCGTAAACGTCAATCCGCTCTATACCCCGCGCGAGCTTGAACACCAGCTCAAGGATTCCGGCGCCGAGGCGATCATCGTTCTGGAGAATTTTGCCACCACCGTGCAACAGGTCATCGGCAAGACCGCCGTGAAGCACGTCATCGTCGGCAGCATGGGCGACCTGCTTGGCTTCAAGGGTGTGATCGTCAACCTCGTGGTGCGGCGGCTGAAGAAAATGGTCCCGGCCTATTCGATACCGGGCGCCGTCACCTTCAACGACGCACTGGCGGCCGGCCGCGGCATGAAGCTCAACAAGCCGGCCCTCACCAGGGAGGATGTCGCCTTCCTGCAATATACCGGCGGCACCACCGGCGTCTCCAAGGGCGCGACGCTGCTCCATCGCAACATTCTCGCCAACATGCTGCAGAACGATGCATGGATGCAGCCGGCGCTGAAGAAGCCGCCGCATGTCGAACAATTGTTCATCGTCTGCGCGCTGCCGCTCTATCACGTGTTCGCGCTGACGGCATGTTACCTGCTGGGGATCCGCGCAGGCGGCGTCAACCTCTTGATTCCCAACCCGCGCGACATGGCTGGCTTCGTCAAGGAGCTGATGAAATATCAGATCAACTTTTTCCCGGGGGTCAACACGCTCTACAACGGGCTGTTGCATACGCCGGGTTTCGAAAAGGTCGACTTCTCCAAGCTGAAGGTCGCCAATGGCGGCGGCATGGCGACGCAAAAGGCGGTCGCCGAGAAATGGCTGAGTGTCACCGGCTGCCCGCTGTCCGAGGGCTATGGCCTCTCCGAAACCTCGCCGACGCTAACCTGCAACCCCGCCGACACCGACAGGTTCTCCGGATCGATCGGCATTCCCGTCTCATCGACCTATCTCTCGCTCCGCGACGATGACGGCAACGAGGTGCCGCTCGGCCAGCCCGGCGAAATCTGCGCCAAGGGCCCGCAGGTGATGGTGGGTTACTGGAACAGGCCGGACGAAACCGCAAAGGTGATGACGCCGGACGGCTACTTCCGCACCGGCGATATCGGCGTGATGACACCGGACGGTTACACCAAGATCGTCGACCGCAAGAAGGATATGATCCTGGTATCGGGCTTCAACGTCTATCCCAACGAGATCGAGGAAGTGATCGCCGCTCATCCTGGCGTGCTGGAATGCGCCGTGATCGGCGTCGAGGACCCGCGGTCGGGCGAAGCCGTCAAGGCGTTTGTCGTGAAGAAGGACCCGAACGTCACCGCGGAAGACATCATCAAATACTGCGGCACGCAACTGACCAACTACAAGGTGCCGAAGCAGATCGAGTTCAGGACCGACCTGCCGAAGACCAATGTCGGAAAGATCCTGCGCCGCGAACTGCGCGATGAAAAGAAGGCCGCGGCGGCCTGAGGGCCGGCAAGAGACCTTGCGCGCGTGACCGGCGAAACGACTCCGGCGGATATCCTCGCGTTCTGGCGCGAGGCAGGCCCGGATCGCTGGTACAGGCAAGACGGCGCATTCGATGTCGAGGTGCGCCGTCGCTACCTTGGTCTATGGCACGAGGCTGCGGCCGGAAAACTTTCTTCCTGGGAAGCGAGCGATGACGGCGCCCTGGCACTGACGATCGTGCTCGATCAGTTTCCCCGGAACATGTTTCGCGGCGATCCGCGCACCTATTCAAGCGACGCGATGGCCCGCGAAGTCGCAGACCGGGCAATCGACCGGGGCGCCGATACGCGGATCGATCCCGCGCTGCTGGAATTCCTGTACATGCCGTTCATGCATTCGGAGCACCTGCCCGACCAGCTTCGCTGCGTCGAACTCTTCCGCAGGTCCGGCAATACGGAAAACCTCAAATACGCCGAAGACCACGCCGCCATAGTTCGCCGGTTCGGGCGCTTCCCGCATCGCAATCGGATTTTGGACCGCGGAACGACCCCGGAAGAGCAGGCGTTTCTGGACGCGGGCGGCTTTTCGGGCTGATGATATAACGGTGAACGCGCGGCCATTGCTGTTTCCGTGGCGCTGAATATTGTGCCCGCTGCCGGTCCGGTTTAAGAAACCTCCGCACAGTTCAGGAGAATTGACGATGACCATCCAAGTTGGCGACAAGCTGCCGGAAGCAAAATTTCGCGTGATGACCGCAGAAGGCCCGCAGGTCAGGACCACCGACGATATTTTCAAGGGCAAGAAGGTCGCGCTGTTCGCGGTGCCCGGCGCCTACACCGGCACCTGCCACAAGATGCATCTGCCGAGCATTTTTCTCAACGCCTACGCCATCAAGGAGAAGGGCGTGAACACGATCGCGATCGTTTCGGTCAATGACGCCTTCGTCATGAACGCGTGGAAGCGCGACACCGACCAGCGCGACGAGGCCACCTTCCTCGCCGACGGCAACGCCGAATTCACCAAGGCGATCGGCATGGAGTTAGACGCGTCCGGCAATGGGCTCGGCATCCGCTCCAAGCGCTACTCGATGCTGGTCGATGACGGCGTGGTCAAGAAGCTCAATCTCGAGCCCGCCCCCGGCAAGGTCGAGGTCTCCGGCGGCGACACGCTGCTGGAACAGCTGTAAGACCGCTTCGCGGCCCGTAAGTACTCGTCATCGCCCGGCTCGACCGGGCGATCCAATACGCCGCGGCCTCGCGATTTATCACAACGCTTCTGGAATATCGGATCACCCGCTTTCGCGGGTGATAACGGAAGTGAGCGGGTGATGACGGCTGTGATCAATCCTCCAGCGACTGCTTCAATCGCGCCATGGCGATGCCGTCGCGCGCCAGTTGATCGGCGCGCTCGTTCTCGTCGTGGCCGGCGTGACCCTTGACCCAGTGCCAGCGCACTTCATGGGTCTTCAGCGCGGCGTCCAGCCGCTGCCACAGATCGACATTCTTGACCGGCTTCTTGTCCGCGGTGCGCCAGCCGTTTCTCTTCCAGCTGTTGATCCAGCCGGTGATGCCCTGACGCAGATACTGGCTATCGGTGTAGAGATTGACCGTGCAGGGTTTTTTCAGCGCTTCCAGCGCGGAAATCGCCGCCATCAGCTCCATGCGGTTGTTGGTGGTATGGGTCTCGCCGCCCTTCAATTCCTTTTCGACATTGCCGAATTTCAGGATCGCGCCCCAACCGCCGGGGCCGGGATTGCCGGAGCAGGCACCGTCGGTATGAATGGTGACCGCGGGGGGTGGACTCACGCCACCAGCCCCGAGGCCGCGACGCCGTAATCGCGCATGCTGGTGACGCCCTGCTGAAAGCGCAGTTTGCGGACATATTCGATCGGATCCTTCGGCCGCACCAGCGCGCCCGGCGGAACGTTGAGAAAATCGACCAGCCGCGTCAGCAGGAAGCGCAGCGCAGCGCCCCGCGCCAATAGCGGCAGCGCGTTCTGCTCGGCATCGGACAATTGGCGCTCGCGGCCATAGGCGTTGAGAAAGGCACGCGCCTTGGTGACGTTGAAGGAATAATCGGTCTCGAAACACCAGGCGTTCAGGCAGATCGCGACGTCGTAAGCGAGCATATCGTTGCAGGCGAAGGTGAAATCGATGATGCCGGACACCCGCTCGCCGAGAAAAAAAACGTTGTCCGGAAACAGATCGGCGTGAATCACCCCTGACGGCAAATTCTTCGGCCAGACGTCGCTCTCCAGATGATCGAGCTCGGCCTCGATGAAGGCGCGCAAGCCGTGCTGCAATTCGTCGGCGCGGGATGCGGCCTGCTCGAACAGCGGACGCCAACCCGACACTGCCAGCGCGTTGGCGCGCACCATGGCGAAGTCGCGCCCCGCCAGATGCATTCTCGCCAGCGCCTGACCGACGCCGGCGCAGTGCGTGGCGGAGGGCTTGCGCGGCCAGATGCCCTCCAGGAAAGTGATGATCGCCGCCGGCCGGCCGGCCAGGCTGCCTAGCGACTCGCCGCTCTTATTCTTGACCGGCTGCGGACAACTGATGCCGCGCAAGGCGAGATGCGTCATCAGGCCGAGAAAGAACGGCAGATCGCCTTTCGCGACGCGCTTCTCATACAGGGTGAGGATGAAATATCCGGACGTGGTGTGCAGCAGGAAGTTGGAATTCTCGACGCCCTCGGCAATGCCCTTGTAGGACAGCATTTCCCCGACGTCGTATTGGTCCAAAAATTCCGCAAGCTCGTCGGCGGCGACGTCGGTGTAGACCGCCATCGCGACTACTCTGCAGCGTCGGGCCGCAGCGAGCGCGGCAACGGAAAGAATTCGTTCTCTTCCGCGGCCGAGACCGTTTCCACATGCAGTTCGTAGCGCTCGGCGAACGCACCCATGATCTCTTCGACGATCACTTCCGGCGCCGAGGCGCCCGCGGTGATGCCGAGCGTCTTGATGCCGTCGAATCTCGACCAGTCGAGATCGCTGGCGCGCTGCGCCAGCACCGCGATCGGGCAACCTTCGCGCTCGGCGACCTCGCGCAAGCGCTGCGAATTCGACGAGTTCGGCGCGCCGACCACGATCAGGGCGTCGACCACCGGCGCCACCTTCTTCACCGCGAGCTGGCGGTTGGTGGTGGCGTAGCAGATGTCTTCCTTGTGCGGGCCGGAGATGTTCGGAAACCGCTCCTTCAGCATCGCCACGATCTCGGCGGTGTCGTCGATCGACAGCGTGGTCTGGGTGACGAAGGCGAGATTGTCGGGATCCTTCGGCGTGAAGGTGGCGGCATCTTCCGCGGTTTCGATCAGCGTCACCGCGCCCGACGGCAATTGCCCAAGCGTGCCGACCACTTCCGGATGATGGGAATGCCCGATCAGCAGGATTTCGCGGCCGCGCTTGAAATGGATCGCGGCCTCGCGGTGCACCTTGGTGACCAGCGGGCAGGTGGCATCCAGCGAGAAGAAATTGCGCGCTTTGGCGTCCTCGGGGACCGATTTGGGAACCCCGTGGGCGGAAAACACCACCGGCGCATTGGTATTGTCGGGGATTTCGGCCAGTTCCTCGACGAAAATCGCGCCCTTGGTCTTCAGGCTGTCGACCACATAGCGATTATGGACGATCTCGTGGCGGACATAGACCGGCGCGCCATAGATGGTGAGCGCCCGCTCCACGGTGTCGATCGCCCGCACCACCCCGGCGCAGAAGCCCCGCGGCGAGCAAAGTACGATTTTCAGGGGTTTTTTGGCCTGCATCAAAACGATCTCGGACCGAATCGCCCCTCGCCGCCGGGCAGGGAACGGTCAATTCGGGTAGCACTTGGGACTGCTTTTGGGCGGTGTCAAGGCCGATTAGCAGCCCATTGCGTGGGCAGGCCCCGCTGGCTTATATAGGGGCATAATTCCCGTCATCGCCGATGACCACGGCTTCGCCTCCAAAAGGTGGGCGAAGCGCAAAGGAGATTTGCCATGAGCAATGCACCGCTGATGCCAAAGGCGACGGCCGTGTGGCTGGTCGACAATACCGCGCTGACCTTCGATCAAGTGGCGGATTTCACCAAGATGCACCCGCTCGAAGTTCGCGCCATCGCCGACGGCGATGCCGCCCAGGGCATCAAGGGCATGGACCCGATCTCGACCGGGCAATTGACCCGCGACGAGATCGAAAAAGGCGAGAAAGATCCGAACTACCGGCTCAAGCTCGGCGAGAGCAAGGTGGCGCTGCCGCCGCAAGCCAAGAAGAAGGGACCGCGCTATACGCCGGTGTCGCGCCGCCATGAGCGGCCGAGCGCGATCCTGTGGCTGGTGCGCAACCACCCTGAACTGAAGGACGCACAGATCATGCGGCTGGTCGGCACCACCAAGACCACCATCGCCAGCGTGCGCGACCGCACCCACTGGAATGCCTCGACGCTGACGCCGATGGATCCGGTGACGCTCGGCTTGTGCTCGCAGATCGAGCTCGATTTCGAGGTGCAGCGCGCGGCCAAGGAGAAGCCGGCCGACCCCGCTTACGGCGGCGCGACGCTGCTGCCGGCCTCCGAGACCACCCGGAAAGAACCGGAATTCGAGCCGACCGAAAAACAGCGCGACGACCTCAACGTCGACGCCGTGTTCGC
>DASSGM010000304.1:0-6447 GCA_035693465.1 Bradyrhizobium sp. | reverse complement strand
CCGGCGCGCATGGTGGCGCGGGTCGCGAGCAGGCCGAGCGGCGAACATTCGGCGATCTCCTGCGCAAGCTTCATGGCTTCGGCGCGCACCTGGTCCTGCGGCACGCACACATTGGCAAGCCCCATTCTGGTGGCTTCCTCGCCGGTCACCCGCCGGCTGGTGTAGAAAATCAATTCGGCGTTGTTTTTTCCGACCAGCTCCGGAAGCGTCGCGGTCAGCCCGAAGCCCGGATGAAAGCCGAGTTTCGTGAAGTTCGCGGAGAACCGCGCCTCCGGGCAGGTGACGCGAAAATCCGCGGCGACGGCGAGACCGAGCCCGCCTCCGATTGCGGCGCCGTGGACGGCTGCGACAATCGGCTTCTTGTTGCGGAAGATGCGCACCGCCTGGATGTAGAGATGGCTGATCTGGCCGAGGCTTGACGCCGGGTCGGATTTTTCGCGTGCCTCCTGCTCCTGGCGCGCCGGATCGTTGAAATTGGCGCCGGCGCAGAACGCCTTGCCCTGCGCGGCAAGCACCGATGCGCGGATCTCGATGTCGCGGTCGAACTCTTCCAGCGCATCGGCGATCTGGTTGATCAGCGAGATATCGAAGAAGTTCAGCGGCGGCCGCCGGATTTCGATGGCGCCGACGTGCCCGGTTTTGTCGACACCGATGTCGGTAAATTTGCTCATGGGTTGTCCTCGATTGAAATGAGTTAGCGCAATCCAAGCCCGCGCGCGATGATGCCGCGCAGCACCTCGGTGGTGCCGCCCTGGATGGTGAGTTTTGGCGCGACCTTCATCGCGAACGGCAACACCGTGTCGAGGATTTCGTGATTGCTGGCATCCGGCTCGACGAAGGCCGCGAGATCGCGCACCCGCTGCGGCAATTGCTGTTCCCAGATCGTGCCGATGTCCTTGACGATGGAAGCCTCCACCACCGGCTCCTTTCCGGCGTGCAGCATGCCCGCGACCGATACCGACATGCGGCGCATGGTGTGAAGTTGCGCCACCAGCCGTCCGACGCCTTCGGCGCCGCGGGTGTCGGGTTCCTCGCCAAGCGCGCGGACCAGTTCGGTCAGCACATAATAGGTTTCCAGAAAGCGCTCCGGCCCCGATCGCTCATAGGCGAGCTCGCTGGTTGCCTGTTTCCAGGCGCCGTCGATTTCGCCGAGCGCGTGATCGTCGGGCACGAAAGCATCGGTGAATACCACCTCATTGAACTCGGCCTTGCCGGTGAGCTGCGTGATCGGGTTGACCTTGATGCCCGGCGCCTTCATGTCGACGAGAAATTGCGTCAGTCCATGGCGGCGGTTTTCCCTGGTCGGCGGCGAGGTGCGGAAGATCGCCAGCATGTAGTTGGCCACCTGCGCCGATGAGGTCCAGATCTTGCTGCCGTTGATCAGGAAGCCGCCGTCGGTTTTGGTCGCCTTGGTCTTGGCCGCAAACAGGTCGGAGCCGGAATTGGGCTCGCTCATGCCGATCGAAAAACACACCTCGCCGCGGCAGATGCGCGGCAGGATGTCCATCTTGATATGCTCTGGGGCATATTTCAAAAGCACCGGGCCGCTCTGCCGGTCGGCTACAAAAAAACGTCGCACCGGGGCGTTGGCAACGCGCATTTCCTCGGTCACCACATAGCGCTCAAGAAAGCTGCGCTCATGGCCGCCGTATTTCTTCGGCCAGGTCATGCCGATCCAGCCGCGTTCGCCGACGCGTTTGCTGAAGCCGGGCACGTCGCTGTCGCTGCCCTGCGGGTTGTGCGGGTCGAAGGTGCCCGCCGCGATTTCGTCGGCGAGGAAGGCGCGCACTTCCTTGCGCAGCTTTTCGCATTCAGGGGGCAGACGGATCGGATCGAAACGGAGGGCTGCGGTCATGTGTAATCCCGACTTTCTTGCCTGTTAGCGCGACGCCACCAGCGGCCACAATTCATCGGCGCCGCGCGCCGCGACGCGCTTGCCCAGCTCCACCGCCCAGTAGCTCTCGGAACCGAAGTCATCGCGCCAGGCCAGCGCCCGCATCGTGTAGCGATGCAGGATGTGTTCGAGCGTATAGCCGATCGCGCCATGAACCTGGTGCGCGATTGCCGCACCCTTTTCGGCGGCCTCCGCGCAGCGGATTTTTGCCGCGCTAGCTTCGAGGAAAACCGCCTCATCAAAGTGGGAAGCGTTGGCGATGGTATCGGCCGCCGAGCTTGCCGCGGTCATCGCGGCCGCGGTTTCGCCGGCAAGTTTTGCGAGATTGTGCTGCACCGCCTGGAATTTTGAAATCTTTTTTTCGAACGCGACGCGCTCGTTGGAATAACGCACGCTGACCTCGAGCATCGATTCCAGGCTGCCTGCGATCTGCAGGCTTCGCGCCACCGCGCCCATCAGCATCAGCGAGGTCTGATCAAAGCCTTTTGGCGCCGGCTTGATCGCTGTGGGTGCAACGTTGGCGAACGTCACGGTATCGCTGGCATCGCCGGCGAGATTGAGGCCGGCCTCGATCCGGCAACTGGCGGCATCGACCAGCGCGATCGACAGACCGCCGGCGCCGCTTGCGAGCACGGCGATATGGTGGGCTTCCTTGGCAAAGGGAAGGCCGCGTGCGCGACCCGATAATGTGCCGTCGGGGTTCAGCGCGATGCGGTCTTTCGGACTTGCGGGCGCAACTGTCATCGCGCCATCGGGTGAGGGGATTTTCGCCTGCGACAACAGCCATCCCGCCAGCATGGTCTCGGCGAGCGGCACGGCGATGGCAAAACGCCCGGCCGCGCTCAATACGCTAAACCCTTCCGCCAGGCTGGCGCCGGAGCCACCGCAATCCTCCGCGACCCACGACAGCGGCAGGCCGGCGCCGGTCAGCGCCTGCCACAGCGGCGCCTTCCAGGCGCCTATCTTGTCGCGGTTGATGGTTTGCGCGTCGGCGAGATCCGAAAATATCTTCTCCGCGGTCTCGGCGACAATGTTCTCACTCTCCGCCACAGCGTTCCCCGTTTTCTCGATCGCAGGCCCGGCTAGGCAACTCAGCGAGGCATCGGCTGCGGTCTTTTCTTGCATCGCATGATGGGGAAAAGCCCTTGCCGTGACAAGCGCCGATGTCCGCAACTGGCCCTGCAACGGCGACATGAAGGGAACGGCGGCTGCCACCATTAATTCCGCGCAACGGAGTTTGGCCGATTTGCAGGCATTTTGGGACACGATATGGTGTGCCTCAACCAGCCAGTTCCAGTCACATGAGGAAAATGCGGATGTCGAAGGATGGTTTGTGCGCGATTGTTACCGGCTCTGCGTCCGGCCTGGGAGCGGCGACCGCGGCCATGCTGGCCAAAGGCGGCGGCCGCGTCGTCATCAACTATTCCTCGAGCCAAAAGGAAGCCGAACAGACCGCCGATCTTTGCCGCGCGGCGGGCGGCGAGGCCGTCGTGGTCCAGGGTGACGTGTCGCGCGATGAGGATTGCAGGAAGATCGTCGCGGCCGCCGCGTCCTGGGGGCGTCTCGATGCGCTGATCAACAATGCCGGCACCACCAAGCACATGGCGCACGACAATCTGGACGGATTGTCGGCGGAGGATTTTCAGCGGCTGTTTGCCGTCAACACCATCGGCCCGGTCCAGATGGTGCGGGCGGCGAGAAGCTTGCTGGAAGCCGGCGCCAAGGCCTCGGGGCGCGCCTCCGCGGTGGTCAATGTGTCATCGGTCGCGGGCATCAGCGGCATCGGCTCTTCGATCGCCTATGCCGCGAGCAAGGGCGCGCTCAATGCCATCACGCTGTCGCTGGCGCGCGCGCTGGCGCCGCTGATCCGCGTCAACACCGTATGTCCTGGTTACATCGATACGCCATGGTTCACCAAGGGCCGCGGCGAGGCCGGCGCCAAACAGGTGCGGGACATGGTGGTGTCAAAGGTGCCGCTCAAGGTCGCTTCAACGGCCGAGGATATCGCAGCGCTGGTGTGTTTTCTCGCCACGCCGCAATCCAGCACCATGACCGGCGAACTGGTGCGCATGGACGCCGGATTGCATCTGGTGACGTGAGACACACTCTCCGTCATGGCCGGGCGCGTCCCGACCATGACGACTTCACTTCTATCGATTGCCCGGATCGGAAATGGTCCCGCTCGCCACCAGCCTGTTCCAGATGAACAGCACCACCAGCGCGCCGATGGTCGCGGTGATGAAGCCGGCGCCTTGGTCAGGCCCGTAATGACCGATGGCCTGGCCGATAAAGGTCGCGAGAAACGCCCCGGCGATACCCAGCACGGTAGTCAGGATGAATCCGCTGGGATTGTTCGGACCCGGCGAAAGCAATCGAGCGATAATTCCCGCGACGAAGCCGACGATGATGATCCAGAGAATGCCGCTCATTGCTGTCATCCTTTCTTCGAAAGAGCAGCATCTTGAAAAAGCCGATGCTGCGGGAAGCGAACGCGCTCAGCGGGCCGAACTAGATCCGCTCCGATAGCTCGCTTTCGGTCGGCAGCCGCCCGTCCGGCGTCAGATGATCGATCACCTCGGGCAGTTGCTGGCTGAGGCCCTGGAGCAGTTCCTCGCGCGACAGGCCGCTTTGCGCAGACAGGGCGTTGAGCTGATCGGCGCCCAGAGCGCGGCCGAGATCGTCAGGCGAAATTGGCTGGTTCGGGCCTTTGCCGACCCATGAATTGGCGACTTCGCCCTGGCCGTTCTGCTGCAATTGCCGGAGCAGGTCGCCGAGCCCGCCGCTGATCACGCTTCCCGCGGCGCCGCCCGCGAGCAGGCCGCCCAACCCACCCCTGAGAAGGTCACCGAGGCCACCGCCGGCGCCGGCATTTACGTTGCCGGGCGCTGGGGCCGGCGCCGGCGCCGGAGTTGCACCGGGCTGGCTGCCACCAAAATGTTTGACCGCCTTGTAGGCGAGCAGCGCAAGGATAGCCATGGTGATCGGCGACATTCCGCCGCTGCTTTGGCTAGCGGGATTGCTCGGGCCACGCGGGCCTTGCTGCATCCCTCTGAGTACATCGAGTAAACCCATCGTTCTCTCCCGGTGCGTGCCAGCCCACCGCAAAACATAACGGCGCGCCATGACGGTTACAAGGCGAGCAAGGCACATTGCGGCGCGACTGTGCTTCGACAGCGAACATAAAAATCTGCTATCGAAGTTCCGGATCAAGCGAGGGCACGGGAATGATCCTGGACAAACCGATCGGCGTGGCCGGGGCCGGCAGCATCGGCTGCTTTGTCGGCGGCATGTATGCGGCAGCGGGCCGCCGCGTCGCGCTGCTGGCACGCCCGCGCGTGATCGAAGAGATCGAAGCCAACGGGCTGCGGCTGACGAGTTTTGAGGTTTTGAGAAGCGGATCGCCTCGAACCAGCTGACGCTGTCCCAGGACCCGGCGATCCTCGGCGATACCGGCGTGGTGCTGGTCACGGTCAAGAGCGCCGATACCGCTGAAATCGCCGACATCATCGCACAACATGCGCCGGCCAACGCCGTGATCGTCAGCCTGCAGAACGGCGTCGGCAATGTGTCGGTGCTGCGTCAACGATTGCCGGGGCGGCTCGTGCTGGCGGGAATGGTGCCGTTCAATGTGATCGGGCCCGGCGAGGGGCGATTTCATCGCTCGACCTCGGGCGACGTCGTCATCGAGCAGGACGACGCCATCACCGCAAATCAGCTTTCGGTGCCCGGGCTGAAGCTGCGCCCAAGCCCGGATATCGCCGGCGTGCAATGGGGCAAGCTGCTTGTCAATCTCAACAACGCCCTCAATGCGCTGGCCGATCTGCCGCTGCGCCAGCAGCTCGCGCAGCGCGCGTGGCGGAGACTGTTCGCCGACCAGATCGCGGAAGGCCTGGCGGCAATCAAGGCGGAGGGAATCAAGCCGGTGTCGTCGACGCCGATCCCGGCGAGCCTGATGCCGCATCTGTTGCGGGTGCCTGACGCGATCTTCGCGATACTCCTGGCACGCACGATGAAGATCGATCCCGAGGCGCGCTCATCGATGTGGGAAGATTTGCAGCGCGGCCGGCGGACCGAAATCGATTATCTGCAAGGCGTCATCACCGCGATCGCCGACCGGCGCGGGTTGCAGGTGCCGTTGTCCCGCCGCGTCGTCGCGCTGATCAAGAGCGCCGAGGCGGCAGGCAAGGGTTCGCCGGGCCTGACGCCGGACCAGATCCGGCCCTAAGATCGCAGCTTGCACGCTAGCCTTGAAACGGCGACGATCGAGAGCGAATTTGGGCCAAGCGGCGGTGCGGAGTTGCGCCGCGACCGTGCCGGGGAAAACGACATGAAGCGATTTTATCCAAGCCTTGCCGTTGCTCCGCTTGTGGCCCTCTGCGGCTGGGCCTTTGTGATGCCGGCAGGTGCCGCGCCGCCGACCGTGACGCCGTCGCCGGGATATGACGCGCGGCTGCAGGAGCAGCGGGAGGGGCGGACCTATCACGAACCGGCCGTGCGCTATAGCAGACCGGTGTCCCGGCGCCACGTGAAGCGGATTCACCGCGGCGCGCATT
>DASSGM010000303.1:0-5782 GCA_035693465.1 Bradyrhizobium sp. | reverse complement strand
AAGGAAAAGAGTGAGGCCGCCAAGGATGAGACGTCCGCGAGCTAGCTTCTTGCACGCTGCATTCTCCTTGGTCTGACGAGTCAATTCGATGTTGTATTTCACGCGGTGGAAGGCGCTGGCGATCATTCTCACGGCGCTGGTCGTGTGTCTTTGCGCCGTTCCGAATTTCTTTCCCGAAGCGACCGTCAAGGGCTGGCCGGCGTGGGCGCAGCGACGGCTGGTGCTCGGCCTCGATCTGCAGGGCGGCTCCTATCTGCTGCTTGAGGTCGACTCCAACTACGTCAGGAAGGAGAAGCTCGACCAGATACGCGACGACGCCCGCCGCACCCTGCGCGATGCCAAGATCGGCTATACCGGCCTTGCGGTGCGCAATGAGGCCGTGGAAGCGCGCATCAGCAGGGACACCGATGCGGCGAATGCGCTGGCAAAGTTGCGCGAACTGTCGCAGCCGCTCGGTGGTTTGCTCGGCTCCAGCGGCCAGCGCAGCGTTGAGGTTAGCGACGCCGGCGGCGGCCTGATCCGGATCACTGTTCCGCAGGCCGCGATCACTGAGCGGATACGGCAAACCATCGAACAATCGATTCAGATCGTCGAGCGCCGCGTCAACCAGCTCGGCACCGTTGAACCGGTAATCCAGCGGCAGGGCACCGATCGCATTCTGGTGCAGGTTCCGGGCTTGCAGGATCCGAGCCGACTGAAGGAGCTCTTGGGCAAGACCGCCAAGATGGAATTCCGCATGGTCGATACGACCGTGCCGCCGGATCAGGCCCAGCAGGGCAGGGTACCACCGGATTCCGAAGTTCTGATGAGCTCGACATCGCCGAAAATACCCTATGTCATCAAGAAACAGGTTCTGGTCTCCGGCGGCGATTTGACCGACGCGCAGCCCGGCTTCGATCAGCGCTCGGGTGAACCGATCGTCAGCTTCCGCTTCAATACCTCCGGCTCGCGCAAATTCGCGCAAGCGACGTCGGAGAATGTCGGACAACCCTTTGCGATCGTGCTCGACAACGAGGTGATTTCCGCGCCCGTGATCCGCGAGCCTATCACCGGCGGCTCCGGCCAGATCTCCGGCAGCTTCACGGTCCAGCAGGCCAATGATCTGGCGATCCTGCTGCGCGCCGGCGCGCTTCCTGCGCCGCTGACCGTCATTGAGGAGCGCACCGTCGGTCCGGGACTTGGCCAGGATTCGATCGAGAAGGGCGAACTTGCCGCTTACGTCGGCTCGATCATGGTCATCGTGTTCATGCTGGTGACCTATCGGCTTTTCGGCGTGTTCGCCAACATCGCGGTCGCCATCAACGTCGCGATGATCTTCGGCGTGCTGTCGCTGTTGAACGCGACCCTCACGTTGCCCGGCATCGCCGGCATCGTGCTGACCGTCGGCATCGCGGTCGATTCCAACGTGCTGATCTATGAGCGCATCCGCGAGGAATTGCGTGGCGGGCGCAACGCGATTTCCGCGATCGACGCTGGCTTCAAGCGGGCGCTGTCGACGATCCTGGATTCCAACATCACCACGTTCATCGCCGCTGCGGTGTTGTTCTATATCGGGACCGGACCGGTGCGCGGTTTCGCGGTGACGCTCGGCATCGGCATTATCACCACGGTTTTCACCGCATTTACGCTGACCCGCCTGATCGTGGCGTGGTGGGTGCGCTGGAAGCGGCCGCACACGGTGCCGATCTAGGGAATGCAGCCTTGACCCATTTCGTTCTCATCGCGCTCGGCGTCCTGATTGCCGTGCTGACCTTGGTCAGCGCGCTCGGTCTGTTTCCCTCGCTGCGGATCGTCCCGGACGATACGCATTTTGATTTTACCCGCTTCCGCCGCATCAGTTTTCCGATTTCGGCGCTACTCTCGATTGTCGCGATCACGCTGTTCTTCACCCACGGGCTGAATTTCGGCATCGATTTCAAGGGCGGCACCCTGATGGAAGTCCGCGCCAAGTCCGGCACGGCCGACATCGCGTCGATGCGCGCCACTCTCAGCAACCTTGGGCTTGGCGAAGTTCAATTGCAGCAGTTCGGTGGGCCGGACCAGGTGCTGATCAGGGTTGCCGAGCAGCCCGGCGGTGACGCCGCGCAGCAGGAAGCGGTGCAGAAAATCCGCGGTGCGTTCGGCGATACCATCGAATACCGGCGCGTCGAAGTGGTGGGACCGCGCGTTTCCGGGGAATTGCTGGCCTACGGCATGCTCGGTCTGATGCTCGCGATCTTTGCGATCCTGATCTATCTCTGGTTCCGCTTCGAGTGGCAGTTCGCCCTGGGCGCCATGATCGCCAACGTCCACGACATCGTGCTGACCATCGGCTTCATGTCGATCTCGCAGGTCGATTTCGACCTCACCAGCATCGCGGCCCTGTTGACCATTCTCGGTTATTCGCTCAACGACACCGTCGTGATCTATGACCGGATCCGCGAAATGCTGCGGCGCTACAAGAAAATGGCGATGCCGCAATTGCTCAACGAATCGATCAACTCGACGCTGTCGCGCTCGATCATCACCCACGTCACGGTGACGCTGGCGCTGTTGGCGCTATTGCTGTTCGGCGGCCATGCCATCCATAGCTTCACCGCCGTGATGATGTTCGGGGTGGTGCTGGTGGGCACCTATACCTCGATCTTTATCGCGGCGCCGATACTGATCTATCTCGGCGTCGGCACCCACCGGGCAGAGGTGCCGGACAAGCCCTTCAAGAAATGACGATGGCGGGCCGCTCGGACGCTCCGCACCTTCCGCGGTCGGCGCCGATCGACGCCTACGGCAATGGCGGATTTGCTTTCGCCGAGATGTCGCATCGCGGCTCGCTGCTATGCCTGCCGGATGCGATCTGGGCCTGGCCAGTCACAAGACCGGAGGAAATTGACAGGGCTTCGCTGGCGCGGGTATTCGCGGCGGCAGATGGCATCGATACCCTGATCGTCGGCACCGGCACCGGTGTCTGGCGGCCGCCATCGGAGCTCCGCGAGGCGTTGCGCGCGGTCAAGGTGGTGCTCGACACCATGCAGACCGGTCCCGCTGTTCGCACCTACAACATCATGATCGGCGAGCGGCGGCGCGTCGCGGCGGCGTTGATCGCGGTGCCATGAACGGCACGAACGGAAACAAAGCGTCTGCCGATTTCTGCGCCGAGTTGGTGCGCGCCAACGATTTTAGCCGCTATGCAGCCGCGCTGTTCGTGCCTGCCGAGCAGCGCCGCGCGCTGTTGGCGATCTATGCCTTCAACGTCGAGATTTCCCGGGTGCGCGAGCAGGTCAGCCAGCCGCTGCCCGGCGAGGTACGGCTGCAATGGTGGAGCGACATGCTCGCCGGTACCGGTCACGGCGGGATCGAGGGCAATCTGGTTGCGGCTGAACTTATGCGGGCGGTGCGGAACTGGCATTTGCCGGTCGAGCGGCTGTCGCGGCTGATCGACGAGCACCAGTTCGATCTCTACAACGATCCGATGCCGACGATGGCGGCGCTGGAAGGCTATATCAACGATACCTCCTCGGCGCTGTTCGCGCTTGGCGCAGGCATTGCCGGGTCGCAATCCGACGAGGTCGAGCATCTCGCGCGTCACGCCGGACTGGCGCAAGGCATGACGCGGGTGCTGGCGGCATTGCCGCTGGACGCCTCGCGACGGCAGTTGTTCGTGCCGCTGCAATTGCTGCAGAGCCAAGGTAGTTCGATGGAAGAAGTGTTTGCGGGTCAGTGGACGCCGAAATTGCGGGCGGCGCTGGACCAGTTGATCGGCCAGGCGCGGGGGCACCTGAAAACAGCCTTCGCGCTGCTGGAAAACGCGCCGGCGGAAGTGAAGCCGGTGTTCCTGCCGCTCGCGCTGGTGGGGCGCGACCTCGAACAGATGTCGCGTGCGGACAACGACCCGTTCGTGCCGCTTGTCAGGTCGCGATTTCGCACGCTATGGACGTTGTGGCGGGCGTCGCGGTCGCAGGCGTTTTCGTAAACGACGATGACAAGCGCTACATGCGCTGACTGTGATTGCCATACCCGCGAAAGCAGCTATCCACTATGCCGCGGCCCTCGAGGGACTCTCGGCCCCCCTGGAATATCGGATCGCCGGCCTTCTCGGGTGATGACGTTCGTTCCGAGTGGCGGCGCCAAATCCGCCGCCTCAAAATTAAACCGGTCGCGCAAATTCTTGCGGGATTCCAGAATACTCTTCACGAATGCGCGGTCGGTCTCGCTTGTCATCAAGGGCTCGATGAGATCGAGCTGGTTCATGGCGACGAGCTGCAGGATTTCGGTGCGGAGTTTTCCGGCGGCATCGCGCGGCAACGCCTGCACCACCTGGATATGTTCCGGCGGCTTTGGCCCGTTCGCCGCCGCCAGATCGCTACGCAGTTGCGCTTCGAGCCCGGTCTGGTCGGCCTCGACGAAGGCATAAAGCCCGACGCCGCTGCGGCGGTCGGCGAAGGCGACGATGGCGGTGTCGCGGACATCAGGATTTTTCCTGATCAGATCGCTCAGCACCGGCGCATCATTGACCAGCCGCCGGCCGCCGCCTTCGCGATCGGTGAAATTGAACAGGCCGCGGGTAATGGCGCGGTAGACTTTTTTGCCGGTCGCGAGCCAGAGGCTTGCGACGAGCGATTTGCGGGCGAGGATCTTGCGCTCCTTTGGCGTTAGCGCCTCCGGCGCGTAGCTGCGCTTGTGCTTGAGCAGATGCCTGAGGTCCTCGTAAGCCGCGATCCGGAACAGCCGGCCGCGCGTCGTGAAGCAGGCTGCGAGCTGAAAGTCGGTGAGATAGGCGCGGCCGTCGCTGCCGCGCAGCCAGTTCTGCTCCTTGGCGAGATCGTTATGGCAAACGCCGGCGCGATGCAGTTTGCGCAGCGCCTGCTTCGCGGAGCGGAAATAGGCGGCATCGCCAAAGGGCTTTGCCAGATGCAGCGCCACGCCATCGATAAATCCGCGCACCAGTGCCCGCCGGCCTGCCCATAGCAATTCCGGCCCGACGTGGAGGCCGCGCGCGTGCGCCAGCGCCCGCCGTTCGCGGGCGAACAGATGGAGTGCCGGGAGGTAGCACCACCACGGCACCTGATCGAGCCGGCGCAGCACCGCATCGACTTCGCCATCAGGGCGGCGAAAGCGGCCGCGTTCGACCGTGGAAAACACGTCGCGCTTCAGCAGCATGCCTTCGGTCCAGCGCGCCGACAGAACAGCGGCGTCATCCTCTGGCAGTCTCATGCGGTGCTCACGCCGCGGCTGCCAGGCGCAGGCTGTCGGCAATCCAGCGATCGAGATCCGATAGCGCACGGGCGCTGATTGCCTGCTTCTTCGCCACGGTTTTCTCGCTGCCGCGCAGCCGCGTGCCATCCGCTTTTCTGCTGGGCGGCGAGGCGAGCGGCGGAAACAGCCCGAAATTGATGTTCATCGGCTGGAACGAGCGCGCACCCGGTTCGATGGTCTCGATGTGGCCGCCGGTAATGTGCCCGAGCAGCGAACCGAGGGCGGTCGTAGCGGGAGGCGGCGCCAGCGACGTCGAGCGGGCATCGGCCGCGGCATAGAGGCCGGCAATCAGCCCGATGCTTGCGGATTCGACGTAGCCTTCGCAACCGGTCATCTGTCCGGCAAAGCGCAGCCGCGGCTGGGCACGCAGCCGTAATTGGCTGTCCAGTAATTTGGGTGAATTCAGGAAAGTGTTGCGATGCAGGCCCCCTAGCCGCGCGAACTCGGCGTTCTCGAGGCCGGGAATGGTGCGGAAGACACGCTGCTGGGCGCCGTACTTCAGCTTGGTTTGGAAGCCGACCATGTTGTAGAGGGTGCCGAGCTTGTTGTC
>DASSGM010000302.1:0-8045 GCA_035693465.1 Bradyrhizobium sp. | reverse complement strand
GCGTGAGAGATGCATCCAGGCTCTTTGCGCGAGCGATGAACGTGTTCGAGGCTCAATCTGCGAACCTCGTCGAGAGAATCTTCCCGCGCCGTCACGCTGCCGGTCACCACAATCATCCTGTCCTCCCACGGTTTTTGTTTTGCGTCATTGTCACGGAATTGAATCGCCGGCGCTTGCAACGTCTGCCGCCATCGTCTGCTGCGGCCAGCGCTTCAGCGCGGCGCGCCCCGCGTCGGTCAGGACATAAACGCCACGCTCGGCGCGATCAAACCAGCCATACACGTTGTGCAGCAGAATTTTCGGCGCGTCGGGAATCCCGGGTTTGAGATCCCGCACGCGACGCGGCCCTCGCGACAGCGCCGATGCGCAGGCCAGCGCCTGCTGGCGATAGGCCGTCATGATCGGTGCGCGCGTGCTTCCGCCCAATGCCGGATCGCCGATGCGGCGCCGATGCTCGGCGACCAGGCGCGAGCGCTTTTTGAGATTGCGGCGCGGGCCTGTGGTGGGCGGCTTGACGATTACCTCGACGCTGCCGGTGCCGGTGACCGCGAGCATGCCGAAGCCGAGCCGGCGGCAGAGATTGCGATAGCGCGCGTCGCTCTCGCGTCCCTTGCCGGGTGCGGACATTTTGGCGGCAATCCAGACCTCGTCGCAGGCTCCGGCGCGGTCAACCGCCTGCAGAAGCAGCTCAAGATTAAACGATAACTTGAGTTCGCCAATTACGACGATTGGCGGCTCGTCGGTGCTGAGCGCCACGAGGTCGCAGCTGCCGACTTCGCCCTTGACGGTGAAGCCGAGGTTTTCCAGGAAGCGTTTGATGGGCAGGTAAAGCGCTGTTTCCAAGCTAACTCCGGTGCGGCATGCGCGACTCAGTGCCCATAGTTTAACCCGGATCGCGGATCGCAGGCCCGGGATTTGATTAGCCAGCGCGGTAGCGGCTATCCTGTGCCCGACGAGATAGTTGGGGCGCGTGTCATAATCAGGAACGGCCTCTACCATATCACCGTCGAGAGGCTTGACTGCATTGACGGCCGGCAAGCAAGCATTCGATTCAAATCGAAACTGCGGTGTTGATTCCGGACTGAGGAGAAGGCCGTCGCCCGCAGGGCTTCGGCGTTGTGGCGAGCCGACAGAGACAATAGGTTGCAGGCCAGGATGGCGGGCCGAAGCGGAATGCTGAAGGGACTCTACAAGGTCGAGATGCATACGGTGCACGGTTCGCGCCGCGGCGTGCTCTATGTTCATGACGGCAAGATGATGGGCGGCAATTCGGCATTCGCTTTCATCGGCACCTACCAGGAATCAGATCGTGGCGAGGTGTCGGTCGAGATATCGACGTTGCGCCACAACGAGGATCCGAATTTCCAGCCCCTGTTCAAGACCGACAGGATCACGCTTTCGCTCAAAGGCAGGCAGCAGGGCGAACAATATTTTTTCGAAGGTGGCACGACGCAATTGCCCGGCGTTAGCTTCAACTCGGTGATGACTCCCATCAGCGAAGAGGCCGCACCGCCGGTTGTTTCGATCGGAAAAGACGGCATCAGCAATGGTCTTTACTCGATTCATATCCGGATGCTTGACGGCATCGACGGCGGCAACACCGGCGTCATGGTGCTGCACGATGGCAAGATCCGCGGCGGTGATGCGTTCTTCGATTATATCGGCGCCTACACCAGCGCCAACGGCAGGTGGAAGGGCGAACTCGTCAACCACGAGCACACGCCGAGCCAGGGCGAGCGCCCGGTATTCGGCGGCTACGAGGTCGGCATCGGCTTTTCCGGCACCTATACCGATGAAGGGGCGGTTGCGGAAGCGACCGCGCTGGCCGGCAAGCGCAGCATTCGCTTTAGCGCCGTTTTGAAGAAGCTGGCGGACGCGTGAAGCTTACACCCGCCCGCTTACCGGAAGCAGTGCGCCGGTGATGGCACTGGCGGCGTCGCTTGTGAGAAACAGGATCACCTCGGCCAGTTCTTGCGGCGTCACCCATTTGCTGAAATCGGCTTTCGGCATGCTGGCGCGATTGGCTGCGGTGTCGATGATCGACGGCAGTACCGCGTTGACGGTGATCTTGCCTTTCCATTCGGCGGCGAGCGCCTCGGTGAGGCGATGCACGCCGGCCTTGGACGTGGCGTAGGGGCCCATGCCGGCGCCGCCCTGCAGCGCAGCCATCGCGCCGACATTGACGATCCGGGCAGAGGGAGAAGCCGCGAGATGCGGCAGCGCCGATCGCGACGCGTTCAGCGCGGTGAGCACGTTGATCGCATACATGCGCTGCCAGGTTTTTGGATCGCCCTCGGCGACGGTTTCGAACGCAAAGGCGCCGGCGATATTGACCAAGGCATCCAGCCTGCCAAAGTGCGCAGCGGCGGCATCGATTGCTTTTTTGGCTTGCGCCGCGTCGGAAAGATCGATGCCGCCGAGTTCGATCCGATTACCGGTCGCCGGGATTTGCGCGGCCGCATGATCCACGCCGGCCACTTTTGCGCCCCGTGCAAGCGCCGCTTCCACAACCACCTTGCCGAGCGCGCCCGAGGCGCCGGTCACGACAACGACTTTTCCATCCATGATCAGTCTCCGGGTTCGCACCAGCTTGAGGCGAAAATCATTTGCGTTGCGCGCAACAATTGCGTCCAGATACGCTCCCGCGAATGGTCACGCAGGATGGATAGGCACATGGCAGAAATCCAACGGCATTGCGATACCCACCAGGATATTGTCGGGTTCAAATATCCGTTTCCGCATTTGACCCGAAGCCTGAAACTTCAGCGGAAAATCAAGATCGTGGCCATTGGCTCATCGTCGACGGCGGGCGAGGGCGATATCGTGCCCTATCCGGCCAGGCTCGAGCTTTTGCTGAGGGCAGGCTTTCACGACCGCATGATCGACGTTCTCAACCGGGGGATGAGCGGCCAGGAAGCGCCATCCGAACTGTCGCGCTTCGAGCCTGACGTCATCGGCGAAGCGCCGGCGCTGGTGATCTGGCAAGTCGGCACAAATGCGGTCTTTCGCAAGGAAGAGTTCAATTTCGACGACGTTGCCGGGTCGATCGCAACCGGTCTTGGTTGGTTGGCAAGTCTTCCTGCCGACGTAGTGCTGATGGACCTGCAATATGCCACGGCGGTGGTGGTTCCCGACGAGAAAAAGAGGTTCGCCGTCGACATGGTGAACCGGATATCGGCTGCGGCCGAGAAGGCCGGTGTCAACGTGTTTCGCCGTTTCGCGCTGATGCAGCACTGGAATCTCGTAGACGGCATTGCGATGGAAGACTTGATCCGCCGCGACGATCCCAATCACCTGCATATGAGCGATTGGGCCACCAATTGCGTCACGCAAGCGCTCTATGAAGCAATCATCAACGCGCCTCCCACCACCGCATAGATCCAGGCCGCAGGCGCCGGGGCCAATTGGTTAAAATTTGCCGGAGTTTTGTAAGCCATCGGCAGAACCACGCCACTATACCTCACGGTCGTCCGATCCAAGGGTGGGAGCCACCATGATGAGACATCTGCCTGACCACGGTTTACCGCTTGTCCAGCTCAAGGAGCAGCGGCGGGATCTGGTTGTCGCCCTGCAAAATCGCCACGGCCCGGTCAGTGATTGGGAATTGATGCAGATCGCCGTGGTTCAGCAGGCGATCTCAGCATTCGAGGACGTGATCGCGGACCTTGATGCTGAAATGGAGGCGGCGGCCTGAGCCAGGTAAGGCTATTCGCCGAAGGGATTTCAGGACTCCAGGTAGCGTGCCTGGAGCGTTGCGCGTTCCCGACGGCCGAGGCCCAGGGCGTCGCTGAGATAGCTTTCGAGATCGCCATAACTGGCGTTGATGGCATCGAAGCCTGCGGCGAGGAAGGAGGCTTGCACTGACGTCAGCACCTGCCTGACGTCCTCGGGAAAATCGGAGCTGGCTGACGGATCACGCCGGTAGAAGCGGTTGGTGAGCAGGTAATCCTCGGCAATCAGATCGTCAGGCACGCCCAGCGCATGCAGGATCAGCGCGCTGGCGAAACCGGTGCGATCCTTGCCGGCAGTGCAATGAATCACCAGCGGCGCGCGGTCCTCAAGCAGATGAGCGAACAGCGCACGGAAGCTTGGCGTGCTGTAACGTACATAGTTGCGGTAGGATTCCCGCATCACCTCGACGGCATCGGCAGATGACAGCGGCACGCCATCGGCGAGCCGCGCTCGCAGCGCCGCAACCACGGTCGGCTCGATCGGCAGCGAATGCACCGCGATCCCGGCAAGGCCGCAGATGGCGGCAACGCGCTCTTCGGTGCCGCGAAAATCAAATGCGCTCTTCAGACCCAGGGGGCGCAGAACCTCGATATCCGCCTCGGTGAGCTGGCCAAGATGGTTGGAACGAAAGATCTGCCGCCAGCGCACGGCCCGCCCATCCCTTGTGCCATAGCCCCCGAGGTCGCGGAAATTGCTGGCGCCGGCGAGATTGAGGTGGCGGGCAGGTGCGTCTGGCATGGCCTCAGTCTAAGCCACCCTCTGCGGCGGAGAAATGACGGGAAGGCATATCGCTTGGGCGGCTGGCTCTGGTCTATATTCACCCTTCAAAGGGGGCCAACATGAACTGGTGCAAAGTCATCATTATTTTGGGTGCCGCAGCGCATGCAGCCGGACTTGCAAGCGCCTCATTGGCTGCCGTCCCGCAGACGTTCCAGAACTATCGCTGCGCCGACGGCTCGCAGTTCATTGTCGGATTTTTTCCATACGACCGGCGGGCGCATCTGCAGATCGATGGAAAGGCCGTGACGCTTGGCAAGCGACTTGCACTTTCGGGTTCGCGTTACACGGGCGGCGGCGTCACGTTGAAACTCAGCAAGGCAGGCACCACGGTCAAGCGCGGCAAGCGGCCCGCGACGGCGTGCGAACAGATGTGAAAAAGGGCCGAAACATTTTCGGCCCTTTCATCCCATTTGACAGTGCGCCGGAGAAGCGCAACGCGTCGGCATCGGGAATGCTGAAGGCATCAGCGCTCCCGCACCGGATTGGATTCCTGGATTGCCGCTTCATGATACCAGGCGTCACTGTAGGCAACTTCGCTCACGCGTGACGAAGCAGGATCGGTGGCGCTCGTTGTCTCCTGGTAGCGGCGTCGGTCAATGGCCGAGCGGCCCCCGACCGGGAATTGGTAGATCTTTGCAGACCCGCGATTCAAATTCGTATTCATCATCGTCTCTCCCTAGGCCGCGACTTATGTCGCGACCCTCCGGTCACGGCACCTGGACTTATGCTGCGCCCGACTCGTTCTCGACCGGTTACCAAAACCGATATCATCGCTGCTCTTCGCCTGTGCAACCTGATCAAAACAAAATCGTTCGCTGTATAAATTGTGGGCAATTTTGTTTTTGCTCGCTGGGAAGCAGCCGGCGCCTGGCTAACGCTTGGGCCATTGCCAAGGTTGCGCGGAGGGGCCGGCTTTCTTTGGGAATGTTGCCGGCGAATGCCGCAGCTTTAATCGGGATGGTGGATGAGCGCGCGGACTGCCCTGAAATCAGGCGTAAGCGGCATCTCGCCGCCGCCGCCGGCCGCGCGGCTTTGCCGCACCTTTAATGCGCCGCCCGACGGCCGGCCCGGAGGGGATTTCCCCGCCCTCGGACGCGCCGAAATGCAAGCGTTTTGGCACTCAAATTGCTTGGTGACGCTCGGCCGATGGTGGCCGGGTACGCTTGTGGTGACCAATCAGCCTCGGTTCCCACCCTTTCGCATCATCAACTCATGAGAGAACTCAATGACCAAGTATAAGCTCGAGTATATCTGGCTCGACGGGTACGCGCCGACGCCGAATCTACGCGGCAAAACGCAGATCAAGGAATTCGATTCATTTCCGACACTGGAGCAGCTTCCGCTGTGGGGCTTCGACGGAAGCTCGACCCTGCAGGCCGAGGGCCATAACTCCGATTGCGTGCTCAAGCCGGTTGCGATCTATCCCGACGGCGCCCGCCCCAACGGCGCGCTGGTGATGTGCGAAGTCATGATGCCCGATGGCAAGACCCCGCATCCCTCGAACAAGCGCGCAACCATCCTCGACGACGAAGGCGCCTGGTTCGGCTTTGAGCAGGAGTATTTCTTCTACAAGGACGGCCGTCCGCTGGGCTTCCCGTCAAGCGGCTATCCGGCGCCGCAGGGGCCGTATTACACCGGCGTCGGCTACAAGAATGTGGGCGACATCGCGCGCAAGATGGTGGAAGAGCATCTCGACCTCTGCCTCGCAGCCGGCATCAACCACGAAGGCATCAACGCCGAAGTCGCCAAGGGCCAGTGGGAATTCCAGATCTTTGGCAAGGGCTCCAGGCGCGCCGCCGACGAGATGTGGATGGCCCGCTATCTGATGCTGCGGCTGACCGAGAAGTACGGCGTCGATATCGAATTCCACTGCAAGCCGCTCGGCGACACCGACTGGAACGGGTCCGGCATGCACGCCAACTTCTCGACCAGGTACATGCGCGAAGTCGGCGGCAAGGATTATTTCGACAAGTTGATGAAGGCGTTCGAAGCCGCCCGCGAAGATCATATCGCGGTCTATGGCCCGGACAACCACATGCGCCTGACCGGCAAGCACGAGACCGCTGCGATCACCGAGTTCACTTACGGTGTCGCCGACCGCGGCGCCTCGATCCGCGTGCCGCACTCTTTCGTCAATAACGGCTACAAGGGCTATCTGGAGGATCGCCGCCCGAACTCGCAAGGCGACCCCTACCAGATCGCTTCGCAGATCCTGAAGACGATCGCGTCCGTTCCAAGCACCGCCAAGGCGGTTGCGGCGTAGAGCGTTCGGCCCGAGAGGCCCGGATGTCCGGGCCTTCACCCTTGATCCGCCAGAGCGCATCAGCGTTTTGGCGGATCTTTTGCGTTAGGGGAACCTGCAGTCCGACCTCGACCTCCGCAAATCCGGGCTGGAGAACCAGGGCTTTCACTAACCAATGCCCCACAGCGTGACACCTCAATTGAACTAAACGCAAGGTTGTGAAACAACAGCGGTAGCGAATTCACAAGAGGGGAGGGGAAATGGCCAAGAAATCGAAATCCGCTGCGGGAAAAACCCCGTTCCATGCCGTGGTCGAGAAGGTTCAGCGCGGCACCATTAGCGACAAGGAATTTTCGAATTATTTCGTTGCGCAGCCCAATCCGCGGCAGCCGTTTGACTTCACGATCGGGATCAATCGCGCGGCCGTCGATCTGCAGGGCGTCGAAAAATCTGGCAAATTTGCGGACGCGCTGGTGCACGATGCCTCCATTGGCCGCGATCAGCAAATTCGCGCCGCGGCTCCGCCCAAAGGGTTTCGGCGCAAGACGCCAATCGTCGCGGAAGGCGATTCATGGTTTCGGCTGCCGCAAGTGATCATGCCGCCGACCCTGATCGATGTGCTGCAGGAAACGGATGGATACCCGATCGATAATATGGCGCATTGGGGCGACACACTTGCCGACATGATCCTGGCGGGCCAGTTTTGGCCTTCGCTTGTCTCGGGGCGGGCTGATACGTTTCTGTTTTCGGGTGGCGGCAACGATGTGCTCGGCGGTGAAGGCGGGATTGCGCGATTTCTGAACCTCTTCGATGTGGATCACGCCAAGCCGTCCGATGCTGCGTATTACATCAAGCCGGAATTCTACAAAAATCTGAAGTTGATCGTGCGCAATTACGAGTCGTTGATCCAGCGCGTGCATATGCGGGCTCCGAACGCAATTATGCTCGGGCATGGCTACGACTACGCCATCCCTCGGAGTAGCGGGCCATGGATCGGAAACGGCATGATGTTCGTTGGACTCGATCCCACTTTTCAGGCTGCGCTATGCCAGGCGATTGTGCGGATCATGATCGATGCCTTCAACAACGCTTTGGCCGCATTCGCCACGACATATTCCAACTACCGTTACGTCGACTTGCGCGGCGCGATTGGCAAAAATCAGTGGCGCGATGAGCTGCATCCGACTGAGGCTGGCGCTGTGAAGACGGCGGCGCGATTTGATGCAGCGCTGCGCAAGCTGCCGGAATCCGGTGCATTTACAGCACCGCTTATCGCATCACGCGCATTGTT
>DASSGM010000301.1:0-5388 GCA_035693465.1 Bradyrhizobium sp. | reverse complement strand
AGATCGGCGAACGCGATCGAAAGCTTGTCTCTGATTTGATCGTTTGCAGTTCTTGAGATGCACAGGCCGCCAGGTTCGCACAGCGTCTCCAGACGCGCCGCGATATTTACACCATCGCCGAATATATCGTCGCCGTCGATGATGATGTCGCCGACATTGATGCCGATTCGGAATACGATCTGCTTGTCCTGCGGAACGCCGGCGTTGCGCCGGATCATGTTCCGCTGAACATTGACGGCGCAACCGACGGCATCCACGACGCTGGCGAATTCCACCAGCATGCCGTCGCCGGTGGTCTTGACGATGCGGCCGTGGTGCTCGGCAATAGCAGCGTCGACCAACTCCCGCCGGTGCGCCTTCAGCGATCTCAGCGTTCCGACTTCATCGGAACCCATCAGGCGACTGTAACCAGCTACATCTGCAGCCAGAATTGCCGCGAGCCGGCGCTGCATGCCTTCCCCCGTCAAACGGGCTTCAATTCATGAATTTATCGTATTGCCTGCGACCACCCACCGCCACAAGATTTTTCTGGTTGCAGCCGCGTCGTCGAATGACTCCCTGCACGCGATGCCGCGACAAGCTGGCTTGCTCGGTGTCAACGCGGCGGTTCGGTGGCTTCGACGCCGCCGAGGCACCGATCGCCGTGATCGACGGCTAGAATCTGTGGTGATGGGGCGCGTCGTGCAGACTATCAGCGCATTGCGAGGGAGCGATTTCGGCGTCGCTCAAATCTGCGCCGCCACCTTTTCCAGGCCGATCATGCGGGCGAGCGTGCGCACTTCTTCCTTTTGATCTTCGCGCAACTGAAACAGCAGGGGCATCGCGGCCGATTTGAGCTGCTGGACTTCGGCGGCTTCCGGATCGATCGGCGCGCCGGTCGTATTCGGATCGGCCTTGCGCGTTGCATGAATCTTGCGGGCCACCGCGCGCAGCGCGCGCTCCACCGCGGGCCAATAGTATTCCTGATCGGAAGAAAGCCTGAGCCGCTGCTTGATGCTCGCGATCTGCATGTCGCTGAGCAGCGCGTAGGATTTTTGCGGCGGCGGCTTGTTGGCGACTTTCGGCTTGGGCGGCGCCGCCGGCGCAGGCGCCATCGCGGCGGGCGCCGTGATCTTCGGCACCTCGATATCGCCGGGCGCGGCGGCCGCATAGGCCTGCCGCAGCGGCTCGCTCAGGCTGGCCGTCTGCTGTGGCGGTTCGAACGCTGCCAGCGCAAGGGCCGCGACCGCCAGCCTGTCCTTCTTGCTTTGCTTGTTCGAGACCGGGGTCTTGTCGACCGGGGAAGCCATTTCCACGCCGGCCGCCGGCACGCTATCGCGGACGAGAATGCTGGTGGCGGCCGCGCCGACGACCAAAAAACACGTCAGCGCGATGATGGTCATTGCTCTGGTCAAGCCGTACTCCCTACCCTTCCACCAACAACGATCACTTTCCCGAGAACTGGGCGCTAATTAAGGCAACGGGCCGAATTTCAGGGGCAGGAACCTGCCGCGGGCCCTGGATCATGATCCGATCAGGTTCGATCGGATCATGATCTTATCTCCTTGTTTGAGCATGACCTTTTCGGAAAAACCGCTCTCCACTTGCGCTAGCGCGGCCCTTCGGGCCCGGATCATGCTCTTGGGAACGGCGGTTTCTCGCGCGGCCCGCCGCTCTCGCGGTGAAGGGCCTTAACGAGGGGATAGTTGGCGCGAGATTGGTTAACCGAGCATTAAGCGGGCGGATCGGATGTGTGCATCGCCGCGCACAAAGCCGCAGGTGGCGTTCGGCTCGAGGTTCGGCAATTTCAGATCGTCCCCGGATGTCATGCCGTTCACCGCAGCAATTGCGCGAGCCGGTCGCGCAACTCGTCCTGATGATACGGCTTCGCCAGCCGCGGCAGATCGTGCTGGGCGCCCTCGGGCAGTTCAGCATAACCGGTGGCAAGCAGGATCGGCAGCGACGGCCGCACCTTGCGCGAGGCCGCCGCCAATTCGACGCCGGTCATGCCGGGCATAACGTGATCCGTCACCATCAGGTCGATCTGCTGCTCGCTTCTGAGGATGTCAAGCGCATGCAGGGCGGAACTGGCGCCGATCACCCGGTGGCCCAGATCCTCCAGCATTTCCGTAGTCGACATCGCGATCAATGGATCGTCGTCGACAAACAATATCACCGCGGATCGGTGAGCCTTTTGCGCGGCATTCGCGGGGCTTTCGGTTTCCGGCTCGGCGTTAGCGACCGGAAGCAGCAACGTCGCGGTGGTGCCCTTGCCCACCGTGCTCGAGAGCTGCAGCGCACCGCCGAGTTGCACGGCTATGCCATGCACCATCGACAGGCCGAGGCCGGTGCCTTTGCCGAGCGGCTTCGAGGAGAAGAACGGTTCGATCGCCCGCTTCAATATCTCCGGCGGCATGCCTGTCCCGGTATCGATGACGGACAGCTTCAGGTAGCGCCCGACGTTCAGCGCCGGGTCGCTGCGCACCTGATATTCAGCCAACCTGATATCGATCGAGCCGCCGTCCGGCATCGCGTCCCTGGCGTTGATCGCGAGATTGAGAACCGCGAGTTCGAGCTGGTTGGCATCGACGCGCGCCGGCGGCAACCCTTCCGGAATGTCGAGCCGCAGCGCGACGCGCGGCCCCAGCGATCGTTGCAGAAGGTCGATCATGCCCTGCAGCAGGGCGCGCAAATCGACCGGCACCGCTTTCAGATCCTGTTGCCGCGCGAACGCTAGAAGGCGTTGCGTCAGCGTCGCGCCACGCTCGGCGCCCTGCATTGCGCCGTCGATCAACCGCCGCAGGCGCGGATCGTCAGGCAGACGCTTGCGCAAGAGATCGAGATTGCCCATCACCGCCATCAATAGATTGTTGAAATCATGCGCGACGCCGCCGGTGAGCTGGCCGATGGTCTCCATTTTCTGCGCCTGCCGCAATTGCTCCTGGGCTTTTTCGCGCGCGGCGACTTCCTTCATCAAATCGGCGGTGCGCTGTTCGACGCGTTGTTCGAGCGTGGCCGTCAGCTCGGCCAGCGCGGTGCGTTCGGCCGCCAGCTGCGCCAGCAAGGTCTCGCGGTCGATTTCGGCGACCTTGCGCGCGGTGATATCGGATGAAACGCCGACCAGCGATTTGAGACTGCCATCGGGCCTGCGAACCGGCCGCGCGCGGACCTCGACCCAATGCTGCGATCCGTCGGGCCAGATATTGCGGTATTCGATGTTGTAGTCGCTGCCGGTTGCGATGGCCAGATCAAGCACCTCGAGACGTCTCGCCCGATCATCGGGATGAACCGCCGCCAGCAAATCCTGATAGGAAAAGGGCTCGCCCGGCTTGCGTCCGAAAAACGCCCTGCAGGTGTCGGAGGCATCGAGCTCGAACCCCGGAAGATGCAATTCGAGCGTCCCGAGATGGCCACCGTCGAGCGCGGTCTGCAGCAGACCTTGGCTTTCGGTAAGATCCGCAAGGATGGCGCGGGTCTGGTACTGGCGGCGCCGGCCTCGGACTGCGGAGCCGACCACGCTCACCAGCGTCGTGGGATGGAACGGACGCTCGATAAAGGTGACATTGCCCAGTACCTGCCCGAGGCGCACTGCATCCGGATTGCGTTCGGGGCCGCCGCCCTGACGCGTCAACAGCACGAAGGGAAAATCCGACCATGCCGGCTGATCGTTCAGCCAACGCATCAGGCCCCGCAAATCCGCGGTCTTGATCGCCTCGTCCGCGATCACCGCGAGACCGGCGCCCGCTTCGACCTCGCGCAGCAGCGCTGCGAGATCACTGCAGATGTTGGCGTAATAACCCGCCTCCTTGATCAGCGCCGCGGCAACCGATGCGTCGCGTCCCGTCGGGGCAAGAATGACGGCTCGTTCGGACGATGCGCCCGGTCTCACGCACCTGGCTCCTGCAGCAGCGGCCGGCCCTCGCCGATATAGACCGGAACGCCCCGCAATATGCCCTGAAAACTGTCAAGCGGTTCGCCGATGGTGAGCCCGCGATCACCAATGCGGAATTCGCGAATGGTCGATTCATGCGTGCCGGTGCGTTTCTTGATGATCGACATCGCCCGCCGCACCGCGCCCAGCGCCTCGAAATAGCGCAGCAGGATCACGGTGTCGGCGAGATAAGTGACGTCGATCGGCGCCTTCATGTCGCCAACCAGGCCGTGCTGCGCCACTGTCATGAAGGTCGCCGCGCCGCGGCGATTGAGATATTGCAGCAATTCATGGATGTGCAGGATCAGCGAATTCTCCTCGGGCATCGCCGCCTGATAGCCGTTGAGGCTGTCGATCACCACCGTCTTGATCTGGTCGTCGTCGACCCGTTTAAGCACCCGATGGGCAAATTCGCCCGGCGACAATTCGGCGGCATCGACCTGTTCGATGAAAAGCTTGCCGTCGCGCTGCATCTGTTCGAGGTCGATGCCGAGCCCCTTCATGCGCGAGAGCAACAGACCGAGTTCTTCATCGAACACGAACAACGCCGCTTTCTCGCCCCGCCTGATCGCGGCGACCGCAAACACGATCGCGACCAGCGACTTGCCGGTACCGGCGGGACCGAGAATGAGCGTGCTTGAGCCCCCGTCGACGCCGCCGCCCAAAAGCCGGTCGAGCTCGGCGATGCCGCTCGATAGCTTGCTGCGTGAGAAATTGCTGCGAAATTCGGAGGCCACCAGCCGCGGAAATACATTCACGCCGCCGGTTACGATGGTTGCATCGTGATAGCCGCCGCGGAATTTTACGCCGCGATATTTGACGACGCGCACCCGCCGCCGTTCCGCGCCGTAGGTTGGAGCGAGTTCTTCGAGGCAGAGCACGCCATGGGCGATGCTGTGCACGGTCCTGTCGGCGGATTCCGCGGTGAGGTCGTCGAGCAGCAAAACGGTGGTATTGAATTTCGCGAAATAGTGTTTGATCGCCAGGATTTGCCGCCGGTAGCGCAGCGAGCTTTGCGCCAGCAGCCTGATCTCGGACAGACTGTCGAGAACCACCCGGCTCGGCCGCGCGCGCTCTACCGTTTCGAAAATCTGCTTGGTGGTCTCGCCAAGCTCGAGGTCGGACGAATAGAGCAGGCTTTGCTGCTGGTCGGCATCGAGCAGGCTTTCCGGCGGCAACAGCTCAAAGACTTTGACATTGTCATCCAGCGACCAGCCATGGGAAGCCGCGCCTTCGCGCAACTCACGCTCGGTTTCCGACAGCGTGATATAGAGACATTTTTCTCCGGCCCGCGCGCCTTCGAGCAAGAACTGCAGCGCAACGGTTGTCTTGCCGGTGCCCGGGGCACCCTCCACCAGGAACACGTGCCCGCGCGACAACCCGCCCGACAGGATAGTATCCAGCCCCGCAATACCGGTCTTTGCCTTGGCGGTCGTATCAACCGAGTTCATGATTCCCCCTAAACGGGGTAAACCGCC
>DASSGM010000300.1:0-3667 GCA_035693465.1 Bradyrhizobium sp. | reverse complement strand
CGAAATATTCCCGCAAGGAGTTGGTGAGGTAGCGGAGGTAGGACTGCGGCACCGCGTCGGCGCGCGAGCAGAACAACACAAAACTCGGCGGCCGCGCCTTGGCCTGCGTAATGTAGTTCAATTTCAGCCGCCGGCCCGACACTGCGGGCGGCGGATTGGCATCGACCGCCTGTTCAAACCAGCGATTGAGAGAAGCGGTCGGCACCCGCTTGTTCCATACCGCGTAAGCCTGTTCGACCCCACTCATCAAGCGATCGATACCTTCGCCCATCAGCCCGGATACCGCGACGATGGGCACGCCCTTGACCTGCGGCAGCAAATGGTCGGCTTCACTACGCAACGCCGATATCAGCCCCGGCTGCCGTCCCATCAAATCCCATTTGTTGACCGCGATCACCAGCGCGCGGCCCTCGCGCTCGATCAGGTCGGCGATGCGCAGATCCTGCTCCTCGAACTTGTTCTGCGCATCCATCACCAGCACCACGACTTCGGCGAAGCGCACTGCGCGCAGCGCGTCGGCCACCGAGAGCTTTTCCAGCTTTTCCTCGATCCGCGAGCGGCGTCGAAGTCCGGCAGTGTCGAACACGCGAAAATCCCGGCCCTTCCAGTTGATCTCGACGGAAATGGAATCGCGGGTGGTGCCGGCCTCGGCGCTGGTCAACAGACGCTCCTCGCCGAGCAGGTGATTGATCAGCGTGGACTTGCCGGCATTGGGGCGGCCGACAATGGCCACCCGGATCGGCCGTGTTGCAATGTCCTCATCCTGCCCGATGACGTCGTCGTCCTCGAACTCTTGCTCCGCCCCGACGGGCTCCGGCATCAATGCGCGCAGCGCGTCGTAGAGATCGCTCAGCCCCTCGCCGTGCTCGGCCGAAATCCGGATCGGCTCGCCGAGGCCCAGTGCGTAAGCTTCCATCGCACCGGCATCGCCCTGTTTGCCCTCGCTCTTGTTGGCAATCAGGATCACCGGCTTGTTGGCGCGGCGCGCCAAATCGGCAAAGGCGCGATCGTTCGGCGTCAGGCCGGCACGCGCATCGACCACGAACATCAGGGCGTCGGCGAGGCCGATTGCGGTTTCGGTCTGCTGCTGCATCCGCGCGGTCAGCGAGCCCTTGACGCCCTCGTCGAGACCCGCCGTGTCGATGACGGTAAATTCGAGATCGCCAAGACGCCCCTCGCCTTCACGGCGGTCGCGTGTGACGCCGGGTTCGTCATCCACCAGCGCAAGCTTCTGCCCGACCAGCCGGTTGAACAGCGTCGATTTTCCGACATTGGGCCGGCCGATGATGGCAATCGTGAAGGGCATAAGGGATCCCGGCGCCGACATTAGCGCATTTTCTTGCGGCAAACCGGATACCACGTTGCCGGAAAGTGCGCTCTGGCGCCTGTCAATGAAATGAGGATTAGAAATCAGCGCGTGAAGCTTCCGCTTGGCAGCGGTGCCGGGAATGGTGGTGGCGCCGCGGATTGCTGCGCGGGCTGCGGCGATGACGCCGGTTGATCAGGCGGTGGCGCGGTGGTGCGGCGGCGAACGATCTTCTTTGGCTTGGGAGGCGGCGGCGCCGCGGCGGTACTGCCCTCTTCCTCCGCCGCGGCGGCGTTAGGGTCCGGCGCGGCTGCAGGTTCCTCCGCAGGCGCTGTGGCGGCGGTGGCTGCCTGCTTGCTCTTGGCCTTGGATTTCGTGTGCTTCGATTTCGGCTCCTCGGGAGGCGGAGCTGCTGCGGCGGCGGCCGCCGCCGCAGCCTGGGCGTTCTGCTGATCGATCTGCTCTTGTGCGGAGCCCTTGTACAGGTTCTTCGGCACGCCCTGATCGAGGCCCGGCACGCCTTCGGGGAATACCGGCTTGCGTTCGCCCGGCAGCTTTTTCTTGGTGTCGAGCCAATCGAGCAGATCGCTCGGATCGAAGCTGCTCATGCCGCCGGTGCAGCCGGCGAGCGCGCCGGACAGCGCGATGACGACAGCAGCGGCGATCAGACGTTGCGAGCGGCGGCGCATGGTCGATTTCTCACTCACCTCTGTTTCCTGCCGTCAGCTTTTGGCGACCGGCGGAAGCAACCCCTGCAGCGCCTCGGCACGCGAGCGCAAGCTTGGCGGCGTCTCGCCGTCGTTGGCAATCAGATCCAGCCATTGCCGCGTCGTTGCCATATCGTTGGCGCGCCAGGCAGACAGCGCCAGCAATTCGCGCGCGGTATGGCGAAAGGTCGCCCCCGGCGCGGTAGCGGGCTCAAGGCGCTGCAGCATGCTCGGATAGCTCGTGGTCTCCAGCAACAATCCGGCCGCGCGGACTCTGGCAAGATCCCGCTCGGTCGCACCGACGCTGCGGTCGGCAGCAATGTCGTCATACAATTTCGCCGCCCCTTGCGGATCGCGATTGGCGACTTCGGCCGCAGCGCGCAGCCGCGCCAGCGTGCGATATCCCGACGGCGCCTTGGCGGCCAGGTCGTTGAAGGCCGCTTCGGACTCGGCATGCTTGTTCTGCTCGGAGAGTTCGACGGCCTTGTCGAAAGCAGCCCCCGCTTCCGCCGCCTTCTTTGCTTCGAGGTACTGATAGCCACGCCAGCCGCCCACAGCGGCGATGATCAACAGCGCCCCGGCAATGATGTAGATCGAATACTCGTCCCACAGCTTTTTGAGCCGCTCCCGACGTACCTCTTCGTCTACTTCATCAAATATTTCAGACACTTAAGGCTATCCCATCCCCGCTGGACCGGGCCAAATCCAAAAGCCCGCCACATCCCTGACCCCATGTGGCGGCGGCGATACCCTAGCGATATGGCGACGGCAAGGCAAAACTGGCGGCTTCAAGGCGTTAACGCCGAAGGTGCCGATAACTGGGCCGATCCAACGCGAATCCAATCCTGCTCCGGCAACGCTATGATTGCATCGCCATCCACGCCTCGCGCAGCTGCCGCTTCATGACCTTGCCATTGGCATTGCGCGGCAGCGGCTCCAGCGTCAGGTCGATCGTCTCCGGCACCTTGTAGTCCGAGAGGCGCTCGGCGCACCAGGAGCGCAGCGCCTCGGCGCTGACGCTGTCATCACGGATCACGATCACCGCATGCACGCGCTCGCCCAGCACTGGACAGGGCTTTGCCATGATGGCGCTCTCGACGATGCCGGGATGACCGGCAAGCACGGATTCGACCTCGGCGGAATAGATCTTCAGCCCGCCGCGGTTGATCATGTCCTTCTTGCGATCGAATACCCGCACGAAATTCTCCGCGTCGATCGAACCGAGATCCCCGGAGTGCCAGAAGCCGGCGGTGAAGCTTTCCGCCGTCGCCTCCGGATTGTTCCAGTAACCCCTGATGACCGAACCGCTGTGAATCCAGATCTCGCCGATCTCGCCGCGCGGCAGCTCACGGCCGCCCTCATCCATCACGATGATATGCGCGCCGGGACAGGGCAAGCCGACGCTATCGAGATGCGCGGCTGTCAATTCGGGAGGCATGATGGTCGAAGGCGATGTGGTCTCGGTCGAACCATAGGCGTTGATCAGCCTCAAGCCGGGAATCTTGGCAGCCAGTTTTTCAATGGTCGCGACCGGCATCGGCGCGCCGCCGTATCCTCCGATCCGCCACGCCGAGAGATCGTAGGAGTCGAAATCCGCCTGCAGCAGGCAAAGGTTATACATCGCCGGCACCATCACGGTCTGCGTGACGCGTTC
>DASSGM010000299.1:0-7045 GCA_035693465.1 Bradyrhizobium sp. | reverse complement strand
CTCGACGCTGAGCCAGTTCGGCATTCCCGAGGCGGGGCTATTGATGATCATGGGCATCGATACGTTCCTCGACATGGGACGCAGCGCCACCAATGTGATCGGCAACTCGCTGGCGACCGCGGTGGTGGCGAAGTGGGAGGGCGAACTCGCGCCCGAGCACGCGCTCGGCCCCGACGACGTCGTGCCGCCGGACATGATCCCCGGCGAGGTGCCGGGAATGCAGACCGGCCACGCATAGCAGGAGGCGAGTCATGGGCTATCCTCCCACGAGGTACGTGCCGGTGGCGACCCTTGCGGCCGCGTTGGTTTTGCTGACCACGGCCGCTGGCGCCCAGACCGGCGGCAGCGAAGGGCTGAGCCCGACGCTTGCCAATATCAAGGGGGCGCATGTGGTGCGCCTGGGCTATCGCGAAAGCTCGCCGCCGTTTTCGTTTCTCGACCAGGCGAACCGGCCGATCGGCTACAGCCTGGAGCTCTGCGAGGCGATCGTCGATGAGATCGGTGTCGAGGTCGACGATGCCAACCTGAAGATCGAATACGTCAAGGTCACATCCGACGACCGCATTCCGGCGGTGGTGCAGAACAAGATCGACCTCGAATGCGGATCGACCACCGCCAATTCGGAGCGTAGCAAACAGGTAGCATTCTCGCCGCTGATATTCGTGGCCGGCACCAAGCTGATGGTGCCAAAGGCCTCCAGCGTGTCGGGAGCGGCCGATTTGAAGGGCAAGACGGTGGTGGTGACAAAGGGCACCACCAACGAGCAGGCGATGCATGCCGTCGACAAGAAATTTGCGCTTGGCCTCAATATCATTGCCTCGCCCGATCACGAGCAATCCTATCAGATGCTGGCGGAAGGCAAGGCCGATGCGTTCGCGACCGACGACATTCTCCTTTACGGCCTGATCGCGCGGCACAAGGCGCAGGACAAGTTTCGCGTCACCGGCGAATATCTGTCCTACGATCCCTACGGCATAATGTTCCGCAAGGGTGAGCCGCAACTCGCCGCCGTGGTGGAACGCACCTTCCGCAAGCTTGGCTCGAATCGTGATCTGATTCCGCTCTACAACAAATGGTTCGTCTCGCGGCTGCCGACCGGCGAGAAGCTCAACGTCGCGATCTCGCCGCAGCTCGAAGAGGCATTCAAGGCGCTCAACGATAACGAGGGGGCGAGCAACTAGGCTGGCACGATTTCTATCCTCATGGTGAGGAGGCGCCCTTGCGCCGTCTCGAACCATGAGGCCCATCCTTCGAGACGCGGCCAAGAGGCCGCTCCTCAGGATGAGGTGCGGCGCTGTGAGGCTTCGTCAGAAAAACCTCAAACCCTGCGCGCGACCGCCGCCGGCGACGACGGCGTACTCGACGGCGAGGAATAAACCGCCGGCGACGTAAATTCTCCGACGCAGCGACCGCGCGAGCGCGGTGCTGGCCTCAACGGCCTCCTCAATCGTTGCGGCGATGTGAAGATTTGCTTCCGGATTGGCTCTCCTCACCGCGGCGGCGACGGTCTTGGCGTCCGCACCCTTGTGATGCGCCGAGGTGCATATGACGGTGTCGAACGACGGCGCCAGCGCGGCGACGATCTCCTCGGCATTCTTGTCGAAGGAAACCCCGGTCACGAGAATCCAGTTCTCCGCGCCATAGATCGCCTTGAGGCTTGCCAGCGATTGCCGAATGCCGTCGGGAGTGTGGCCGACATCGATCACGGTGAGCGGGTGTTGTTTGATAAGCTCGAGGCGGCCCGGCCAGCGCGCCTCGCGAAGGCCCGCCCGCACGGCGGATTGGATCTTGTCGGGATCTTCTCCGGGTTGCGCATGCCCCAGCCAGAGCAGGAACAGAGCAACCGCGATCGCGGCATTGTTGAATTGAAAGCTGCCGAGCAAGCTCATTTCGAGCGATCGAAATTCGTGAGCTCCGAACTGGAAGTCGAACCGCTGTCCGGTCGCCGAGAGGGTTTCGCCCGATACCCCGATCTCGCCGCGGACAAAGCGCGACGCGATCGCGCGATTGCGATTATATTCGATCAGATGCGGCCTCAACTTTCGGCAATTCTCGCCATAGACGATGGTGCCGCCGGATGCGCAGGCATCGCTCTTGTCGGAAGCGATCAATTGCAGCGAATGGCCGAGCAGTTCGACATGCTCGTAATCGACAGACGTGACGCCGGTCAGTTGCGCGCCGACCAGGCGCACCGGATCGTAGCGGCCGCCGATGCCGGCCTCGAACACCGCGAAACCGCAATTCCGCTCCTGAAAATACAGGCAGGCCAGCGCGAACAGCGCCTCGAAGGCTCCGAATTTTTCGCCTCTCAGCCGCGAGATTTCGGCGAGTGCCGCGTCAATCCGCAACTTCAGCCGCGCCAGGTCGTCATCGCCGATATCGGCGCCGTCGACCCGAACCCGTTCGTTCAATCGAAACAGATGCGGCGAGGTGAACAGACCGGTTCGCAAGCCGCAGGCGCGGGCGATGGCGGCGCAGAACGCGGCGGTAGAGCCTTTGCCGTTGGACCCCGTTACCACAACCGAAATACGCGACAGCCTGGCCCGGTCCACCGCGAGAGCGTCGAGCAGGTCTGCCATCCGTGCCAGGCAAACCCCGTCACCGTATTTTGGAAGATCAAACACTAAATTAGCCCAATCGCCGAAAATGTATGGCGCCAGATTTTCAGGATCAGGTCGCTGCGACCGGATTCTTCCAGCAGCCGGATCGAGGGGTTGGCGTTCACTTCAATGACCGCCATCGCATCCGCTTCTCCGCCGAGCTCGGTAAACATGTCCACGGCGGCGACGCGAAGCCCGAGCGCCGTCGTGGCCTTCCTCGCCAGTGTGCGCGCGGCATCGGAGGGAGAAGCTTCAAGCACCATGGTTCCGCCGGCGCTCAGATTCATTCGCCCGGGAATCTCCCAGCGCTCGCCCTTGGGCAGCACCATGTCGAGCGCGGCCTCGGGACCGGCGGAAACCGGCGAAAGGCCGCGCGAGCGCAACGCTTCATTATGCGCGATCAACAGCTCGCCAATCGAGCGCACGCCATCGCCTGATACAAACGGCGGATATTTTCTGGCGCAATACACGATCTCGTCGTCGAGCAGTAAGATCCGGTATTCGTTTCCTGTTGCAATCGGCTGGATCAATATCGAATCGTAGTATTGCGCAACCTCGTCCAGGTATTCGGCCAGCAGCGCTTCGCCGCGAATAATCTGGGCAAAATCGCCGCGCGATCCCAGCAGCGGTTTGGCGAAGGCAGTGCCGCCGAGCCCGCTCAGATATGCGAACGCGTCTTCGCGCTCGTGACCCGGGGCGCGCTGGCTGCGGCGCCGTTGATGCAGGAAGAAATATTCGCCGCCCAGGGTCGCAATAGCGACATCCTCCAGGACACAATTGGTAAAATACTTGTCCGATGCCAGCGTTGCAGCGGTGGCATTGTTTTGCGGATACCATGAACATCGTCCGGCTCCGAAACGAACGTCCCTGGTCTTCGACGCGACCCTGAACAGAAGTCCCGTTCCGCCGTCGATATCCTGAAACGACAGGCCGAATTCGGCGCAGGCGAATTCGGCGTAGACCGATTGGTCCGGATAGGAGCCCGGTTTTCCCGATCGAAAATCGCTAAGGGTTCGCATGCAATATCCGGCGATCTGGCATTCGGTTTTTGATCAAATATCTCTAACGAAATTTTTATCGGGCCGCGGCAATTAACTGCTCGATGCCGGCGAATTTCGGCAAGTTAATTGCTCCGAAGCACCGACAAACAGCAAAGATCTTTTTTGGCGGCAAAACCGGCGGTTTTTTGGGCTCTCAATTGAACCTCCGCCCTTATTGACTATGTCTAACATCACGGTATTTCAGCCGCTAAATCCTCCATCGTCGCAGGGGTTTTCGCCGCTTCGCGAGCCGCAGAACCCGATCGTTCTACTGTCAGGCAACCGGAAAAACAAAACACATGAGTGCATTCCATCGAGAGAAAGTTCTTTCTGTCCGGCACTGGACCGATACGCTGTTCAGCTTCAGGGCTACCCGCAATTCCGGCTTTCGATTCCAGAACGGCCAGTTCGCGATGATCGGGCTCGAGGTCGATGGCCGTCCGCTGCTGCGCGCCTACAGCATGGCGAGCGCCAATCACGAGGATGAACTTGAATTCTTCAGCATCAAGGTCTCCGACGGACCGCTGACATCGCGGCTGCAAAAGATCAAGGAGGGCGACACCATCCTGGTCGGGCGCAAGGCCACCGGCACGCTGATTGCCGACAATCTGATCCCCGGCAACCGCCTGCTGCTGCTCTCGACCGGAACGGGCCTGGCGCCGTTCGCCAGCCTGATCAAGGACCCGGAAGTGTACGAGCGATTTGAAACCATCGTCCTCGTTCACGGCTGCCGGCAGGTCTCCGAACTGGCTTATGGCGAGGAGCTGGTGGCGAAGTTGCGGGACGACGAACTGTTCGGCCCGCTGCTGACCGAAAAGCTGGTGTACTATCCGACCGTTACCCGCGAGCCGTTCCGCAACCGCGGCCGCATCACCGACCTGATCACCTCGAGGCAGTTGTTCGACGATATCGGTCAGTCGCCGCTCGATATCGCGACCGATCGGATCATGATGTGCGGCAGCCCGGCCATGCTGGAAGAGCTGCGCCAGATGTTCGAAGCGCGCGGTTTTGCCGAAGGCAATCACAGCGAGCCCGGTCATTTCGTGATCGAGAAAGCGTTCGTCGAACGCTGAACTCCCCGTCGTCCCGGACAAGCGAGGCTACGGGTCGCGCGAACGCGCACCCGATGACAGGCTCGGCGAGCGCGATCCGGGACGACACACCACTGTATCTGTTGCTACGGCTGGGGCCGCGGCCCGGCGCAACAATACATGCTGGTGGTTATGGGTCCCCGCTTTCGCGGGGACGACGTTAAGGAGGTGCCGGCGTTCGCCCGGACGACGTCAAGATGATCGGCTAGCGCGCCCGAACGACGATGGTATCCCTACAACCAATGTTGATGCTGCGGCCCGCTTGTCGGTTCTTATAACCGCAGCCGAACCTCGCGTGAGCTTTTCGTCAGCGCTCGATTGCAGCACCGCGCCACCAACGCCTCCCCTCACTGAAGAAACAGGCATCCGAGATCAGACCAGTTAGGTTGCACCGCAACAATAACCGGTGGCGGCGATATCCCCGGTCATCGAACAGATTGATTCTCCGCCACCGGATTGGCTAGCTTGCCGCCGTCATCGACATGACCTGCAGGCGAGATATCGTGGCAGTATGGTTTCGATAGTTGGATGAGGCTGCGGCCGACAAGAATAATAAAAGGGCAGAATCTGCCTGAGGGGTGCCATGGAAACGTTGATGCTTCCGTTCTCGCCGCGCTACATCGTTCTGACGATTTGCGCGGTCGTCACGGCCTTGCTGCTCGGCGTCGGGATTCTCGATCACAATCCCAAGGCCTGGGAAGTGGTCTTGATACCGGCTCTGATCTTCGGCGGCCTCACGCTTCTCGGCATTCGCGACCTCTTGCAGCCAAATCACGCGGTGCTGAGAAACTATCCGATAGCGGCCCACATCCGGTTCCTGCTGGAAGAGATTCGGCCGGAGATGCGGCAGTATTTCTTCGAGAGCGAAAAGGACGGCATGCCGTTCAGCCGCGACACCCGCGCGCTAGTCTATCAGCGGGCGAAGATGGTGCTCGACAAGCGGCCGTTCGGCACCCAGGAGGATGTCTATCGCGACGGTTATGAATGGATGCATCATTCAGTGGCGCCGAAGGCCCGCGCCGTCGAGCAATTTCGCGTTACCATCGGTGGTCCCGATTGCAGCAAGCCGTATTCGGCGTCGGTGTTCAATATCTCGGCGATGAGCTTTGGCGCGCTTAGTCCGAACGCGGTGCGCGCGCTGAACGCCGGCGCCAAAAAGGGCGGCTTCGCGCATGACACCGGCGAGGGCGGTGTCAGTCCCTATCATCGCGAGAACGGCGGCGATCTTATTTGGGAGATCGGGTCCGGATATTTCGGTTGCCGCCATCGCGATGGCAGGTTCAACCCGGAAGAATTCGCGCGCATCGCCAACGACGATCAGGTCAAGATGGTCGAACTCAAGATCAGCCAGGGCGCCAAGCCCGGACATGGCGGCGTGCTTCCGGCCGCCAAGGTCTCCGAGGAGATTTCCAAAATCAGAGGCGTCGCCATGGGCGAGGACTGCATTTCGCCGGCGACCCACCGGGCATTTTCGACGCCGCTGGAAATGATGGCCTTCATCGGCGAGATGCGGCGGCTGTCCGGCGGCAAGCCGGCCGGATTCAAGCTTTGCATCGGCCATCCCTGGGAATTTCTAGCGATCTGCAAGGCGATGCTGCAGACCGGAATCTATCCCGATTTCATCGTGGTCGACGGCAACGAAGGCGGCACCGGCGCGGCGCCACTGGAATTCATGGACCATCTGGGCATGCCGATGCGCGAGGGCGTCAATTTCGTCCATAACGCGCTGATCGGCATCAATGCGCGCGATCGCATTCGCATCGGCGCGGCGGGAAAGATCGCCACCGCCTTCGACATGGCGCGCGCCATGGCGATCGGCGCCGACTGGTGCAATTCGGCGCGCGGCTTCATGTTTTCGCTGGGCTGCATCCAGTCGCTCTCCTGCCATACCGATCGGTGTCCGACCGGCGTGACCACGCAGGATCCGACCCGCGCTCGCGCGCTGGTGGTGCCGCACAAGATCGAACGGGTCTACAACTATCATCATGCCACCTTGCATGCGCTGGCCGAGCTGCTCGCCGCCGCGGGCCTCGAGCATCCGCAACAATTGCGCCCGATCCATTTCTCGAAGCGATCGTCCAGCACCGAGGTGCTGTCATTTGCGAAGCTTTATCCATCGCTGCGCCCGGGCGAACTGATCGACGGCACCAGCGATCCGCGCTTTCGCGACGGCTGGGCGATGGCGCGCGCGGACAGTTTTGCGGCTGCGGGGTAGGGTTTGCCGCTTCCTCGTCGTCCCCGCGAAAGCGGGGACCCATAACCACCAATGTTTGTTGTTGCTTTAGATAGCCGCTCCAGCTTTTTGCCCGATACA
>DASSGM010000298.1:0-10439 GCA_035693465.1 Bradyrhizobium sp. | reverse complement strand
TTGCTCGTGAACTTCTTCACCGCCACGCGGAATTCATCCGTGTGCATGCAGTCGATGATCTTCTCTTCTTCGGCATCAAGTTGCTGCCGGGTCGGGGTCAGCGCGGCCTGATAGACCAGCGACTTGGTGGCGCCGATGGCGGCCGGGGGATTCTGTGCCAGCCGCTCGGCGAATTTTTTCGTCGCCGCCTTCAATTCTGCCGCCGGAACCAGCTTGGCGACCAGGCCCCAATCATAGGCCTGCTGCGCGGAAAAGCTGTCCTCGGCAAGAAATATCTGCAGCGCGCGGCGGACCCCGACGGTGCCGACCATACCGACCGTGCTGCCGCCGTCCGGCGATACGCCGATCTTGGCATAAGCCGGCGTGAAGCGGGCGTCTTCGGCGGCGATGCAGAGATCGGTGACGAAGGCCAGGCCCATGCCTGCGCCGGCCGCCGATCCGTGAACGCTGGACACGACGATCTTCGGCATCCGCCGCACGGTCTCGATGAATGCGTGATAATGCTCGAGCAATTCGCCGACCACCGGTGCGATGTTGTCGGCCTCGGCGGCCGCGCCGATGGTTTGCAGATCGCCGCCGGCAGAGAACGCGCGGCCTTCGCCTTCGATCACAAGCACACGGATGTCGTCGTTTGCCTCGACTTCGGCGCCGAGCTGTGCGAGCTTTTTTGCGATCGAAAGGTTGATCGAGTTGAAGGCGGCCGGGCGATTGAGCGTGATGGTCGCGATCGCGCCTTCGATCCTGAGTAGCGCGGGATCGCCGGGAACGGAAGCGGTGTCGTGATCGGGCGTCGACATTTGAAAGAGCCCCGGTGCAGAGAACGTTGCCTGGCATTTAAATAGCAGAACGGGAGAGGTGACAATCCCGGCGAAGTCTGCAAAATGCCAACGATCTTCCCTCATTTCACATTGTGCCGGTCCGACCCGAATGGCTCAAGGAACAGTTCTGATCGTCGGCGCCGGCCATGCGGGCTTCCAGGTCGCGGCATCGCTGCGGCAGCACGGTTTTGCCGAGCGCATCTGTCTGATCAACGATGAGCCGCATCTGCCCTATCAACGGCCGCCTTTGTCCAAAGCCTACCTCAAGGGCGAGGGTCGTCAGGACAGCCTGATGTTCCGCCCCGACAAATTCTATCGCGAGCAGAAAATCGAGTTGATTGCCGATCGCGCGGCTTCGATCGACCGCGCTGCCCGCAGGCTTTCGCTCGCATCCGGCTCCTCGCTCGACTATGGGCATCTGGTGCTGGCCACCGGCGCGCGTAACCGCCTGCTCGATCTGCCCAATGCCAATCTCGAGGACGTGCGTTACTTGCGAATCCTGGACGAAAGCGAGGCGTTGCGGCAGCGCATAGCGTCAGGCCAGCGCGTCGTCGTCATCGGCGCCGGGTTCATCGGCCTGGAATTCGCCGCCACCGCGCGGGCCAAGGGCCTCGAGGTGGATGTCGTCGAACTCGCAACACGCGTGATGGCGCGGGCGGTGACCCAGGAAATCTCCGACTTCTTTCAGGAACGGCACACGGCGGCGGGCATCCGCATTCATCTCGGGGTGCAGGCCACCAGCATCGAGAGCGACGGTGGCAGGGTGGCAGGCGTCAGTCTCAGCGACGGCCGCCATGTCGGGGCGGACCTTGTCGTGGTCGGTGTCGGCGTGCTGCCCAATGTCGAGCTGGCCGCGGAAGCCGGCCTGCCGGTCGCCTCCGGCATCATCGTCAACGAGCAATTGCTGACGCCGGATCCGAACATCTCGGCGATCGGCGACTGCGCGCTGTTCGCAAGCCCGCGCTTCGGCGCCTCGCTGCGGCTGGAGTCCGTGCAGAACGCCACGGATCACGCGCGCTGCGTCGCGGCGCGGTTGACTGGCGATGCCAAGACCTATGACGGCTTGCCCTGGTTCTGGAGCGACCAGGGCGACGACAAGCTTCAGATCGCGGGCCTGACCACCGGCTACGATCGCGTCGCCCTGCGCGGCGATCGCGCCCAGAGATCATTTTCGGCATTCTGCTATAAATCCGGGCAGTTGGTGGGGATCGAGTCCATCAACCGGGCGTCGGACCATGTGTTCGGACGCCGTGTCCTTGCCATGAACCGGTCGATCGAGCCGGAACAGGCGGCGGATACCGGCTTCGATCTGAAGGCGGCGCTGGCTTGAGTTGCTTTCACCACCACTTGCTTCCGCTGTTCATATCGGCGACGGTATCGAGTGAGGACCCATCGACGAGGTCGCTAGGCAATCATGGGGGAGGTATCATGCCCGTCTGGACGCGCCGTCTGGCTTTATCAGCAGCTTTTATCATCGCAGCAGCAATCGCAGGCCCGGCTTCGGCTCAGACCAAACTGAAATGGGCGCACGTCTACGAGATCGGTGAGCCCTATCATACCGAGGCGCTGTGGGCGGCCGACGAAATCAAGAAGCGCACTAACGGCAAGTACGAAATCCAGGTTTTCCCGGCCTCGCAGCTCGGCAACGAAAACCAGATCAACGAGGGGCTCGGTCTCGGCACCGTCGATCTGATTTACACCGGCGTCAATTTTGTCGCCACCACCTACAAGCCGCTCGGCATCACCGGCGCGCCGTTCATCCTGCGCGACTTCGATCACTGGAAAGCCTACCGGGGGAGCAAGCTGTTTGCCGATCTTGCCAAGGGTTACGACGACAAGAGCAAGCACAAGATCGTCGCGATCACCTATTACGGGCAGCGTCACGTCACCGCCAACAAGATGATCATGAAGCCCGAGGACATGAAGGGCATGAAGCTGCGGGTGCCGCCGGCGCCGCTGTTTCTGATGTTCACCAAGTCCGTCGGCGCCAATGCCACGCCGATCGCTTTTGCGGAAGTCTACCTGGCGCTGCAGCAGGGCACCGTCGACGGGCAGGAAAATCCGCTACCGACCATCATGGCCAAGAAATTTTACGAAGTTCAGAGCCATATCATCCTGACCGGCCACATCACGGAATCGCTGGTGACGGTTTTGGGCAGCCATGTCTGGTCGAAGCTGACGCCGGACGAACAGAAGATGTTCCAGGATGTCCTCAAGGAGGCCGCGTCCAAGGCGACTGACAAAATCCGGGCATCCGAGCAAGTGCTCGCAGCGGAATTCAAGAAGCTCGGCAAGACCGTGGTCGAGCCCGACCGCGAGGCCTTCCGCAAGGCGGCGATCCCGCTGCACAATGATGCTTCCGCGGGTGCCGGCTGGACCCAAGCCCAGTACGACGAGTTGCAGGCGCTGAAATAGGCTTTTCCACGCGTCGTCCCCGCGAAAGCGGGGACCCAGACGCCGTGCCGTTTCCATCAGGCAGTGTGGCAGACGCCATCTGTCGCCATCGACGTCAGTGGTTTATGGGTCCCCGCTTTCGCGGGGACCACAGTGACAGTATTGCGACATGGGAAGCTTTCCGTCATGAACACCAAGCGTAAACCCGTCGCTCCGCCGGACGACGTTCACCTGATCGTCGCCAAGGACGAAGAGGTCGTTATCGAGCACCACCCGGAGGATTGGATCGCGTTTGCGCTGTTCTGGTCGCTGGCGTTCATCGTCTTCCTGCAATTCTTCACCCGCTACATCCTCAACGACAGCCTGTCCTGGACCGAGGAGATCGCGCGCTATGGCCTGATGTCGCTGGCGTTCATCGGCGGCGCTGTGGTGACGCGCAAGAAATCTCACATCGCGGTAGAACTGCTGTCGAACCTGATGAAACCCGGCCCGCTGCGCAGCGCGCTGCTGGCGCTGGTCGATTTCGTCACGCTCGGTTTCCTGGCATTGCTCGCTTATTTCTCGGTGACGATCATCGAGCGCATGCAGGCCCAGACCATGACGGTATTCGAACTGCCGATGAGCATCGTTTACGGCGTTATTGGCCTCGGCTGCTTAATGATGCTCGCACGCCAGGTCCAGGTGGTCTGGCGCCATGCGCGCGAAGGCTGGCGGCGCGCTCCTGACGTCACCGAGCAAATCTCCGTCGATTGAAAGCAGGGTCGAGCGATGCCGGTTCTGATTTTCGTCTTTATCGCGGTACTGCTTGCCGGCGTGCCGGTGTTCATCGCGCTGGCATTTTCCTCGTTGCTCTACACCCACTTCATCGCGCATATCCCGGACTTCGTGATCCTGCACCGCATGGCGGGAGGGCTCGACAGCTTTCCGCTGCTGGCGGTGCCGTTTTTCATTCTGGCCGGCAACCTGATGAATTCCGCCGGCATCACCAACCGCATCTACGATTTCGCGGTGGCGACCTGCGGCTGGATGCGCGGCGGCCTGGCGCATGTCAACATTTTCGGATCGGTGATTTTTGCTGGCATGTCGGGCACCGCGATTGCGGATGCCGCCGGCCTCGGCACCATCGAGATCAAGGCCATGCAGGACCATGGCTACGACACCGAATTCTCGGTCGGCGTCACCGCGGCATCCGCCACGCTCGGTCCGATCATTCCGCCATCGCTGCCGTTCGTGATCTACGGCATGATGGGCAATGTCTCGATCGGCGCGCTGTTCCTCGGCGGCTTCATTCCCGGCGCCGTCATGACCGTTTTCATGATGCTATACGTGACCTATTGCGCGCGCCGTTACGGCATGGGCCGCGATCAGGCGTTTCGGTGGAGCACGCTCGGCCGCACCTTTGTCGCGGCTCTGCCGGCCCTGCTGACACCCGCCATCATCATCGGCGGTATGACCTTTGGCTGGTTCACGCCAACCGAAGCCGCGATCGCGGCCTGCGCCTGGGCGTTACTCCTCGGCATTTTCCTGTATCGCTCGCTGTCGTTGAAACAATTCTACAAGGTCTCGATGGATACCATCGAGACCACCGCGGGCGTGCTTCTGATCGTGGCCGCGGCCTCGCTGTTCGGATGGGTGCTGACAACGACGCGGCTGACCGAAGCGGGCGCCGAGGCGCTGCTGAACCTCACTAACAACAAGTACATCATCCTCTTGCTGATCAACGTGCTGCTGCTGGTGGTCGGCTGCTTCCTCGAGCCCATCGCCTCGATCAGCATTCTGGTGCCGGTGCTGATGCCGATTATTATCAAGGCCGGCATCCATCCCGTTCATTTCGGCGTGGTGATGACGCTCAACCTGATGATCGGATTGTTGCATCCGCCGCTCGGCATGGTGCTGTTCGTGCTGGCCAGGATCGCAAAACTGTCGATCGAGCGTACCACCATGGCGATCCTGCCCTGGCTGATTCCGCTCCTGATGTCGCTGGTCGCGATTACGCTAATTCCTGAATTGACGCTGTGGCTGCCGCGCGCCTTCGGGATGCTGCAATAGCTCTTGTCCTCCCGGCAAGCGAGCGAAGCAAGCGAACGCCGGGACCCATACGCCCGCGGCCTCTGGTTCGGGCAGAGTGGTGGACGCCTTCGCTACAAGAAACGCCGCTGGCTATGGGTCCCCGCTTTCGCGGGGACGACGCAAGACGGCCTCCACTTCCGCCGCCGTCGGCATCGAGGGCGCAGCGCCCATTCGTTGCACGCAGATCGACCCCGCGGCGTTGGCGTAGTGCAGCGCGTCGCGAATTGATTTGCCGCCCGCGAGTTGCGCTGCGACCGCGCCGACAAAACAATCGCCGGCGCCTGTCGTGTCGAGGGCCTCGACGGTGTGACCCGGAATGATCAGCGTTTTGCCCTCGACAAGCGCAAGCGCGCCGCGCCTGCCCAATGTCACGCAGATGGTCTTTTCTTTGCGGGTTTGCAACGATCGCGCCGCCTCGATGAAGACCGCTGGAGCGTCGGTATCGCGAAGCTCGGTCTTCGCCAACAAGCCAAGCTCGCTTTCGTTGAGAACGAGAATGTCGGCGAGATCGAGCAGGTCGCGTTCCACTTCGATTGCGGGCGCCGGATTGAGGATCGTCGTTGCGCCGGCGGCACGGGCGCGGTTGAGAAAGGCGCTGATGGAGGCAAGCGGAATCTCGAACTGGCTGACCGCGATGTCGCCCTTCGCGAACGCGACCCCTGAAACATCGGCGGCACTCACCAGCGCATTGGCGCCAGGAATGACGACAATGGTGTTGTCGGCATTGGCGATCGTGATGAGGGCGGTGCCGGTATGAGCCTCGGATGTTTGCTGCACGAAGCTCAGGTCTACTCCCTGCGCCGCCAAGAATGCCTTCAGCTCATCGCCGAAGGCATCCTTGCCAAGGCGCCCGATCAGTGTGGTCGACGCGCCGAGCTTTGCCGCTGCGACCGCCTGGTTCGCACCCTTGCCGCCGGGAAAGTAAAGCACCGCATTGCCGGCGACGGTCTCGCCGATGCGGGGATGCCGCGCGGCCGTCGCCACCACATCCATGTTGATGCCTCCGGCGACGAAAACGCGGCCCATGGTTTATTCCCGAGAGAGCTGATTATGCCCGGACTTCGAACTCCCGCCTGACGGCTTCGATATCGGCAACCGCGGGCAGTCCGGCCTCGTTGCCGAGGCGCTGAATCTTGTGGGTCGACGCCGCGCGCGCGAAATCGAAATGGTCGTGCCAGCTTTTGCCGGGGTTGCTGAGGTAGGAGTAGATATAGGCGCCGTGAAAAACGTCGCCGGCGCCGTTGGTATCGAGCACGCGTTCGCGCGGGATCGGTAATGCCGGAAGCGCGCGAATGGCGCCGGTCTCGTCATACCAGAGCAGGCCGCGTTCTCCCATGGTGACGCCGCCGACCCGGCAGCCGCGACCCTTGAGATAATCCAGCATCTTTTCCGGCGTCAGGTCCATCTGCTCGCACAACCGCTCCGCGACGATGGCGACGTCGATGAATTCCAAGAGCTCGTGTGTATTGGTGCGCAATCCGCCGCCATCGAGCGATGTCAGGATGCCGGCCTCGCGGCACAGCTTTGCATAGTGGATCGCGGCATCCGGCTGGTGACCGTCGACATGCAGCGCGCGGCAGCCGCCGAGGTTGAGAAGCGGGAAGGGATGGATATGCTCGTCGTCGCGGCAGCGGACGATCGCCCGTTTCCCGTCCTTTGGCATGATGAACGACAGCGACGAGGAATGGACCTTGCGTGGATGGATCGAAATTCCGTATTTCGCGCTCATGTCCTGAAACATCCGCCCCAACCAGTCATTGGCGACGGTGGCGATCAGGTCCGGCACAACGCCGAGCTTGGCACAGCAGAACGCGGCCGTGACCGCATTGCCGCCGAATGACACCGCATAGGCCTTTGCCACATGCTTCTCATCGCCGGTCGGCAGGTGGTCGGTAATGAAGGTAACGTCGATATAGGTTTGTCCGATGAACAGGGCCTGCATAAATTCATCCGTCATGCGCTGGTGGTGGTCCCGGCGGCGCCCCACACTAGCACTGGTTATCGCGGGAGATTCGCTAAAATTATTCGCAAGGTCACCGCCGTGATCGCTTGAGATAGGCATTTGGCCGGACTACGACCATCCCAGCGTGCACGGCTGTTCTGAGTTCCTGAGAGATAAGGGGGGTGGCAATGACGGTCTATTCCGGTCCGATATTCGACATGACGGTGATCGCCAATCAGCTGTCGATTCCGATCGACGAGCGCGACCGCCTGATGCTGCCGAAACGGGCGATCACCATCTTCCGTACGCGGGGACTTTTGCCGTGATCACCGGGCTCGATCACGTTGTCCTTCTGGTCAACGATATCGGGGGCGCTGCCGTGGCCTACCAGACGCTGTTTGGCTGCGCAGCGGCGTGGCAGAGCGCCGGCGATGGCGCCGATCGCGTGCTGTTCACGCTTGACAATGTGACGCTGGAGCTGATGTCGCCGAAAGGTTTTAGCGTCACCGCGGACCGGATTCGTGCGGTCATTGCCGAGCAGGGCGAAGGCCTGGCTAGCATCTGTTTTCGCACCGCTGACATCGCAAAAATGCATCGCAGGCTCGATCGACTAGCGCTGAAGCCGGAGCCGATCATTGACGCCGAAAGCCGCGATGCGGCCTCCGGCGCGACCTTGTCGTGGAAACGAACCCGCGCGGCAACCGGGGCCACACGCGGCGTCCGGTTGTTTTTTCTTGAAATTGCAAAGGAGCGCCCGCGCTCGGTCCCGTCGGCCGACGCCCCGATCATCGCGATGGATCATGTCGTGGTCTCATCAGCGGATCCCGAGCGCGCAGCCGCACTCTACGGTGCACGGCTCGGGCTCGACATGGCACTGGACCGGTCGCACCCGGATTGGGGCCGGCTGATGTTCTTCCGCTGCGGCGATCTCATTGTCGAAGTCGTGCACCGGCCGGACGCCAATGCGGACAAGGACAAGCTCTGGGGCTTGAGTTGGCGTGTCGCCGACATCGACGCAACGCGGACGCGGCTGGCGTCGGCGGGCATCGATGTGTCGGAGGCGCGAACCGGCCGCAAGCCAGGGACACGCGTGCTTACCGTGCGCAACGGCACCTGCGGCATTCCCACGCTGCTGATAGAGCGAACGGCGCGGGCGGAATCCTGAGAGTGCATTACACCGCATCCGCGCCGACGGCATCGGCGACATGCTTCACGCCATCGCGCGCCAGCAATTGCGCGAGCCCTTGCGTGATTTGGCGCACGACACCGGGTCCCTGATAGATCAGTGCCGTCAGCAGTTGCACCAACGAGGCACCCAAGCGGATCTTCTTGTAGGCATCGTCAGCCGAGGACACGCCGCCGGCGCCGATCAGAACGTGGCGCTTGCGATCCATCCGGCGGAAGGTCTCGCGGATGCAGAAATCCGCCATCGGCGCCGCCGGAGGGCCTGATACCGCGCCGGGCAGCTCGCGCCAGAGATGCTCAGGCGTGCGCATTCCATCGGGCTTGACCGGCGGCAGATTGAACATGAAGCCGGATACGGAATCGCGCCCATCGGCTGCCGTCAGCACGCGTTCGATCGCCTCAATGCCGCCAAGCGGCGACACCTTGAGAAAGACCGGCGGCCTTAATTTCACCTCGCCAAGGGCTGCGAGGCAAGCTTGGAGATGCCCGGCGTCGGCGAAGAAATCGCGGCCGTCCACCGTATTCGGGCACGACAGATTCAGTATCAAATAATCCGCATGCGGCGCCATCGCTTTGGCGGCGCTGACATATTCGCCGATGATCTGGTCCGCCTTTAGCGGAGCCGCGCCCGGTCCGCGATTGGTGACCACCAGATTGATGCCGAGCGGTACCGGCAGACGAATGCGCGCCAGTCGCTTGGCAATCACATCAGCGCCGTCGTTCGGCAGGCCGTAATGGACGACGATAGCCTCATCGTCGGGCAGGCGCCACAGCCGCGGTTTTGGGTTGCCAGTGGACGGATCGAGCGAAACCGAACCGATTTCGATTGAGCCGAAGCCGAGGCCTGCAAGTGCGCGGATGGCCGAGCCGCTCTTGTCGAAGCCGGCGGCGAGGCCAATGGGAGTGGGGAAATGCAGGCCGGTCACATCGGTTGCAAGCCGGTCATCCCTGACGTGCGTCGCAGCCCGCATCACGCCTGCGGCCCATCCGAGACGCGCGCCTGCTGCGATCGCGAGATGATGGGCGGTCTCCGGATCGAGCCGGAACGCGAGCGGGCGAATAAATCTCGAATAGGTCGTCATGTCCGGATCATAAACACGTGGGCGTTGGCGAGGCCATGGACTTCACAGCAACGACGGCCGATAGAACATGATTCATTCTCAAATCGCGCCGCGCGTGCTACATCCGATCCTTCATCATCATCGGGCGATAGTTTTGGCCAAGGCAAAGCGAATCTTGAAATGGCAGCGTGATCCAGCGGGGATGCGGCTCCGCATTCTCGAGGCCGCGAAGCAGGAGTTTGCCAGCCATGGCCTCGCCGGTGCGCGGGTCGACCGGATCGCGGCCCAGGCAGGCGCCAACAAGCGCATGCTGTATTATCACGTCGGCAAGAAGGACGATCTTTACCTCGCGGTGCTGGAAGGCGCCTACGAGAAGATCAGGGCCGAAGAGCGCGGGCTCGATCTGGAACATCTCGAGCCGCCGAAGGCGATCGAGCGCCTGATCGACTTCACCTGGAACTATTTCATCCGCAACCCGGAGTTCCTGGCCCTGTTGAACACCGAAAATCTGGCGCGCGCGCGCCATCTCAAGCGGTCCACCAAGGTCAAGTCGATGCATTCGCCGTTCGTCGAGATGATCCGCACGGTGGTGAGGCGCGGGGTCGACAGCGGCGACTTCCAGGTGGCGGTCGATCCGGTGCAGCTTTACATTTCGATCGCGGCGCTGTGCTTTTTCTATCTGTCGAACAGCGCGACGCTTAGCGTGATTTTCGGACGCGACCTGCTCACCAAGGAAGCCAAGGACGAGCGCCTCGACCATATGGTGGCGCTGGTACTGGCGGCGCTGACCGGAAAATCATTCGCGGCGTTCGGCAGGGGCAAGGCAGCGAGGGTGCGTTCTCCGGCACAACAGCCGGCCTGAACATATCTTTTGCTTTCGCAGCGGCGACGCATGAGGATTCAGATTTCAAACAGCCCGCCGTGTACAGACACGGCCTCGCGATCTCGCCGCGGCTTTCGCGCGAGGTT
>DASSGM010000297.1:0-15983 GCA_035693465.1 Bradyrhizobium sp. | reverse complement strand
TCGCCGCCGATCACAATCGGCAGCCGCGCGGTAAAGGCCTGAGTGCCATTCAGTGCGCGGTCCATGTCGCTGCGGTCGTCGCTGTCGAGCAGTTCGAGGTTGCGCTCGATCGCATCGGTGGCGCTGATGGCTTCGGTCGCCCGCGCATAGGCGGAATTGGCATAGCCGAGCCGGCCTTTGGCGCCTTTGGCCCAGATCGGCCAGGGCGCGGCGGCAGCAAAACCGCGCAGCATCTCGGTTTCCTCCAGAAGCGCCTTGTGCCGGAGAATGGTTTCGGCCAGCTCCTTGCGCAAGCCGGAGAGTTCGCGAATCCGGACGATGGCCTGGCCGCCGATGGCGCGGCCCATGGCCTCGATGGCGTATCCATTCGAGGTCGTGAGATTGAGCAGAAATCCCTCGCCATGCTCGCGCAGCGCATCCACGGCATGATCCATCTGCAGCGCCGGTTCCGGCGGCAGCCAGGTTCCGAAGGCGAGGATGCGCTGCGGCTGAAATTGCTGGGGCTCCTGCGGCAGCAACAGCGCGATGTCGCCGGTGATCCGTGGGCGATTGTCGCCGGCCGGCCACGAGATCAGGATCTGCGGCTCCGCAAACAACAGCGCCCGCAAACGGTCGGCCTGGGCTTGCAACTCCGCGATCTCGGAGCGCAATCGCGCCTCCGCTTTGGCCGCGCGAGTCTTCGTACGCATCAACAGGATAGCCGAAACCACCGAAAAGCCGAGCAGGGCCAGCGCGGTCGCCAGGGCCGCGATTTCCTGGCGGTTGAAATCGAACAATGTCGAGATCTCATGCAGCAGGATCGATTCGCTGGCGCGGGCCGGTGCGGCCAAGACCGCGGTGGCGCCAAAGGCGATCAGGCCGTTGCGTGCCAGTTGAGTGCACGACGGCAGGGTCCGACGCATCGCCACGATTACGCCCGACATGGTTTGCCCCAAACCGCACGACTTTACGCCCGGCGCTTCACCGCATGATCCGCCAAAGGCTGAGCGGTTTGGCGATAAGATCATGCGCTTTGATACTCAGAGCGCGGTCGGACGCAAAGCCGGTACCCACCTTTGCTGACCGCGCTCCATCCGCGAATCGAGTGACAATATCCCCAACGGGACTCGGGCGGTAAGAGTCCAGATCGTGAACGCAAACCGCATGGCAAAAAAATGCCGGACTAAACCTTTATCGGCGCGATTTTGATGAAAATGAAACCGCTGTTTACTCGAGTTTAGCACCCAGTCGAACCGAAGCCGCCACCGCCGCGCCTGGTCGCGGCAAGCTCGGCTGAGGGAGCGAGTTCCACGCGGACGACGGGAGCGATCACCATCTGTGCGATGCGCTCGCCGCGCCGGATCGGGAACGGTGCCGCGCCGTGATTGATCAGGAGAACGCCGATCTCGCCGCGATAATCCGCGTCGACGGTGCCGGGCGAGTTCAGCACGGTGACGCCGTGCTTCGATGCCAGGCCCGAGCGCGGGCGGATCTGCGCCTCGTAGCCCGAGGGCAAGGCGATGATCAGGCCGGTCGGCACCAGCGCGCGCTGTCCGGGCGACAGCATCAAGGTCGAATCTGCGGGAACCGCGGCCAGGAGGTCGAGCCCGGCGGCGTCCGCGCTGTGATACTGCGGCAGCGCCAGGCCTTCACCATGCGGCAATTGCCGGATCTCGATTTTGACCGGCGCGCTCAAGACGGCTTCTCCACGAGCGCCGTAGCGATGCGCGCCACCAGTGTGGCCGCGACCTGCTCCTTGGTCATCGCGGGCCAGGAGTCGACGCTGATCTCTGCCCCGTCGCGGGTCAGCAGATGAACGGTGTTGCGGTCGCCGCCCATGATCCCGGTCGCGGGCGAGACGTCATTGGCGACGATCCAGTCGCAGCCCTTGCGGGCGAGTTTTGCTTTGGCGTTGTCGATCAGGTTTTCGGTCTCCGCGGCAAATCCGATCACCAGTTCCGGCCGCTTGTCCTGCAATTTTGAAATCGTCGCCAGAATATCGGGATTTTCGACCAGCTGCAGCGGCGGCATGCCCGCGGCGGTCTTTTTCAATTTTTGCTCTCCCTCGCTGGCAACGCGCCAGTCGGCGACGGCGGCGGCGAAGATCGCAATGTCCACCGGGAGTGCGGTTTCCACCCGGTGCAGCATTTCGCGCGCCGACTCCACATGCTTTACCAACACGCCGGCCGGGTCACTCAATTCGACAGGGCCGGAAATCAAAGTGACATCCGCGCCGGCAGCTTGCGCGGCCGCGGCAATCGCAAAGCCCTGTTTGCCCGAGGAGCGGTTGGCGATGTAACGCACCGGATCGATCGGCTCGTGCGTCGGCCCCGCGGTAATCAGGACGCGCTTGCCAGCAAGCGGCCGCGGTTGCGGCGGGCGCAGCAAGCGCTCGGCCGCCGCGGCGATTTCCAGGGGCTCTGCCATCCGGCCGACGCCGGCCTCTCCGGCCTCCGCCATTTCGCCGGCATTGGGTCCGACCATGGCGACGCCATCGCGCTCCAGCGCTGCGACATTGCGGCGGGTCGCGGCATTGCTCCACATCAGCGGGTTCATCGCCGGCGCCAGCAGGATCGGCCGGTCGGCGGCGAGCAGAACGGCGCTGGCGAGATCGTCGGCATGACCGTGCGCCATCTTCGCCATCAGGTCCGCGGTGGCAGGCGCCACCACGATCAGATCGCAGTCGCGCGCAAGCCGGATATGGCCGGCATCGAATTCGCTCTCGGGATCGAACAGGTCAGTGTAACAGCGTTCGTTCGATAGTGCGCTGGCGGCTAGCGGCGTGACGAATTGCTGCGCGGCCCGGGTCAAGACGCAGCGGACATGATTATGCCGCTCCTTGAGCCGCCGGATCAGGTCAAGCGCCTTGTAGGCGGCGATGCCGCCGCCGACGATCAGGGTGATGCGGGGCTCACCGGTGGCATCGGCGCGCCGCCGCTGGGGCGATTGGGGGTCTCCGGACGGCAAAACGGCCCGCGCGGGCGCTGCGGTGAACTCAGGGCGGCCTTGCACGAGTTCGCCCAGGATCACCCGGACCTCCTCTTCCACAGAGCGGCCGTTCTTGGCCGAGCGCAGCCGCAGATGGGCCTTGATGGTCTCGTCGAGTTTTCGGATGGTCAGGCTGGCCATGGTCGTTCCCGATCAGGATTGATAGCAATGCTAGCATATGATGCCTTCATTGCAATCACAACTGGCGGACAGCCCATAAAATCGCGATGAACGTGCCGGCGATGATCCACAGCGCCAGCGTACGCCACCGGCTCTTGCGGCCCTCGCTTCGGCCCATCGCCGCAACGGTCTCCGGCGACAGCGTGACGCCGTCCCGGCCCATGGCCTCCAGTTGCTCCAGCACGACCACCGAGCGCGCGGCGATCGCCGGAAGGTCGGCCACCACACGGCCGAGCTCACTGGCGCCGGACATCGCGCCCTCGATGCGTCCGACCGGGCCGAGATTGCGCTCGATCCATTCGCGAACCACCGGATCGGCGACCTTCCAGATGTCGAGCTTTGGATCGAAACTGCGTGCCACGCCTTCCACCACCACCATGGTCTTTTGCAGCAGGATCAGTTCCGGGCGGGTCCGCATGTCGAACAGGCCGGTCACCTCCAGCAGCAGCGTCAACAGCTTCGCCATCGAGATTTCTTCGGCGGTACGATTGTGGATAGGCTCGCCGATGGCGCGAATGGCTTGGGCGAAATTCTCCACCGAGTGATGGTGCGGCACATAGCCGGCCTCGAAATGCACTTCGGCGACGCGGCGGTAATCGCGGGTGATGAAGCCCAGCAGAATTTCCGCGAGGAAGCGCCGCTCCTTCTGGCCGAGTCGGCCCATAATGCCGAAATCGACGGCAACGAGGCGGCCGGTATCGTCGAGAAACAGGTTGCCGGGATGCATGTCGGCATGAAAGAAGCCGTCACGCAGCGCGTGGCGCAGGAAACTCTGGATCACCTTGCGCCCAAGGTCCGGCAAATCGACCTGCGCTTGCGCCAAACTTACATGATCGCTCAGCGCTATGCCGTCGATCCATTCCATCGTCAGAACATTATGCGTGGTGCGGTCCCAATCCACCGCGGGCACGCGAAAATCCGGATCGTCGCGGGTGTTCTCCGCCATCTCCGACAGCGCTGCAGCCTCCAGCCGCAGATCCATCTCGATCGCCACCGTGCGCGACATCGTATTGATGACTTCGACCAGCCGCAGCCGCCGCGCTTCCGCCGAATGGGCTTCCGCGTTATGGGCGACAAAGAAGAAATCGCCGAGGTCGCGGCGGAAGCGCGCGGCGACGTGGGGCCTGAGCACCTTCACCGCGACCTGGGTGCGTACGCCGTTGCGCTCGGTCTCGCCGCGATGCACCTGCGCGATCGAGGCTGCGGCGACGGCCGGCCCGAGCCTCGCAAATGCCTGTGATACCGGGCGTTCCAGCGATTGCGCGATGACGGCTTCGGCTTCGGCCTGGGAGAACGGCGGCAGCCGGTCCTGCAGGCTCTCGAGATCGCGCGCCATCATGACGCCGACCACATCGGGCCGGGTGGCGAGAAATTGTCCAAGCTTGAGATAGGCCGGTCCGAGCCGCGTCAATGCGCGCGACAGTCGCGGACCGGACTTGCCGCCGGGGCGCTCGATCAGCCGGGCGATGCGCAGTGCGAGTTGCCCGGGCGGCGGCACCAGGCTCGGATCGACCACGCCAAATACGCCTTCGCGCGCGAACACGAAACCGGCGCGGGCGAGCCGCGCGATGTGGGTAATGGCAGAAATCACAAACGCCAGCCTGCGTGCAATGCCACGATACCGCCCGAGAGGCTTTGCCAGGTGACGCGGGAGAAACCGGCGGCGCGGATCATTTCCGCAAACGTGGCGGGCTTGGGAAATTTACGGATCGATTCCACGAGGTAGCGATAGGATTCGGCATCACCGGCCACGGCACCGCCGAGCGACGGTATCACCTTGAACGAAAACAGATCATACATCCGGTCCAGCCCCGGCACGTCGACGGTGGAGAATTCCAGGCACAGGAATCGGCCGCCGTGCTTGAGCACGCGAAACGCCTCCTTGAGTGCAAGATCGATCCGCGGCACGTTGCGGATGCCGAACGCGATGGTGTAGCCGTCGAAATGGCGGTCCGGGAAAGGCAGCGCTTCCGCGTTACCCTCGAGGAACGATACGCGGTCGTCGAGATGCCGCGCTGCGGCCCGCGCGCGGCCGACAGCGAGCATGTCGGAATTGATGTCGCACACGGTGGCCCGAAAGCCGGCGCCCGCCGCCTTGGCGGCGCGGAATGCGACATCGCCGGTGCCGCCGGCGACGTCAAGGAGCGCAAACGGGGAATCGCTGCGCGGGGGATTGAGCGCGTTGATCATTATCTCTTTCCAGATTCGATGCAGACCCGCCGACATCAGATCGTTCATCAGGTCGTAACGCGACGCAACGCTGTGAAATACATCATTCACCAGCGTCTGCTTTTCGCCCAAGGCTACGTCCCTGAATCCGAAATGCGTGGTTTGGTCCGGCCGATCCATGTCTTTACGCCCTTCACATTAGCATTGCCGGACCATAGCGCGCCCGCCGCAATGGCGCTATCACGGCAACATCTCGCGCGCATGATCCGCCAAAGTGTAAGCGGTTTGGCGATAAGATCATGGGCAAATTTAACGATTTTGGAGCACGATCGGACGCAAAACCGCGTACACTTTTGCCGATCGCGCTCCGTGTGAACGCCCCGTCCATGCCCGAGTTGCCCGAAGTCGAGACCGTCCGCCGCGGCCTGCAGCCCGCGATGGAGGGATCCAGAATTGTGAAAGTGGACGCCCGGCGCAAGGACCTGCGGTTTCGGTTCCAGAAGGATTTTGTTACGCGGTTAACAGGCCAGACCGTGACTGGCCTCGGCCGCCGCGCCAAATACCTGCTCGCCGATCTTGCCTCGGGCGATGTCCTGCTGATGCATCTGGGCATGTCGGGCTCGTTTCGCGTCCTAAGGGACGAGGATGAGAAGGCGCCGGGCAACTTTCACCATCCGCGCAATGCCGATCGCGCGCATGACCATGTGGTATTCCACATGTCGTCGGGCGCGGCTGTTATCTTCAACGATCCGCGCCGCTTCGGCTATATGAAGGTCATTGCCCGCAAGGCGCTCGACGATGAGCCGTTGCTCAGGGGTCTCGGCCCCGAACCGCTCGGTAACGAATTCGATGCCGGGATGCTGGCGCGATCCTGCGCCAACAAGAAAACCAGCCTGAAAGCGGCGCTGCTCGACCAGCGCGTGGTGGCGGGGCTTGGCAACATCTATGTCTGCGAGGCGCTGTACCGCGCGCAGCTTTCGCCGCGAAGATTAGCCGCGACGCTGGCCACCAAAGCCGGACAACGCAAGGGCGTTGCCGGGGGCGAACCGACCGATCATGCGAAGCGTCTGGTCTCAGCCATTCACGCGGTGCTCAATCAGGCCATCAAGGCTGGTGGCTCGTCGCTGCGCGATCATCGCCAGACCAGCGGCGAGCTCGGCTATTTCCAGCACTCGTTTCAGGTCTATGACCGCGAGGGGCAGAAATGCCAGACGGCGGGTTGCAGTGGCATTGTGCGGCGATTTACCCAGAATGGACGCTCCACCTTCTGGTGTCCGAAGTGCCAGAAGTGAGTGGCGCCAGTGGATTTTGGTTTTTCCGACCAGCCGTGGGCTTGCACCTCACGGCTGGCGGGATTTGGTGGTCAATCGGAGAGGCTATTTCGCAAATCTTGCTTTGATCGTGGCAAGGCCCGCTTCGTAAATGCCGGTCAATGCTTCGCGTGCATCCTGTTCTTTGCCGGGGTCCGGAACATAGGTGCTGCTCCAGGTAACGGTGGAAACGCCATCGCTTTTCGGCACCACCTTGATCGTCGATGCATAACTGGTGACTGGCAATGGGCTCGATTTGAAGGTGTAGGAATAGCTGTGCTCGGCCTCGCTGCGCGCGGTCTGCGTCTCCACGAACGTCGCCTTGCCATCCTTGGTCACGAGCGTTCGTTCCGCCGGCGAGCCACCAGTCTCCGTGCAGGTCCCGACCGGCGGTAACCAATCCTTGATGGCGCAGAATGGACCGATCATCGACCATACCTGCGAAAGCGTAGCGCTGACATCGACACTGCGGGACAGCGCTGCGGCAGATGCCGGCGAAACATAGAGGCTCAGGAAGGCCAGCGCGCCAACCGCCGCGATCCGGCTCGCCGCGGTGAAATTTCGTTTAGTCATGGGCTTCTTCATAGTCCTATCCTTCTTTGAAGTTGAGAGCCTGGCAAAGCCAGTTGGCGCGGCGGAGCGGAGTGTCGAGACCCACCCGCGTTCGTCATGTGCCAATTACCGACTGCTGCCGGGCGCGGCCAGTTCAGTAAATGAATCCCGCTGATACAGAAACTGAACTAGAAAACCCCACCGTTCGGCCATAGGCTTGTGGCGCTTCCCACGGAGGGACACCATGACGACAGGCAGCTATCAGCAGTTCTGTCCGGTTGCGATGGCCGCGGAGATACTGTGCACGCGCTGGACCATCATTGTCCTCCGCGAGATGTTCGCCGGCTCGACGCGTTTCAATGAACTGCGCCGCGGCGTTCCGCGTATGTCGCCGGCACTGCTCTCGCAGCGTCTAAAGGACCTTGAAAGCGCAGGTATCATTTCTCACGCGGCATCCGCTGCTGATCCTGGCGCGCGCCAATATCAGTTGACGGCAGCGGGGCTCGAACTTGAGCCGATCGTTCAGGCTTTTGGGGTGTGGGGTCAGCGCTGGATCGAATCGAAATTGTCGCTTCGGCATCTCGATGTGCAACTTCTGATGTGGGACATGCGACGAAATCTGAACACCAAGCCGATGCCGGCGCGCCGCAGCGTAGTGCAGTTCCTCTACCCCGAGTTACCAAGTGCACAGCGTCACTGGTGGCTGATCGTCGATCCCGAAACCGGCGTTGATTTGTGTTCGATCGATCCCGGATTCGATGTGGACCTCTATGCATCCGTCGATCTGCGGACCATCACGGCCATCTGGATGGGACTGGATACCGTACGGGCAGCCGTTGCGAACCGGCGGATGATACTGACAGGAAGCCGACAACTCGCAACAGCCATGCAGACCTGGCTCGGGCTTAGTCCTTTTGCCAAGGAGCGGAAGCTCGCGGGCTAAGCACCTGAAAGCGCCATGGGTTGAAGGTCACAAGCGCACGATTAATGACGCAGTACAGTTTGTGAACTGGACCGCAATTGCGGATCCCCGATAATTGATTGAGTTGATTGTTCACGAAGGGAGAAGAATCATGAGTTACGCGGGAAGCTGCTTCTGCGGCGCCGTTAAGCTTGAGGTCACGGGTTCACCCGAGGCAATGGGCTATTGTCATTGCAATTCCTGCCGTTCCTGGTCGGGAGGTCCGGTCAATGCTTTCAGTCTCTGGAAAGCGGATGCCGTGCAGATCAAATCCGGGGCCGAGCATGTTGCGTCGTTCCAGAAGACGCCATTCAGCAAGCGCATGTATTGCAAGGTCTGTGGCGGGCATCTGATGAACGGTCACCAGCCCGTCGGGCTCATCGACGTGTTCGCCGCGACAATCCCGGCGCTGAAATTCGCCCCCGGCGTCCATGTCAACTACGCAGAGACGGTGCTGCCGATGAAGGACGGGCTGCCTAAGCTGAAGGACTTTCCAGCCGAGTTGGGCGGCTCCGGCGAATTGGTGCCGGAATGACGGCGGCTGATCGGGCGACCCACCGTCCGACCCGTCTGCAAGCTGGGCTTGCAAGTGGCCGGGGGGCTCGCTTCATCGAATTAGGCCACGACCTCGCGTCTTTCGCCTTGCGAAAAGAACAGCCGCTTTAGCTCCGCCGCAGGTTGCGCCGGACTGAACAGATAGCCCTGCATTTCGGCGCAGCCGAGCGCGCGCAGCAATTGCTGTTGCTCTCGCGTCTCAACGCCCTCGGCGATCGTTGTCATCTGGCGAGCGGTTGCAATATTCACGATGGCCTGGACAATGCTGGCCGAGCCATCCGGCTCTCCCAGGCCGGTAACGAAGCAGCGATCGATCTTGATCTTGTCGAACGGAAAGCGCTGCAGATAGCTCAGAGAGGAATAACCGGTGCCGAAATCGTCGAGCGCGGTCCGCACCCCGATACCGCGAAGCTGATGCAGGATCGCGAGCGCGGCCTCGTCATCGCGGATCAGCACCGCCTCGGTAATCTCCAGCTCCAGCCTGTTCGCCGCAAGGCCGGAGGCGGTAAGCGCCGAAACAAGCTTCAGCGCGAACGTGCCGCTCTTGAACTGGACCGGGGAGACGTTGACCGCGAGCTTGATATGGTCGGGCCATGTCGTGGCTTCCGCGCAAGCCGTGGTCAGCACCCATTCGCCCAGCTGATTGATCAGACCGGTCTCTTCCGCGATCGGAATGAACTCGGCGGGCGAGATCATGCCGCGTTCGGAGTGCCGCCAGCGCAGTAGCGCCTCGCAGCCGGTAATCGCGTTGTCGCGAAGATTGACGCATGGTTGATAGTAAACCTCCAGCGCTCCGTCTATGATCGCCTGGCGCAGTTCCACCTCCAATATGCGGCGCGCCCTTACCCGCGCGTCCATCGCCGGCTCGAAGAAGCGATAGGTCCGGCGTCCCGCTGATTTGGCGGCATACATCGCCAGGTCTGCGTTCTTCAGAATTTGATCGAGATCGACGCCGTGCTGCGGCGCCAGCGCAATCCCGATGCTGGCGTCCGTGGTCAATTGATGACCCAGACATTCGTAGGGCTCCCGGATCGCATCGAGAACCCGCGTCACGAGGTCGGCGACCTCAGTGGGAGCTTTGACCGCGGTTTGAACGATGGCAAATTCGTCGCCGCCGAGGCGCGCGACGAAGTCGGTCGTTGCGACGCACTGGCTCAGGCTCGCGGCCACGGATTTCAGCAGTTCGTCCCCGATCAGATGTCCAAGCGTGTCGTTGACGGTTTTGAATTCATCGATGTCGATGTAGATCACCGCCATTTGTTGGCCATCAGCAATGCGAGCCAGTTCCTGTTTCAGCCTCTCGTGAAACAGCGCTCGGTTCGGCAGATCGGTTAGCGCGTCGTAATGCGCGAGGTGCCTGATTTGCTCCTCGGCGAGCCGGCGCTCGGTGATATCCTCGTGCGTCGCCACCCACCCGCCATCCGTCAGGGGCTCGTTCACGATCTGGATCGAACGTCCGTCGCGGGTCTCGACCACCATTGAATTTCTCAGCCCAATATTTTGCAGGATACGGGCGCAATATTCGTCCATGTCCCCGGCAAACGATCCGGTGGCCTTTCGATGCGCGATGATCTCACGGAAACTGCAGCCTGGCTTCACCACCGCCGCCGACAGCCCGTACATCTCAATGTAGCGCTGATTGCACACCACGAGCTGCTGCGATGAATCGAACAGCAGCAGGCCCTGTGTCATATTGTTGATGGCCGTGTCAAAACGCACGTTTTGTGCCTGCAGATCCTGTTCTCTTGATCTGAGCTCCGAGGTGCGTTTGGCCACTAACTGTTCGAGATTGCGATTGATCGCGTCGATCTCTTCGATCATCAGCGACATCGATCGGTCCGTGCGTCGCCGATCGCGATCAAACTCGTCGTAGGCACCGCCGACCAGCGCCACGAGCTTGTTCATGTCTACCGCGCCGCTGGCGTCGGTCGCCTTGGCGATCTGCTTGGCGACCAGGCGGTGCACGACTATGCTCCCACCTCGGCGAATGAGGTGACCGTCATGGTCTGATTGTGAAGCTCGCAAACGCCGGATTTGGCGTGTGGCGAGATTTCGCCGTAGGAATAGAAGCCGAGTCGGACCGTGTCAGTTCCGAGTTCGGCGTCCGCGGCCTCGGCTTCGTCACTGGTTCGCTGCCCCATCAGCAGTCGCCGGCCGATGCAACTGATCAGGATCGAGAATTGCTGGTCTTGATCGCTTGCGTCGAGGCTTGCGCGTGCCTGACGCGCGGCGTCTGCGGCACCCTCCGCCAAACGATCGAAGTTCCCGTGCATCAGTTGCGCCGTCCAACCCTGGGGAACGTCGCCGGCGAACGTCATCGACCGTGCCTTGTGATCGACCGCAAGAACGGTGCGTACCACCGCGGAGTCGGGACGGTGGGCATCGTGAACCTGGATTGGAAACAGCAGCGCTGACCCGGGAAGCCCCTTGGAATCTTCAGGGCCCAGATAGCGCTCGTAGAGATCGAGAGCAGGTTGTCCGTCGAGCTCGAATAGAACGTTTCCTGTTGATTTCGTGACCTGCCGTCGCGGTCCGAACAAATCCCAGCCGCCGGCGCTGCCGTGACCGATTCGAATCGCGCTGCCATAGAAACCAACCGCGACCACCATTCGTGGCCGCGGAACGCAGTCGCCCCCGACAAGCGTCTCCGTAAACTCGGCGCCGTCGCCAGCTAGTCCACCGGTAAGTGGAATACCCGGCCCAATCGAAGCGACCAGCCCACTGACAAGTTCGCTGCCGTTGACGTTCAAGCCATCCGAAAGCACGAATATGCCGGCGAGGTCTTCTCGACGCAAAGCTCGACCGATGATTTCACCACAATGGCGCGATTGCTGCGCATCGTTGATGTCACGGCAAACCAGCTGCAATCTCGTTGCATCAAAGCTGATCGCTGCTGCGGCGATCTCATCATCGCTGATATCACTATTGCTGATCTGTCCACCGGTGCTGCAACCCAGGATATGCGCCGCCGGAAACATCTCGCGCAGTTCGGCATAACGCTTGCCACACGCGAGCATTTGACGCGTGCCGAAATAAAACACGAGCGAGACCTTTTCCGATTCCGCTTTGACCGGACTCCAGCCTGCTTTCGGATTCCAGGTGATCTGCTGCGAGTGCATTTACTCGTGCTCCGCTGCGCAACTCCCGACGGTTGCACCCGCGAAACCTTATTTCGTGGCTTCTGAAAAGTTCGTTAGATAAACGCAGCCCAATGCGATTCAATTTCTATGCTTGACACTTCCCTAACACGGTGCTCGACGCCGCTCTAACCGATGTCATATCCGCGATAGCGCGTATCCTGTACGCCGCGGCTTCCCGGTTTCATCACAGGCTCTGTGGATGCTGCATTTTCGCCGAAGATGAGGGATACAAATGCGGACGTCGCTACTTCCGCACGCAGATCACGCGGACAACTGACGCCTTGGCGTCCGATGATCCATCCGAGCCATTGACGCCATTGGCTTTGAGAAATTCGCGCACGGTATCGGCCGGCACCAGCGCTGCTTGCGCCGCCGGAGCGGCATTCGGCGGCCCGGCCACCATCACCGGCTTCAAGAGCGCGATGCCGGCGAATTTGCCTTCGCTGTCGAGCGCGGCCGCGCCGGAAAAGCCGACCGCCGGCGCCGGCGCCAGCACGAAATCATTGCCGCTGCCGACCTGGGTAACGGACGCCTTGAGGCTGCTCACGGCTGCACCGCCGCCCTGGTTTTGCGGATCGGCAATGCCTGTGAGCTCGACGCCGGATCTCGCCATACCATTGCTTAAAGTCAGCGGCTTCAGACCGTGCGCGCCGTAAATCCGCAGCAGGGCGAGATCGTGGTCCTTGTCCACGGCAACGCGATCGGCATTGCCGTAGCCGGCAATCGCAATCGCAAGGCAGCCGTCGGTAACCTCGCGGTCGGCAACGATGGCGCCGTCATCGCTGACGACAACGCCGGTGCCGTATTCAACGGTCTTGCGCGGCGGCGGGCCGGCGATCTGCGCGCCAGATGGGAACGGATTGAACGCGCTCGACATCGCGATCACCACGGGCTCCACGGTGCCTTCGGTGGCCTGGTCGTAGAGAATGGTGAGGATGCGGACCTCCTCGCCCCTGTACTGTCCGCGAACGTAGAATTTTTTCAGGCCCTGCATGCCCGACAGCACGAAAAAATCCGGCTTGACCACGGTGTATTCGACCTTGCGCCCGGCCGGTTCCTTCTTTTCCTGCTCGGCGAGCTTTGCGGTAGTGGGGTTGGTCTCTTTGCGCCGCGAAAGCTGAATCTGGATGGTGCCGGTCGAGGAACTCCATTTGGCGCCGTTGGGATCAGAGGATTGCTGCGGCACCAGCTTCGACGGGATGCCGAGCCGCGCGCCGGTCGCGGCTTCGGTGATGATCTTCCAGCCGACATTCTCTTGCCGGCGCTTTGCGGTCTCGGCGAGCACGCCGCGCTCCTGCGGATTGAGCACGCCGGTCTGCTTGCCGCCCTTGGCTTTCTGGAATTCCTTGATGGCGGCCACCATACGCTCGCTGACCTCGCCCGATATGGCGCCGTTGTACTCGCCGACCCAGGCCAGATCCGACTGGATCGCCTGGCGCTCCGCCTGCGCCATGCCATTGGCGGTTTCGGCGGGACTCTGCAAAGCGGGGCGGATCGGGACGGTCGCCACCGGCTTCGGCTTGGCGCCCACGGTGGGCGGCGCGGTCATCTGCGCCGGGGCGGAAGCGCCTGAGGCCACGAATATCAATGTTGCGGCCAGCATCGATCTCATGACAGATCTTCAGGTCCATTGCAGCGCACGCAGTTTAAGCACATCTGCTTGGTCGGTCACAACAGCGCCTGGTTCAAGGAACTGAGGGGTTGCGGGCAGAACCGTCATTGCGAGAAGCCAACGGGTCCCGCCTTCGGCGGGCCCGATGATAAACTCCGCGACGAAGCAATCCAGCGGGCCTCCTTGGACCTGGCACCAATGGATTGCTTCGCGGAGCCTGTCATCCGGCGCGCATTCGCGCCCCGTTGGCTCGCAATGACGGCCAGATTGAAGGTATAACCTGGACATGCTGAGCGCCAAAGAACTCGAGCGATACGCCCGCCATATCGTGCTGCGCGAAGTCGGCGGCCCCGGCCAGGCCGCCTTGAAGGAAGCCGCCGTGCTGGTGGTGGGGGCAGGCGGCCTCGGAGCGCCCGCGCTGATGTATCTCGCCGCCGCCGGTGTCGGCACGCTTGGCGTGGTCGACGATGACCTCGTCTCGCTGTCCAATCTCCAGCGCCAGATCATCCATGCCACGCCGGACGTCGGCCGCCTCAAGGTCGACACCGCGGCGGAGCGGATCTATGCGCTCAATCCCCATGTCAGGTTTGCGGCTCACGCCACGCGGCTCGATGCCGACAATGCGATGGAGCTGATCGGCGGCTATGATCTGGTGCTTGACGGATCGGACAATTTCGAAACCCGCTATCTGGTTTCGGACGCCTGTTTCCTCGCTGGCAAGCCGCTGATCACGGCAGCACTGGGCACCTTCGACGGATCGCTGACCACGATCCGCGCGCATGAAAAAAACGCAGAAGGCCAGTTCAATCCGACCTACCGGTGCTTGTTTCCCGAACCGCCGCCGCCGGGCACGGTGCCGGCCTGCGCCGAGGCCGGCGTGATGGGCGCGCTTGCCGGCGTGCTGGGATCTTTGATGGCGCTGGAGGCGATCCGGGAAATCGTCGGATTTGGCGAGGGCCTGGTCGGGCGGTTGCTGATGGTGGACGCGCGCGCGATGCGGTTCGAGACGCTGCGCTACCAGCGCGATCCGCTAAATCCGCTCAACGGCGACGCGCTTGTGATCACCGATCTGAGCGGGCATCGCTAAAGGCTACGGCGCCTTAGCCGGTTTTTCGCTGTCCATGTGTACAAGCTGCACGCTTTCGCGTTGCCCACCTTAACGATCTACGACTGAGACGAGTGGTTCGCGGTGCCGGCATGGGACCTGGTCGACATGGGCTCTTTGAAATTCGAATCCGATATCCGCGCTGCTCATAGCATGCTCGGCAGCACGCGGTCCGGCGGCTTGTGGTTGTCGAGAAAGGTTCGGATGTTGATGATCACCTTCTCGCCCATGTCGACGCGGCCTTCGATGGTGGCCGAGCCCATATGCGGCAGCAGCGTCACCTTGCCGGCCTTCGCCAGTCGCACCAGCTTCGGACTGACCGCGGGCTCGTTTTCATACACGTCCAGTCCGGCGCCGCCGATCTCGCCGGCTTCGATCAGCTTGGTCAGCGTGTCTTCGTCGATCACCTCGCCGCGGGCGGTGTTGACGATGTAGGCTTCCTTGCGGATCAGTTTCAGCCGCCGCGCCGAGAGCAAGTGAAAAGTCGCCGGCGTGTGCGGACAGTTCACCGAAATGATATCCATCCGAGCCAGCATCTGATCGAGGCTTTCCCAATAGGTTGCGCCGAGTTCGTCGGCGATGCGCGGCGCGACCGGGCGGCGGTTGTGGTAGTGAATCTGCAGGCCGAAGGCGCGCGCCCGGCGTGCAACGGCCTGGCCGATGCGGCCCATGCCGATGATGCCGAGCCGTTTTCCTCCGATGCGATGGCCGAGCATCCAGGTCGGCGACCAGCCCGGCCAGTTCTTGCCCTCGGTGAAGATCGAGGCGCCTTCGATCAGCCGCCGCGGCACCGCAAGAATCAGCGCCATGGTCATGTCGGCGGTATCTTCGGTCAACACCTTGGGCGTGTTGGTCACGGTGATGCCGCGCGCATGCGCGGCGATGACATCGATATTGTCGACGCCGTTGCCGAAATTGGCGATCAATTTCACCTTGCAGTCTGGCTGCTTGAGAATCTCCTCGGTGATCTCGTCGGTAACCGTGGGAACCAGGATATCGGCCGTGCGGACCGCCTCGGCGATCTGCTCCGGCGTCAACGGCGTATCGTCGAGATTGAGCCGGGCGTCGAACAACTCGCGCATGCGGGTCTCGATCGAGTCCGGCAGCTTGCGCGTGACGACTACGAGGGGCTTCTTCCTAACCGACATGTCCTGCTCTCAAGAGGCTTTTGGTTCGCAGTGGGTTCGCCGTTCAGGCCTCATTAACCCGGTTGTTCGACACTGCGGCTGGGTGCGGTCCCTGCGTTTCCTTGGGTTCCCCGATATTTCATCCTGGATTTCCCGGGAGAGATTCGGGCGTCGACTTTGCTTGGGCATTCTGTCCTCTCTAGCAGAAGGCCCGGCCAAGACAAGAACCCCGAAATGACAGGCGAGGGGCCATCGGGGCGGGGCTGCAGGGGCACTGGGAGCACGGCGCGTGCTTCAGCTCGAAG
>DASSGM010000296.1:0-2973 GCA_035693465.1 Bradyrhizobium sp. | reverse complement strand
GCGTTGCCCATCGCGATCGAGAGGCCGCTGTTTTTGAACATCGCCAGGTCATTCTGCATGTCGCCGATGGTGGCGACCGCATCGGTCGAAATGCCCTGACGTTTCGCGATCGCCTGCACGAAGGTGCCTTTGTCGCAGCCGGGCGGGGTGACATCGAGATAATAACTCTGCGATCTGACCGCGGTCGCTTGTGCGCCCAGTTCCTGCTGCATGGCGGCTTCGCAACGCTGCAGCAATGCCGCATCGGCGCTCGAGCCGACGATCTTGCAGGCCGCCGACAGATAAGGTGCGAAATCCCCAACGATGGTCGGATCGGCGCGGATGGCGCGTTTTTCGTGCGGGACATATTCGCCGTCGCCGCGGCGGGTGAGCCAGAGATCGCCGGTAAACAGCCAGATATCGACACCGAAATCGTTCAGCACATCGAGGCTGCGTCGGGCTGCCGAGTCGGGAATCAGATGCTGCTCGATCACCTTGAGTTGCGGATCGACGATGCAGCTGCCGTTGAAGGCCCCGAGCGGCAGCGCGATCGCAAGCGGCTCGATCAGAAACCGCATGCCGATGGTCGGACGGCTGGATGTGATGGTAAAGCCGATCCCGGCATCGTAGAGCCGCCGCACCGCGGCCTTGGCGCGATCGGTCAACGTCTTGTCCCTGGTCAAAAGCGTGCCGTCGACATCGGACACCACGAGCGCGATGCGGTTCATGCGCGGTCCCTGCTGTTGGAACCGCTGTCAGCTGGACCAAGGCCCAGTTGGCGGAGGATGTCTTCGACGATGGCGTCGACCGAACCGTCAATCGACACCGTCACGGGATTTTCACTCGCGTCCGGCGGCTCGAGGGTTCTGAACTGGCTCGCCAGCAGACCCGGCGGCATGAAGTGATCCTTGCGCAGGGCGAGACGGCTTGCGATCAGTTGCTGGGGACCGTCGAGATAGACGATGCGGACATCGGGCCGTCCATTCACAAGAATGTCGCGATAGGCGCGCTTCAGCGCGGAACTGGCGATCACGACATGCTCGCCGGCCTCGCATATCCGCTCGATCTCATTGGCGATCGCTCGTAGCCAGGGCCAGCGATCTTCATCGGTTAAGGGTTGGCCCGCGCTCATTTTCGCAACGTTGCTGGTGGGGTGAAATCGGTCACCATCTTCGAATTTCCAGCCCAATCGTTCCGCCAGCTTTTCCCCGATGGTGCTCTTGCCTGCGCCGGATACGCCCATCACGATCAGCGCGCACGGGATTTTGCCGCAGTCACTGGGCACGGAAATGCTCCGGCAGTGCAGCCTTATCCACCAGCCAGATCGTTTCGCCTGTTGAATGCGCACGGTTCGCGGGCAAGTTCTCGCCGTCAAGCACGCGCGCCAGGATCGCGCGCTTGTCCGAGCCGGAGACCTCGAACAGCATTTCGCGGCAGGAGCCGAGCGCCGGCAAGGTCAGGGTCACCCGCGGGACAAATGGCTCGACATGCGCCTCCGGTACGCCCACCACCCAGCGGTCGGTCTCTTCGAGGGCCGGATAATTAGGAAACAGCGACGCGGTATGGCCGTCTGGTCCGACACCCATCAATACGACATCGAACAATGGCCGGCTGGCATCCAGGCGATCCGCGCCGTAAAACGATTGCAACTCGTTTTGGTAGCGGCGCGCCGCCTCCCGGGGATTGGCGGTGTCGGTCGGAATCGGATGGATGTTGGAAGCCGACGCATGGCTGTCCAGAAACAACCGCCGCGCCGTCCCCATGTTGTTGAGGGGGTCGTCCGCCGGAACAAAGCGCTCGTCGCCGATGAACCAATGGACGCGGTCCCACGGTATCCGGCTTCGATAGGCCTCGGTCGCGAGCAATTGATAGAGCTGTTTCGGGCTCGATCCGCCGGTCAGGCAGATCGCCAAGCCGCCCGCGTTCGCCGCAATCCTTGCCAGCATCCGGTCCGCGGCTGCCTGCGCCAAGGCGTTGGCGTCCGAAACTGTAATAACACGGCGATTGTCGCTCGCAGCCATCCGATCTAACCGAGCTTCCGCCAGCTGCGGCCGTCGCGCTTGATTAATTCCTCGGCACAGGCCGGCCCTTCGCTTCCGGCCTTGTAGAACTCCAGGCCCTTGGCGCCGGTTTTCTTCCACGCGTCCAGGAACGGCTGTACCGCCTGCCAGCCGGCTTCGACGCTGTCGGCGCGCTGGAACAAAATATTGTCTCCGATCATGCAGTCATAAATCAGCGTCTCATAACCCGTGCTCGGCTCTGCCTTGAAGTAATCCTTGTAGCGGAATTTCATCTCGACGCCGTCGATGGTGATGGTTGGCCCCGGCACCTTGGTATTGAATTGCAGCGTAATGCCCTCGGTGGGTTCGACGCTGATCACGAGATAATTCTGCGACAGCCGATCTACCGGAGTGCAGCGGAACATGGCGAACGGCGCCTGCTTGAATTTGATCGCTACTTCCGTTCGCTTGATCCCGAGCCCCTTGCCGGTGCGCAGGTAAAAGGGAACACCGGCCCAGCGCCAATTGTCGATGGACAGTTTGAGGGCGACATAGGTCTCGGTCCTGCTATCGGGCCTGACGTCGGCGGTCTTGCGATAGTCCGGAATCTCGGTGTCGCCGATCTTGCCGCCGAGGTATTGGCCGCGCACGGAATTCCTTAGCGCCTCCTCCTCGCCCTGGATCTGGATCGCCGCCAGCACATCGGCTTTCTCCGAGCGTACAGAATGTGCATCGAATCGGATCGGCGGCTCCATCGCGGCCAGCGACAGCAGTTGGAACAGGTGGTTCGGCACCATGTCGCGCAGTGCACCTGTTGAGTCATAGAAACTGCCGCGATGGCCGACGCCGAGCTTCTCGTCGACGGTGATCTGCACATGATCGATGTGATCGCGATTCCAGATCGGCTCGAACATGCCGTTGGCGAAGCGCAGCACCAGAATGTTCTGAACCGTCTCCTTGCCGAGGTAGTGATCGATCCGATAGAGCTGGTGTT
>DASSGM010000295.1:0-4474 GCA_035693465.1 Bradyrhizobium sp. | reverse complement strand
TCACCGCCACCGAAATCAAGATCGGAGGCGTCTTCCCGTTCAGCGGTCCGGCGTCATCGATCGGCCTCGTCGGCAAGGGACTTCTTGCCTACGTTCAGTCCATCAACGACCGCGGCGGCATCAACGGGCGCAAGATCAACTATATTGCGATGGACGACGCCTACAGCCCGCCAAAAGCCGTGGAGCATATCCGCAAGCTGGTCGAAAGCGACGAGGTCGCGTTTATTTTCGGCCAGCTCGGCACGCCGGGAAATACCGCGTCGGCGAAATACCTGGCGCTGAAACGCGTGCCAACCATCGCCATCGTCAGCGGATCGAACAAGTTTACCAATATCGCGGATTACCCGCTGACGACGACGGGGCTGGTCAGCTTCGACACCGAAGGAAAAATCTACGCCAAGTATCTGACCAAGGCATTGCCGAACACAAAGTACGCCATCCTTTATCAGAACGATGACCTCGGCAAGGATTACGTCAACGCTTTCAAGTCATTCCTCAAGAGCGATTTCGACAGGAAGGTGGTCACGGCGGCTTACGAAATCACCGACCCGACGGTTGACTCGCAGGTTGTCAGCCTGAGGAGCTCCGGCGCGGAGGCGCTGCTGGTTGCCGGCACGCCGAAATTCTCGGCTCAGGCCATTCGCAAGGTGGCCGAGATCGGATGGAAACCGACGCTGATCGTCAATTTTCCGTCGAGCTCGGTATCGGCAACTCTGAAGCCCGCCGGCCTTGACAATGCCGTTGGCGTGATCGTCGGGACCTTCAACAAGGACCCGACCGATTCGAAATGGAGCAACGATCCCGGCATGAAGGCATATCGCGCCTTCTTCGAGAAATATCTGCCGGGGTCTGATGTCGGCGATACCAACTATCTGACCGGCTACCAGCAGGGTCTGATCCTCGAGCAAATCCTCAAGCAGTGCGGCAACGACCTGTCGCGTGAAAATATCGTCAAGCAGGCCAAAAGCCTGAAGGATCTCGTGCTGCCGACCTCCATGCCGGGCATCTCGATCAATACCACCGCCACCAGCAACATGATCTGGACCCAACTGCAGCTCCAGCGCTGGAGCGGCACCAATTGGGAGCAGTTCGGCGAAGTGCTCGACGTGAGGTCCGAGTGACGTTCGCATTGCTGCGACACGCTTCCGCCGCTCGATAACGGCATTGGTTGTGCATATCCGCCGGAAATATTCGACCCGGCGAATTTGAAGGGGCGAATCCGTGAAGGGCCTAATGCAAAATCAGCCGCTGTTGCTGTCGTCGCTTCTGCAGCACGCCGATCGGTTTCACGGCAGTACCGAGATTGTGTCTCGCACCGTCGAGGGTTCTATCCATCGGTATGCCTACCAGGACTCCGCGCGGCGGACGCGCAAGCTGGCCGATGCGCTGCGGCGCTGGGATGTCGGACCAGGCGACCGCGTCGCGACACTGGCATGGAATAACTATCGGCATTTCGAGATCGAGCATGGTGTTACCGGTCTTGCGGCGGTTTGGCATGCGATCAACCCGCGATTGATTGCGGCGCAGATTTCCTACATTGCAAATCATGCCGAAGACAAAGTGCTGTTTTTCGAAAGCTCTTTTCTGCCGATCGTGGAGAAGCTCGCGCCGGAACTCGCTACCGTCGGCCTGTTCGTCCTGATGGTGGACAGGACCGCGATGCCGGCCACAAGCATTCCGAATATCCAGTGCTATGAGGATTTTCTCGATAGCGGCGATGAAAATTTCGAGTGGCCGGTGTTCGATGAGCTGTCGGCCTCATCGCTGTTCTATACCTCGGGCACGACCGGTAACCCGAAAGGCGTGCTCTACTCGCACCGTTCCGACGTGCTGCATTGCCTCTCCATCTCCGGCGCCTATTCCCTGGGCTTTACCTCGCTGGACACGATCCTGCCGATGACGCCGATGTTTCACGCCAATGGCGCATGGGGTTTTACGCATGCAGCTCCGATGGTCGGCGCCAAGCTGGTGCTGCCGGGGCCGAAGTTGGATGCCGCAAGCATCGCCGAACTGATCGAGGCGGAAGGCGTGACCGTCGCGGCCGGCGTTCCGACATTGTACGCAAAGCTGTTGCAGCATTTCGAAGCCCAGGGCCGGGGCGCCGGGGCGCTCAAGCGGATCGTCATCGTAGGCTCGGCGCCGGCGCCGAGCCTGATCCAGGGTTTTGAGCGCCTCGGCGTCTCGGTGAAGCACGTCTGGGGCATGACCGAAACCAGCCCTTGCGGGACCTCGCCGCAACCGTCGCGAAACACCGCAAAACTGTCGCCGCCGCAGCAGCTTCACCGCAAGATCTCCCAGGGCCAGCCGATCTACGGCGTCGACGTCAAGATTGCCGACGAGCAGGGCAACGAAATCCCGCGTGACGGCAAGTCCAGCGGCAGGTTCATGGTGCGCGGCCCCTGGGTCATCAGCGGCTACTACCGCGATGACAAGCCACTGCTGGAGAATGGCTGGTTCAATACCGGCGACCTCGCTACGATCGACAGTGACAATTATATCCAGCTGACCGATCGCGCAAAGGATGTCATCAAGTCGGGCGGCGAGTGGATCAGCTCGATCGATGTCGAAAATCTGGCGATGGGCTGTCCGGGTGTCGCCGAGGCCGCGCTGATCGGCATTCCACACCCGCAATGGGAAGAGCGCCCGCTGCTTGTGGTTGTGCCCACCGCGTCCAATGCAGCAACGGCAAAATCGATCACTGCCTTTCTCGAGGGCAAGGTTGCCAAATGGTGGATGCCGGACGATATCGTCTTCGTCGAAGCGTTGACCTACGGCGCGACCGGCAAGGTGCAGAAAATGGAATTGCGCAGCCGTTTTGCCCGGCACTATTCGTCACGGGTAACTGCCTGACAGGATCGCCTTTACCGGACCTTTTCCGCCTTCAGGGCAACCGGCTGGCGAGCGCCGGGCCCGGGATGCACATGGACTTGCTTGGCGGCAAGCGGTTCGCCGCATTCGGAGCACACCATGACCGGGTCGAACAATTTGCCGCAGTTCTGATGCTCATGAAGCATGGGCCGGCCGCGGGAATCGACCATATGCGTATCGCCCCAGTGGACGATGGCCATGATCACCGGATAAAGGTCGAGGCCTTTTTGCGTCAGGATGTACTCGTATCGCTTGGGCGAATCCTGATAGGGGATCCGGCGCAGCACCCCGAGCCGAACCAGCTTCTTAAGCCGCTCGGCCAGCAAATGCCGAGTGATGCCAAGCGCCGATTGAAACGCTTCAAACCGTCGCGTCCGCAGGAAGCATTCGCGCAGAATTAACAAGCTCCAGCGGTCGCCGATCACGGCGACAGTGCGAGCCAATGAACAAGGCTGTTCTTCAAGCTCGTCCCATTTCATAATTCAGTTCCTTGTCCAGCCCGCGGGCATTGGGCTCGATTCGACCTTATCTTGCAGCCCTACATTCTAAATAGGTACTGACCTATAGACAACCCACCCGTCGCATCCCGCAAGCTCTAAAAAGTTGCGAAGATGCCATTTGGAATTGACAGTTCAATTTTAGAACTTTAGGTTCTGCCGGTCAATGGCGCGAACCGTCAGCGTCGACGGTTGAGCACAACCCGCCTCAGAGGAGACGTCCGGTGGCAAGCCCCTTGAAAGTCGAGTTCCAGTTCGATTTCGGCAGCCCGAATGCCTATCTGGCGGAAATCGCCATTCCGGCCATTGAAAAGCGTACCGGGGTCAAGTTCGAATATGTTCCGGTGCTGCTTGGGGGTATCTACAAGGCGACTAACAACATGTCGCCGTTCGAGTCGCTGCGCGGGATCAAGAACAAGCCGGAATATCAGGCGCTGGAAACGCAGCGCTTCATCCGCCGCCACAACATTACGAAATTCAAGCCAAATCCGTTCTTTCCGGTCAATACCTTGATGCTGATGCGTGGCGTCGTGGCCGCCCAGTTCGAGAACATGTTCGAGCCCTATTTCCGCGCCGCCTATCATCACATGTGGGTTGAGCCAAAGAAGATGGATGATCTCGAAATCTTCCGGAACGCTTTCATTTCATCCGGCATCGACATCGACAGGCTGATTGCCCGTGCCCAGCAGGAAGACGTCAAGAAAAGGCTGATCGAAAACACCACCGACGCAGTGAATCGCGGGGCCTTTGGCTCGCCGACGTTCTTCGTGAGTCAGGAAATGTTCTTTGGCAAGGATCAACTGCGTGATGTAGAGGAATCGATCATCGAGCAGACGGCAGCCGTCCGGCCGAGGATTGCCTGAAGGCATCGACTGCCCGCAAGACAAGAGAGGAAGCGTCATGTCAGGGCCACTCAAAGGCGTGCGCGTGCTGGACTTGACCGGCGTGGTGTCGGGACCGTTCGCGACCATGTTCCTCGCCGACCAGGGCGCCGACGTGCTCAAGATCGAGCCGATCGGCGGTGATATCACCCGCCGCAGCCGCGCCACCATCGACAAGGCCGGCGAATTCTCCGCGCTGTTCATCTCCTCGAACCGGGGCAAGCGCTC
>DASSGM010000294.1:0-6655 GCA_035693465.1 Bradyrhizobium sp. | reverse complement strand
AACGACGTCATCATGATCAGGATCGACGGCGCGATCGACAGCACCGTCAGAAGCGCGATCAGCTGGATCGCGCGCTCGGTGACGCCGCCGTTGCCCTGGCCGAGATTGATGCTGATGTCTTGCGCGAGCGCGGGATCCGCCAGCGCTCCGGCTGATATCAGGATGGCAAGATATAAAACTCTACGCGAAAGTGCCGCCGGCCTCACGAAGGGTTCTTTGGGCGGCCCAACAATGACGCCATCTCGTCTTCGAGATTTTCAAACCCGCTCTTTTGCGAAGGCGCGGTCTCCGGCGGCGCCGCCGACGGCTCGTTGCGGGGTGGCGCGGCGCGGTTCGGCGGCGGCTCCGGCGCCACCGGCGGCGCGCCGACCCGTGGCTCGGCGGCGTCGCTCGCTGGCCGGCGGAGCGCGGCTTCGAGGCGTTGCGCCATTTCGGCGAGATTTTGGTCCGCGCTCGACAGCGCCGGGGACGGCGGTGGTGCCGGCGGCGGCGGCGCGGCGGGACGCTCCGCGGCGCGAACCAGGGGCGCCTTTGGCGCTTCGCTCGGACGCGGCGGACGCGGTATCAGCGGCTCGTTGCGCGAGGTGGCGCGCGACGGCATCGGTTCGGGACGCAGTTCGGGGCGGGGCTCGGGGCGGCCGCCCAACGGCTCCGGGCTAAAACCTGCCAGCGGATCGCTACGCAAGGCATCGCCGCGTCGTTCCGACAGCCCCGGCATCGGGCGGCGCACTTCGTCGGCAAAAGAGGGGCGCATCGGTCGCGGCGGCGGCTCCGGCATTTGCGGCTCGATCTGATCGAACCCGCCGGACCTTGCATCGGGTCTTGCGCCATCGCCCTCGTTCCAGCCGGATTCGGGCAGCGGCGGAAGCCGGGGTGCCGGCTCGGCTCCGGCACCCGGCCGCGGCGCGATCTGATCGCGCGCGGGCGTCGCGCGCACGATATTGGGTTCCACCACGATATCGGTCGGGCCGCCGATCATCAGCAGATGTTCGATATTGTCGCGCCTTACCAGCACCAGCCGGCGGCGCGTATCGACGGCGGCGGCGTCGATCACGGCCAGACGAGGCATCCGCCCGCGATTGGGGTTGGCACCGAGGCGATTGCCGGCGAATCGGCGAACCAGCCAGGCGGCGACGCCGATCAGCGCCAGAACCGCCACGAGTGCGAAGAAAACTGTCAGTCCCTGCATGGTTTATCCCCGGCAAATAGCGTTTTCTTCTGGTCTGTCGTTTGTCGAAGGCGGGTCGGAAACGGCACAACAAACGACGAGTGAAGCCCGAGATTGGCCCTAATCTCTTAATTGCCCGCGGCAGAAACTGCCGCCCGTTATCTTAATAACCCATGAATCGCCCGAACCAAAACAACTTCTTGGGGCTTCCAACTTCAACGACTTGGTTGGCTAACGCAGCATTCGTGGCGAAAATGCGCGCAGAATCGATGAAACCGGCTCTGGTTGTCCCGGCTCGCCACCGGCGCGTCTTAACCCGCTGTTAACCATACACGCGGCAAATTCTGCCTACCTCAGGGCATCGTGCCGGGAGGCGCGAAGGGCGGCAGCGATGTCCATCAACGATCTTCCTGTCTTGTCGGTGTTGCGCACCAAGATGCAGTGGCACCAGGAACGGCAGCGCCTGCTCTCGGAGAACGTCTCCAACTCCGACACGCCGAATTTCAAGCCGCGCGATCTGGTCCAACCGAAATTCGATTCCACCGGCGCCAGCGCCGGAGCGATGGGTTCGCTGGCGCTGATGCGCACCTCAACCGGTCATGTTGCTCCGTCGGGTGGCGGACAAAGCTTTGCGCTGGATCGCAAGACGAGCTTCCAGACCAGGCCCGCCGGCAATGCCGTCAATCTCGAGGACGAAATGCTTAAAGTGTCGGCCAACCAGATGGACTACGCGGCGGTGACCTCGCTCTACAGCAAGAGTCTGCATCTTCTGAAGACCGCGATCGGCAAGGGCTGACGCCGGGTAAGGGCAGGAGGACAACATCATGGCAAGCGATGGAGGGGATTTCGCCCGCTCGATGAGCATCGCGACCTCGGGGCTGCGCGCCCAGGCCGGGCGGATGCGGGTGATCTCGGAGAATATCGCCAACGCGGATTCCACGGCGCCGACCGCCGGCGGCGATCCCTATCGCCGCAAGGTCCCGACATTTACCTCCGAACTCGATCGCACGCTGGATGCCAAGGTCGTCGCGCTCGGCAAGGTGAGGCCCGACAACTCTGCGTTTCGGGTCAAGCACGAGCCTTCCAATCCGGCGGCGGACATCGCCGGCAACGTCAAATATCCCAACGTCAATCCGCTGATCGAAATGACCGACATGCGCGACGCGCAGCGATCCTATGAAGCGAACCTCAACATCATCAGCGCCACACGGCGGATGATTCAACGCACCCTCGACATCCTCAAGGCCTGAACAGGAAAGCTTTAAGCCATGGCTTCACCCACAGTCGCTGCGAATGCCTATGCCAAGCTTGCCCGCATCCTGGACACCGGCGGCGCCGGCAAAGCTTCCGAAGCGGGCGGGCCATCGTTCGGAGCGGTGCTCAAGGATGCGATCGGCAGCGTGTTGGAGGCGGGAAAAAAATCCGATGCGCAGACGGTCGCGATGGCGTCGGGCAAGGCCAATGTGATGGACGTGGTGACGGCGGTGGCGGAGACCGATGTTGCGGTCTCGACGCTGGTATCGGTGCGCGATCGCGTCATCCAGTCGTATGAAGATATCATGAAGATGCCGATTTGAGCCGTCCTCATCCTGAGGAGCCGGCGTCTCGAAGGATGAAAAGGCACACTTTGGCCTCATGGTTCGAGACGCGCGCAAGGGCGCGCACTCCTCACCATGAGGGGTAAAAAGGAATTGAAATGACCGGTGCTGAGACCCTCGATGTGGCGCGCGATGCGATCTGGACCATCATCGTGGTGTCGTCGCCGCTGATGATCGTCGGTCTGGTGGTCGGCGTCGTGGTGTCGCTGTTCCAGGCGTTGACGCAGATCCAGGAACAAACGCTGGTGTTCGTGCCAAAGATCCTGGCGATCTTCGTGACGCTACTGCTGGCGCTGCCGTTCATGGCGGACTCGCTGCACGGGCAGATGATGCGGATATCGTCGCGAATCATAGGCGGCTGATGGCACACTGGTGTCCCGGCAACTGCGGTTAGGATATGCGCGTCGATATTTCACTGCTGCCCGCGCTCGCCGCCGCCTTCATGCTGGTATTCGCCCGCATCGGCGCGATGGTGATGCTGTTGCCGGGATTGGGCGAGTCCAATATTCCGGTTCGCATCAAGCTCGCGATCGCGCTGGTGCTGACGCTGGTGATTTTGCCGCTGCATCGCGCCGCCTACCAGATCGACCTGCAGTCACTGGCGCCGCTATTGGTTCTGATGGTCCACGAGATCATCATCGGTGTCGTGCTCGGCGCCACCGCGCGGGTGACGCTCGCGGCGCTGCAGGTCGCAGGCTCGGTGATCGCCCAGCAGCTTGGCCTCGGCTTTGTCACCGCGGTCGATCCGACCCAGGGCCAGCAGGGCATATTGATCGGAAATTTTCTCACCATCCTCGGCGTAACGCTGTTATTTGCGACCGACACCCATCACCTCGTCATCGCCGCGCTCAACGACAGCTACTCGATTTTTTCGCCAGGCCAGCTGATGCCGAGCGGCGACGTCGCCGCGCTCGCCACCCGCGCCTTCGCCGCAGCCTTCAAGATCGGCATGCAACTTTCGGCGCCGTTTTTGGTATTCGGCCTGGTTTTCAATATCGGGCTCGGCGTGCTGGCGCGGCTGATGCCGCAGATGCAGGTCTATTTCGTCGGCGTGCCGCTGTCGATCCTGGCCGGCTTCCTGGTTTTCGCCCTCGTCATCACGGCGATGATGGGAAGCTTCCTCGATTATTTCATCGGCGTCATGCACGAGCTGATCCCGGTGAAATGAAAGCCGAAAAACCATGGCCGACGAAAACGACACAGCCGATAAGACAGAAGACCCGACGCAAAAGCGCCTGGATGACGCCCACGAACGCGGCGACGTCGCCAAAAGTCAGGAGATCAACACCTGGTTCGTGATCGCGACCGGCACGCTGCTGTTGTCGACATTTTGCGGATCGATCGGCGGCGGGATCGTGATGCCGCTGCGCAATCTGGTCGCCAATTCCTGGATGATCCATGCCGACGGGCCCGGCCTTTTGGCGCTGGCGAGGAGCCTGGAATACGTCCTGATCGCGGTGCTCGGCGTGCCGCTATTGATGCTGGCGTTCGCGGCGATCGCCGGCAACATGGTGCAGCACCGGCTGGTATGGTCGGGCGAGTCGCTGAAGCCGAAATTGAGCAAGATCTCGCCTGCGGCCGGAGCCAAGCGCGTCTTCGGCAAGCAGGCAGCGGCGAACTTCGGCAAGGGCCTCTTCAAGGTAGCTGCGCTGGGCGCGGTGATGACCGCGGTGCTGTGGCCCGAGCGTCATCGGCTCGAATCGATGGTGCGGTTCGACCCGGCAGCGGTGTTGGGCGCCACCACCGGGCTGACCCTGCATCTATTGGGCGCGGTCGTGGCGCTGCTCGCCGTGGTCGCGATCGCCGACTTTTTCTTCCAGTACCGGCAATGGTTCGAGCGGCAGAAGATGTCGCTGCAGGAAATGAAGGAGGAGTTCAAGCAGTCCGAAGGCGACCCCCACGTCAAGGGCCGGATCAGGCAATTGCGCCAGGCGCGGATGAAGAAGCGGATGATGGCGGCGGTTCCCAAGGCCTCCGTCGTCATCACCAACCCGACCCACTACGCGGTGGCGCTTTCATACGAGCGCGGCATGTCGGCGCCGGTCTGCGTGGCCAAGGGCGTCGATACGATCGCGCTCAAGATCAGGGAAATCGCAGGTCGGCACGAAGTGCCCATCGTCGAGAACGTAGCGCTGGCGAGGGCCTTGCATGCCACCGTGGAGATCGATGACGAGATTCCGGTGGAACATTATCATGCGGTCGCCGAGATTATCGGCTACGTCATGGGTCTCAAGCGCGGGTGGTCCGGCTGGCGGGCGTGATTCGGTTCGCGGCAAGGAAATGTGCTGGAAATGAGGGTAACGAACAAAAACCAGGCTTGACGGGCTTGCGCTTGCGGGGCCGATTCAGGCACTCAGGAAGAGGCCCGCGAAAAGCGCGTTCCTTTAATGTCGACAGCTTCGCATGACCGCCGAAACCGACCATGATCTGTCACGCCAGCCGATGACCGCCCAGGAGCCGCCGCGGCGTGGCGGCAGCATCGTTCTGGTGCTGCTGGTGGCCTTCGGCATCGTCGCGGTGGCGATCGCGCTCATGACCATCGGCCGCGCGCAGGCGCAGCCCTATATTCTTGGCCTGCTTGCGCTCTTGGCCATGGCCGGGCTGTTCAGCCTGTTCGCCTATGCTGCGGGAATCCTTCGCGTCGCAGATCGTGCGGCCGACGATCCCGTCAAGGGCCGCATCGCCGACCTTGCCTATGACGGGTTGGCGGTCACCGATCCCGGCGGCCACGTGGTCTATGCCAACGCGGCCTATCTGACGCTCACGGGTGCGGCGACTGTGCAGGAAGCGCGTCCGGTGGAGCGGGTCTTTATCGGCAATCCCGATGTGTCGGAAGCGGTGTTCCGCCTGCTCAAGGCGGCGCGCGAAGGCAAGCGGCAGCAGGAAGAGGTTCGCATCGCAGGCCAGGATGGCGCGCATGGCCGCTGGCTAAGGATGCGGGTTCGGCCGCTCGGCCGGAGCAGGCGCGAGGCGAAATACGCGGTGTGGTCGATCGCGGACATCACCCGCGACCGCGAGCGGCAGGAGGACGTATTCCAGGAACTGCAGCACGCCATCGAATATCTCGATCATGCGCCGTGCGGCTTCTTCTCGGTCAATCCGGCCGGAGACCTCGTCTACGTCAACGCCACGCTCGCGAACTGGCTGGATTACGATCTCGCCGAGATCGGGTCGGGGGGTTTGAAGCTGACCGATGTCGTATCCGGCGACGGCGCTGCGCTATTGACATCGATTGCGCCGGTACCGGGCGAAGTCAAAACCGAGGTGTTCGACATCGATCTGAGAATGCGCGGCGGCAAGACAATGCCGGTGCGTCTCTATCACAAGCTCGCGTTCGGCGCGGACGGCGTGCCCGGCGCATCGCGCACGCTGGTCATCAGCCGTGCGCGTGACGAGCGTTCCGATCCGCAGCGCGCCGCCGAAGTTCGCTTCATGCGCTTCTTCGATCATACCCCGATGGCGATTGCGACGGTGGACCGGTCAGGCACGGTGGTGCGCGCCAATGCCCGGTTTGCAAAGGTAGCGCAAGGCCTCGGTCCCGACGGCGCAGGCAGCAAGTCGATCTTCAGAACGGTCAACGCGCGCGATCGCCACCTCCTGATCGCGGCCATCAACCAGGCCGCGGAAGGGCAGGGCGATATTCCGCCGGTCGAGGCGATGCTGGAAGGCGCCAGGGAGCGATGGGGCCAGTTTTTCGTCACCGCAGTCGAGGAAGACGAGCGCGAGACCGAGGCCGCCATCGTCTACCTGCTGGAAACCACCGAGCGGCGCGCGCTCGAGAACCAGATCAACCAGTCGCAGAAGATGGACATGGTCGGCCAGCTCGCCGGCGGCATCGCGCACGATTTCAACAACGTGCTGTCGGCCATCATGATGGCGAACGACTTCC
>DASSGM010000293.1:0-38507 GCA_035693465.1 Bradyrhizobium sp. | reverse complement strand
ACCCACGATCAGGTTGAGGCGATGACGCTTGCCGACAGGGTCGTGGTCATGAACCATGGCCGCATCGAACAGATCGGGACGCCCAACGAGCTCTACCACAACCCGGCGACGCGCTTTGTCGCAGGCTTCATCGGCTCGCCCGCGATGAATTTCATTCCCTGCCGGCTGGAGGACGTCGCCGGCAAGCTGCACGTCCGGTTGACCGATCGCATCTCCTTTCCGCTGCCGCCCAAACGCGCGGCGAGATACCAGGGGATCGCAAGAAACGAGAAATTGCTGCTCGGCTTGCGGCCGGAGCATGTCGCTGAGGCGAAAGCGCATCCGGAACCGGGAGTCGAAGCCTTCGAAGCCGTATTGGACGTGACCGAACCAATGGGCATGGAGACGCTGGTTTATTTCACGCTCGAAGGCGCACAAATCTGCGGGCGGGTTAATCCCAACGCCGGCGCGCACGATGGTTCGCCGATGCGATTGGCAGTGGACCTCAACAATATGCACCTGCTAAACGAGGTCACCGGCGTCGTCCTTTGACGGCCGCACAACAAGAAATTCAGGGGGCGGGGCCAAGGGACTGGGAATGGCGACCAACAAAAAGAAAATTTTCATCACCGAATCGATGTCGCAGCAGGGACGGGCTTTATTGAGGGAACGGAACGACATCGAACTCGTCGAATTTCCCAACATGATTTCCGCAGGCGATTTCGAGGCCATGCTGAAAGCGCAGGCCCCGGTTCACGGTGTCGCGCTCGGCGCCACCCGGTTCGGCGAACCGGAACTCGAGGCTTCAAAGGACATGAAGGTGGTGACCCGGATCGGCGTCGGCTACGATTCCGTCGATGTCCCGGCTTTGAGCCGCCGCAAGATTCCGTTGATGGTCGCGGGTAGCGCCAATTCTCCTTCGGTGGCGGAACATGCGATGTTCATGATGCTGACGCTGGCCAAGCGCGCCGTGGAAATGCATTCCATCGTCAAGGACGGCAATTGGGGCCATCGTCTGGGCAAACTGCCCTACGATTTGTACGGCAAGACGGTGCTTATCGTCGGCTTTGGCCGTATCGGCACGCGGACTGCAAAACGCTGCCTTGCCATGGAAATGAACGTTCTGGTCTATGATCCCTACAAATCCGCCGCCGAGATCAAGGCGGCGGAGTGCGAGCAGGTCGGCGATCTCGATGTGGCGCTGCCGCGCGCGGATTTTATCAGCATCCACTGCCCGAAAACGTCCGAAACAGTCGGGATGTTCAATGCCGCGCGGTTGCGGCGCATGAAATCCACAGCGTATCTGATCAACACCGCGCGCGGCGGAATAGTTGACGAGCCGGCGCTGTATGACGCGCTGGTCACAGGCAAGCTCGCCGGCGCCGGCCTCGACGTTTTCGAGCAGGAGCCGCCGCCGGCCGGTCATTCGTTGTTTGAGCTTTCCAATGTGATCATGGCGCCGCACGTCGCCGGCGTTACGCGGGAAGCGGTGGATCGGATGAGCGAGCAGACCGCACGCAATATCCTGAGTGCGCTCGACGGCCAACCTATTCGCCAGAACGTCATCAATCAGGACGTGCTCGGCTAATCTTAATTGATTGCTAGTTGCTCCGAAGATGACGCCACCCGGCTTCGACACGGCAGCACCACGGATATCGATATGGCCTTCAAGGAATACGGCGACTATGATGGAATAGGCCTTGCCGAGCTGGTCCGCAAAAAGCAGGCCAGCGCCAGCGAGTTGTTGGACGAGGCTATTGCCCGCATCACCAAGGTCGATCCGCACATCAACGCGGTGGTCGTGAAGCATTACGACTATGCTGAGCGGCAGATCGACAATGGGCTTCCGGATGGTCCCTTCACCGGGGTGCCGTTTCTGCTGAAGGATCTGGATATTCTCGAGGGAACCCGGACGACTTCGGGCGCGAGCATCTACAAGGACAATGTTGCCGATCACTCCAGTACCCTCGCCCGGCGCTTTCTCGATGCCGGGGTCGCGATTTTTGGGAAAAGCTCTACTCCGGAATTCGGCTTGATGCCGACCACGGAATCCCGCCTGTTCGGTCCGACTCGGAATCCGTGGAATCTGGCGCACTCCTCTGGAGGGTCCTCAGGCGGCGCCGCGGCGGCCGTCGCGGCGCGCATTCTTCCCCTCGCGCATGCCAGCGACGGCGGCGGTTCGATCCGCATTCCCGCCTCTGCGTCCGGCGTGTTCGGATTGAAACCGACCCGCGCGCGTAATCCCACGGGTCCCGATCGCGGCGAAGGCTGGGCCGGGCTTTCGTGTGGCCATGTGCTGAGCATCAGCGTGCGAGATAGTGCGGCAATGCTGGATGCGGTCCACGGACCAGAACTGTCGAGCCCCTATTTCGCGCCGCCGCCGGAGCGGCCTTTTCTAGCGGAGGTCGGATGCGATCCGGGCAGGCTGCGCATCGCCTTTTCCGACAAATCGCCCTACGGCGATGCCATCGATCCGGAAATTGCTGCGGCGACCCGGGTAGTCGCGGCGTTGCTGGCCGGGCTTGGCCACGAGGTCGAGGAGCGCGCGCCTATATTGGCCGCCGATCCGGCCGCGGTGATGGCGACAATCACCAGCGCCAGCACCGCATTGAACCTGCGGCTTGCCGAGCAGCGTTTCGGCCGTGCCATGACGGACAGCGATTTCGAGAGATTGACCCTTGCAAGCGCACACAATGGCCAAATAGCAACCGCGACCGATTATGCGGCAGCCCAACTCGCTGCCTTCCAGATTTCCCGCGGTCTGAGGACGTTCTTCGAGACCTGCGACGTATTTTTGTGCCCGACGCTTTGCTCAGCGCCGCTGCGTATCGGGGAACTCAATACGATGTCGGAGGATCTGTCGCATATCGCTCCCACCCTGCGGCGCTATATGCCTGCAACCTCGATGTTCAACATGTCCGGTCAGCCCGCGATGTCGGTGCCGCTGGCCTGGAATTCAGCTGGATTGCCCCTCGGCATGATGTTTGCCGGACGCTTCGGCGACGAGGCCACGCTATTTCGGCTGGCGGCGCAGCTCGAGCAAGAGCGGCCGTGGAGGGACAAATTGCCGCCAGTTTGCGCGTAGGCCGACAAAACTCGGCCTTATTCGCAAGGAAGGAATGGGATTTGGCGCTAGGGCTCGGTTCCCTTTGCTGCCTATTTGCGCAACTCCGGAGGCTGAAGTCTTGAGCCCAGGCGACCCGACCGATAGTGCGCTGGCGGCCATTGCCAGCATGCTCGATCAACCCGAGCCCGATCGCGAGCCGGAAACGGCCGAGGTCGCGGAAAAGCCGACCGATCGTGAGCCGATCGAGGCCGACCGTTACTCGAAGACCGGGCCCGGCCCCATGGCAGCGATCCGTCTCAAATGGTCGGTTCGCCGCGGGGACAATGGCCAGTATTATGTGGATGAGACGATCGGCGAAAACTCGGCGCCCGTTGTCAGCGGACCACTGACCAAGGATGCCGCAATCGCCTTGGTTGACGAGCGCGAAAACGAGGCACGACGGCGGTTTGAGTTGCTCAAAAGCGAAATGACCGGACGCGTCGTTGCTGCGAATTTGGTCCGAAAAGACGGCGGCGACCTATAGCGATCCGGTCTTCAAGACCGCGTTGCAGGTTGACGCCGCTCCGGTTCGGATGACCAGCTGTGGAACGAGTGCTTTCCCGGCAAATTGACCGCTTGCGCGACGGTAATTTAGACTGGCTGTCCAGGTCACATTGAACCAGAGCCGCTGATTCCCCGACTTACACCATGAAAGTGATGTAGGTCACGCAGCTGGAGCCACTGAAGCTTAGGATCGGGCTGAGATTGCACCTGCTCAGGAGGATCACCGATGAAAAGGCTTTTCGTTGTCGCCGCATTTCTGCTGGCGAGTACCGCTGCGCAGGCTCAATACTCCTTCGAATATGGCGGACGTACCATTCGCATCGATCCGGACCGTGGGACGGTTTCGATACCGGGCGTCTACGACAACAGCGGGCAACGGACAAAACGCCCGCATAGCGATCGGGGCAGCGATCGCCCACGCAAACAACAGGCGCCCGAACAGGCGAAAACCGATCCCCCCGCGCCTGCTGCAAGCCCTACACCGACCGAGAACGTCGCTGCGCCCGGCAGCGCTTCCCCGGAGCCTTCAGCGGCCACAGCCGGCGTCGCGCCGGCGGATACGATCACCTCAGTACAACCTCCGATCAGCGGACGTGCGCTCCAGCAGGATTCTGCCCCGACCATCAAGTCCGAACCGCCGCCTGTCGTTGCGACCGTTCCGCCGTCGACACCGGCGCCGCAACCCGCGACTCCCGGGATTCAGTCGGCAAATACACCGGTCGGAGTGTGGCTGACGGAAGAAAAAGAAGGCAAGGTTCGGATCGAGCAATGTGGCGCCAATCTCTGCGGATATTCCGTGGATAACAAATCCAATCAGAACGGCGAGCAGATCTTGATCAATATGAAGCCCGGCAAGGATTCCAAATGGAGCGGGCGAATTCACGATCCGAAGAGCGGCAGCACGTATGATTCCACGATCGCGTTGAAAGGCTCCGATACCCTGCGCGTGCAGGGCTGTGCCTTTGGCGGCATGTTCTGTGGTGGCCAGACCTGGAGCCGGGTGAACTAGACCGCAATTGGGTCTTCTATCCGCCGCGCGCCGCGAGCCATCACGCTGACACTATACCGTGCCGGTTACAGCAGCGATCTCGGGTTTCCTGTCGACGCCAAAACTCGTCTCATGAATCTTGCCGTCGACGATATGGATGCGCCGATCCGCTCGCGCAGCCAGTGCGGCATCGTGGGTTACGACGACCACCGTCTGGCCGTTGTCGGCGATATCACGCAATATGCCGAATACCTGCTCCGTCGAAGCGGTGTCGAGATTCCCGGTAGGTTCGTCGGCTACGATGATTTCCGGGCGGTTGGCCAGCGCCCGCGCCAGCGCGACCCGTTGCCGCTGACCGCCGGAAAGCTGATTGGGCCGCTTGGCGGCCTGCTCGGCGAGACCAAGCGACGTCAGTAGCATCATCGCCCTCTCGTTCATCTCCTTACTGGACATCCGGCCATGGGCGCGCATCGGCAGCAGCACGTTCTCAAGCGCGGTAAATTCGGGAAGCAGGAAGTGGAACTGAAACACGAAGCCGCACTTGGTCAAGCGAACATCGGCGCGCTCCGGTTCCGATAATTTGGATGTCGGCTGGCCGCAGATGATGACCTCACCTTCCGTGGGCGCATCGAGCAAGCCAAGCAGATAGAGCAGCGATGATTTTCCGGATCCCGAAGGTCCGGTGATGGCGAGAAATTCACCCTTCGCCACGCTCAAATCGATGCCATCGACCAGGGTATGAGAAATAACGCCCTGAACGCGGCGGACCAAGCCCACAACCTGCAGCGCGATCTCACTCACGACGCGCCCCGGATAATTTCAACCGGATGCACCCGCGTGGCCTTGCGCGCCGGGAAGAAGGCGGCGACGGCGCAGCAGAGAATTGAAATGGCTCCGGATGCGACATAGTGCATCGGCGAATAGTAGATCTGAAGTGGCACGGTTGCGCCGGTAAGCGGATTGAATATCGTGATCTGCGACCACGCGTAGCAAAGCAGATATCCGAGAATCCAACCGAACAAGATTCCGACAGACCCCATCATCGCCGATTCAATAATGAATATTCGCCGCACCGAATATTCGCGCATGCCCAGCGATTTCATGATCGCGATGTCGTGGCGTTTTTCATGGGTGATGGTAGAGATGATATTGTAAGTTGCAAACGATGAGGTCAGCAGCATCGCACCCATCACCGTCAGCACGATGAAATCGCGCGTAGCGAAGGTAGACAGCAGATCGGCATTGGCTTCTTGCCACGATACCGACTTGTACCCGATCTGCGCCTCAACCTGGGTCGCCACCTTCTGTGCGACCACGGGATCGCTTAACCGCAGCCGCAACTGATTGATGATCCCGCTTTGCCCCATCAGGGTTTGGGCCAGGCTGATCAGGGAATAGACCTGTCCTTCGTCGACGCGCTTCAATCCGGAGCGGAAGATCCCGACCACTGTGGCTGACGTCTGAGCTCCCTGACCTCCGCCGAGCAGTACTGTATTTCCATTTTTAACGGCGAGCTTTTCTGCCAGCGCCTGGCCGATGATGATCCCGTTCGCCGCCTTCGACAGATCGGTCAGTTGTCCCTCGCGCATTTGCGACGCCAGCTTGGAGACGCGAACTTCAAGGCGCGGGTCAATCCCGGTCAGGGTCACTCCAACCCGTGCGCCGCCGTGTTCTACAAGCGCCGTAGTCTTTACCGACGGCGCCACATCGCCTGGCAACCACGACCTCAGCGACGCCATCACGGTGTCCGGATATTTGATGCCCGGACGCCGGCTTACGTTTGGAACGTTGGACATTCCCACCGCGGCATATTCCTCTTCTGCCGGCTGGCTCGGCGCCGCGCGCTGCTCGTCTTCGACGGTGACGTGGGGCATCGTATCGACGAGCTGCCGAAGAAAATCGATCTGCGATCCCTGCATCAGGCCCGCCATCATGATGGTGAAGCCAACGCCCATTGCCACACCAAACATGCCAACGAGAGTTTGTCGAACCCGGGTGCTCACGTGGGTCCACGCAATGCTCAGCAAGAGGTTCGTTGTCATGCGTCTTACCGGGTCGCGCTGTATTTGCCGACGTTCCTGCGTGCATCGTTCACGATGGAATCGACGTGAGCGGATAGTGCAGAGGATATCATGGCGTTATCCGCATCGACAGAACTGGTCGCAACGGCGGCCGAGTTGCGGTCGAGAGCAGCACTGGGGCCCGGACCAGGACTGGCAGCGGGACTGGTATCCGGAGTGGCATCCACAGGAGCCTCCGGTGCCGGCTTTGCTGGCACATTGACATTTGCCACACGGACTCGCGTACCGTCAGTCAGGTCCGCGCGCGCCGGTGACAGCACTGTGGTGTCCTTCGACACGTTGCCGATGATCTCGACGTTACGGCTACCGCGAATCCCAACCGTGACCGGAACACGCTGAATCTTTCCGTTACTGACGACCTGAACCGCATTGCCGATCACGGCTTCGTTGGGCACCACGATTGCCGCGGTTTTTTCGCGATAGATGATGTTGACTTCGACCGTCATTCCTATCCGCAACGGCGTATCGCGCGGCAACAGCAGATAGACACGAAAGGTTTTTCGCGTGGGATCGCCCTTTGGCGTGATTTGCGAAACCGTGGCCCGCAAGGCCTGAGCAGAGAAGGCCTCGCTTCGCAAAAACGCCTTTTGCCCGACGGCGATCCTGGTGATCTCCTCCTCGTTTATTTCGGCCACGACCTGCATAGGAGCTGGCGGGCCCACCCAAAACAGCACATCGGTTGGTCCAACAATCTCCCCGACCTCGCCGTCGCGACGCAGCACCATTCCATCCAACGGCGCCCGAAGCACGAGTGCATCGAGACGAACCTTTTGGGCGTTAATTCGCGATTTGGATTCCTCGAACTGGGTAGAGCGTTGCTCGTATTCGGTTCGCGCGGCTTCGCTCTTGTCGCGATCACGGAGCGCGCGATTGAGATCGCGCTCAAGTTGTTCATTGTTGATTTCGAGCTGGTTCAGAGCGCTGCGTTCCTCCGCGTCGTCCTGACGGCCAAGAACCTGGCCAGCTTTGACCGCCTGCCCTTCGCAGCGGCAGAGTTCGACCAGCCGGCGTCTCTGAAGCGGGACGACTTTTGCCCAGCGCTCAGGCTCTACAGTTCCGGTTCCATAGATGGCCTCGGAGACCGGTGCACGGATCGCCACTGCCGTGGTTACAGTTGGCGGCTGAAAGAAGTCCGGATACATGAAGTAGGCTGCGGCAACCGCCGCAACAGCAAGCCCTGCGGCTACGGAGCCAGACCAGACAATTCCGCGCCAGGGCATCGGCATCTCCGCTCAGAAACCGAACCGCTTGCGCAGTCCGGACGGTATCTGTTCCAAGATCGCGTCCATATCGTCTTTCTTTATGCTGCTGCTGCGCGGCCCTTGAGGACTGCTGGAATCGGCGGAACCGGTGGCCGGAGACGCTGGCGCTTGTTTCGAAGCGGCCGGCGCTGGCGGCTGACTGTCCTGTCTGACATTGTCGGTCGGAACGGCGGGCTTGGCTTGAGTTCGCACCGCACGCCAGCCGCCGGCGTCGGCCTTGGCCTGATTGATTTGCTCAGGCGTCATCCGGGTTTCCAGAACGCCGATCAGCTGGCGCGCTCCATTGCGGAATTCTTCGACCCGGGTGCCAACTGAGACAATGTAGGCCCATTTGTAGGCGGCTAGATTGTCGTTCGAAGTTCCGCGCCCAATGGCATAGAGTCCGGCAAGAACGAGCATGGCATGTGAATGACCCTGGTCAGCAGCGCGCGAAAACCACCGGAAGGCCTCCTCATCCGACCTCGGGCGGCCGACGCCCGACGAATACAGCGCGCCCATGTAAAACTGGGCCTCGCTGTCTCCGGACTGCGCGGCCTGCGAATAACGATCTGCCATTTCCCTGTCGGACATGGCATCGGCATAGGCAATGGAGTTCACAAGCAGAGCGGCACCGCAAACGATCGCCAACAAGGCTCGCTTCATGAAATCCTCGAGGATTCGGGAAAAATCACCCGACCTACCGTATTTCGTTGACGTTACGTACGTTTTTTTTGATCGCATCGTCAAAACATCGCGATGGTACACTTCGTCCGGTGCATGTTCAAGAACTCGCACTGCGTTGCACATCGCGTCGGCCTTGTTCCAGACTGTTTCGATTCAATACTAATATGAGGCTTCAAACCCCGGTGTGACTCCCATCACATTCTAACCCGAGCCGATGTGACACCGTGCCGGCGTCCAGCAAAGGAGGACGTTATGGGACAGAGTCGCAAAACAAGTCTTGCTATCCGCGTGCTATTGCTTCTGGGAATGTCGATTGGCACGCCCGCCGCGGCGGCGACATTTGACGGTGCATGGAATGTTCAGATCGCCTCGCCGAACAGTGCTTGCGGCAGCGGAGCAACGGTCTCGATCGGAATCAACAACGGCCAGGTCGCATCGAACAATCCGTTGATGCGGGCATCGGGCCGTGTCGCCAATGCCGGCAACATCAATGTGACGCTGACCAGCGGGATGAAGCGTGCCGTCGGCTCGGGTCGCCTTACTGCGACATCAGGATCGGGCACCTGGCGCGGCGCGACGTGCTCGGGCACCTGGACGGCGCAGCGAATGTGATCGGCGACAAGGCGAATAACTGTTGGCGCGATGCAGTCATTCTCCGATCTTTGCGGAATATTCCGCGTCGGTCACCTGCTCCATCCAGTTCGAATAGACTCCATCGAGCGCTTCCTGCATCGCGATATGGGTCATGGCGTTGGTCGGCGATGCGCCATGCCAATGCTTTTCGCCCGGCGGAATCCATACGACATCGCCGGGCCGGATTTCTCGGATCGGTCCGCCCTTGGCCTGAACCCGGCCAATGCCTGAGATGACATAGAGCGTCTGTCCCAACGGATGGGAATGCCAGGCCGTGCGGGCGCCCGGCTCGAAGGAGACGCGGGAGCAATTGAGCCGTGCGGGAGCATCGGCCATGATGATCGGATCCTGCAACACCGTACCGGTGAAGTATTCGGCCGGCGCCCGGCGCGTGGGCCGCGAACCGGCAAGATGGATATTCATGACGTTCCTCCTTCCAGATTACTTCTTCTTCGAGGCTGCGTAGCGCGCCTTGGTCTCGGCATTCATTGGATAAAGTCCGGGTAGCACCGCGCCAGCGTTCACCTGCTCGACAATCCAGGCTTCCATTCGCTCCTGCTCTGCACCTTCGGCCAGGATGAGGTCGAGGAAAGCCTGCGGGATCACAACGGCGCCGTCCTGGTCGGCGACAATAATGTCGTTCGGAAACACGGCAACGCCGCCGCATCCGATCGGTTCGCCCCAGCCCACGAAGGTCAGCCCGGCAACTGAGGGCGGAGCCGCAAAACCGTCGCACCACACCGGCAAACCGGTTCCGAGCACGCCTTCGAGATCGCGCACAACGCCGTCGGTCACCAGCGCCGCCACGCCGCGCTTGACCATGCGTGCACACAGAATATCGCCGAAAATGCCGGCGTCGGTGATGCCCATGGCATCGACCACGGCGATACAGCCTTCAGGCATGGCTTCGATCGCGGTCCGGGTCGAAATCGGCGAGGACCAGGATTCCGGCGTCGCCAGATCTTCCCGAGCCGGCACAAAACGCAGCGTGAAGGCAGGCCCTACCAGCCGCGGTTGTCCCGGCCGTAGCGGACGCGAACCCCGCATCCAGACGTTTCGTAGCCCCTTCTTGAGCAGAACCGTGGTGATGGTGGCGGTGGAAACGCGGGAGAGGGTCGCGATCGCTTCGGGGGTCAGGGACATCGAAAGCAGAACTCCGGTTACGGATAGAACGGGCGCGCGCATCTTGCGGGGCACGCGTATCGCGTCAAGTACCACTGCAGCGGGGGCTGCGTGATAGTCGCGCAATCACAACGTCTTATCACGGTTATGCGGATTAATTTATTGGACTTGCGGGCCTATTTGCGCGAAGCGAATTCCGCTTCGCCCAAAAACACGCTAGAGCTCGATATCCGGCGAAGACTTGTGAGGTCATGGCAGCGACAATATCCTCTCCCCGGATTTTGCCGAGCGGCGACAGCGCCATCACGGTGGAATTCAGCCGCAACATCGACGATGCCGCAAACCAGCGGGTGCTGGCGCTCGATCGGGCGCTTGCGAGCGAACCGGTCGCCGGCGTGACTGAAACCGTGCCAACCTATCGGTCCCTGCTGGTGCATTATGATCCCGTGCAGATTGATTTCGACGCGCTGAGCGCGAAGCTTGTTTCACTGGGCCAGCAGCCGGTTCCTCCGGAGATAACAGGACGGCGCTGGCGCATTCCTGTTGTGTATGGCGGGGAGCATGGCATCGATCTAGAAGCCGTCGCCAAAACGCTCAAGACGACCCCGGACGAGATCGTGGCGCGGCATGTTGCCGGCGATTATCGCGTCGCCATGATCGGCTTTACGCCGGGATGGTCCTATCTCAGCGGCCTTGAGAAATCGCTGCACATGCCGCGGCGCAAAGACCCGCGGCTGCTGACGCCAGCCGGCACGATCTCGGTTGGCGGCGTGCAGACGGGTATTCAGTGTCTCGCAGGTCCGAGCGGGTGGCATCTGTTGGGACGGACTGCGGTCAGAACCTACCAACTGCATCGCGACCCGATCTTCCTCCTGGAACCCGGCGACCACGTGACGTTTTCTACCGTTGATGCGAAGACCTTCGCTGAGCAGGATCGCGCCGCGGAAGCCGGCGAGATCATCGCCGAGCCAATCGCCCCATGAGTAAACTGGTCATCTCCGCTATTGGGCCTGCGAGTTCCATACAGGACGGCGGACGGCATGGCGCCCAGCGTTACGGTCTGACGCCGAGCGGCGCGATGGATCGGCTCGCGCTTGCGGCTGCGAATTGCCTGGTCGGAAACGCGCTGTTTGCGGCGGCGATCGAGATCGGCCCGTTCGGCGCCGCGTTCACGGCGCGCGAGGGCACCGTCCGCGTGGCGCTTGCAGGAGGATCGCGCAACGCCGACGTCTCGGGGCGTGCCGTAGCTTTAGATACATCCATGACGCTCGCCGACGGCGAGACCCTGACGCTGGGGTTTGCGCGCGGCGGTGCCTTCAGCTACCTCGCCATCGAGGGCGGCATTGCCGGCGAGCCGATGTTCGGCAGTCTGGCGGTGAATGCGCGCGCAGGCCTCGGCAGTCCCTATACACGCCCGCTGCAGGCGGGCGACGAACTGCAAACGGCGGCCGCGAGCGGCGCGGCCGAGCGCCGGATCGATGTTCCCCCTCTCGTGGAGGGGCCGATCCGTGTCGTGATGGGCCCGCAGGACGACGAATTCGGCGAAGACGCCACAAGCCTGTTTCTGGATAGCGAGTGGAAGATATCGGCGACCAGCGATCGCATGGGCTACCGGCTTGAAGGCCCGGTCATAAAACACCTGCACGGCCACAACATCGTGTCCGACGGCACCGTTGATGGCAGCATTCAGGTGCCCGGCAATGGCGCACCCATCGTGCTGATGCCCGACCGCGGCACCAGCGGCGGCTATCCCAAGATCGCAACGGTGATTTCTTCCGATCTCGGACGGTTCGCGCAGTTACCCGTCGGGCGTGGTTTCCGCTTCGAGGCCGTCGGCATGGCTGAGGCGCAACGCGAGGCCCGCAATCTTGTGCAATTGCTGCGCAGCCTGCCCGATCGCGTCAGACCGATCGAGGCTTTTGATCTCAACATCGAGGCGCTGCAAGATGCTAATGTCGCCGGCGCCGCCGTCAGCGCGGTCGACGCCGGAACATGGCAAATTCCGTCGGCGAACGCGCTGGCGCAAGACTAACCACAGATCCACTCGCGCAAGGGGACATAGACATGACGACAATCGATCTCAATTGCGATCTCGGCGAAGGATTTGGCGCATGGGAGATGGGCAATGACGCCGCCATGATCGAGCTTGCCACCTCGGTCAACATCGCCTGCGGCTTCCATGCCGGCGATGCCGACATCATGCGCCGGACAGTCGAGCTTGCAAAAGCGCGCGGCGTCAGCATCGGCGCGCATCCCGGTTATCGCGACCTGCACGGCTTTGGCCGCCGGCCTTTTCCCGGCATGAAGGCCTCCGAGATCGAAAACCTGGTCGTCTACCAGATCGGCGCGCTGCAGGCGATTGCGACCGCGGCCGGTCACAAGGTCACCCATGTCAAGGCCCACGGCGCGTTGTCGAACGTCGCCTGCGAAGACGACACCACCGCCAAGGCCATAGCTTCAGCGATCAAGGCGGTCGATCCCAATCTGATTTTCGTGGTCCTCGCCAATTCGCGCCTGGTGCAGGCTGGAGAAGCCGCCAATCTGCCGATGGTGCACGAGGTCTTCGCCGACCGCGCCTATGAAGACGACGGCTCGCTGGTGTCGCGCCGGAAACCAGGCGCGGTGTTGCACGATGCCAGTCAGATCGCGCAACGTGTGGTGCGGATGGTGCAGGACGGCGCTGTCGTGTCGGTCACGGGCAAGGTGATCAAAATGCGCACCGACACCGTGTGCATTCACGGCGACACCCCCGGCGCGGTTGATATCGCGCGCGGTGTGCGGCAGGCATTGAAGCAGAGCGGCATCGACGTGGCGCCGTTCAAGAAGGCCGCCTAGAACAGAATTGTAGGGTGGCTAAGCCAACGCGTTGCGCCAATGCGAGCCCGTTGACAAACTCCGCGAGCCCACGATCGTGACAATTTAGTTTAGTACGAGATTAGCATGTTGAAGCATGGGGCAATCGCCTTGGCCCGCCCCACGGCTCGAGCAATCTCAGAACGGGTGAACCGACAGCGTGCCGAAGATGACCGCTGCGATCAGCGCAAATGCGCCGTATAGCGCAGCCGCATGAAATCCCGTCCCGGTTCGTCGGGACAGGGAGCGCGCATACAGGTGCAGGCGGGCTTCCGCCGATAGTTCGCGCATGGTCGATCTCCAACGCCCCATCGGCATAAGGGAATACTGTTGGCGGCTGGTTTCAAGGTGACCGGCAAAATAGCGATACAATTGCTTTGGCGGACTCCGATCGAAGTTTAAAATTCTCTGCCGGCGATTCGGGCGAGAATTTTATTCGTTCACATTTGAGCTTGATTGGAATTGCTAATAAACGTCCTGCTGGAACCGGCCATTCTTTTTGAGTTCCCCGACGAAGCTGACGGCCTCGTCAATCGTGCGCGCGCCGAATTGCGCGACGACATCAACCAACGCGCGCTCGACATCCTTTGCCATCCGCTTGGCATCGCCGCAGATATAGAGGTGCGCGCCTTCGGCGAGCCAGGTCCATAATTCACGACCGACTTCGCGCATCCGATCCTGAACATAGAATTTCTTGTCGCCGTCGCGCGACCATGCCAGCGATAACCGCGTTAGCAGGCCCGACGTTTTCAGGGCGTTCAGCTCGTCGGAGTAGAAGAAATCGTAACTGCTGCGCTGATGACCGAAGAACAGCCAGTTTTTGCCGGTCGCGCCGGTCGCCTTGCGATCGAGCAGAAACGCGCGGAACGGCGCGATCCCGGTACCCGGCCCGATCATGATGATCGGTGTCCGGGGATCCTGAGGCAGCGCGAAGCCGTGGGCCTTCTGCACGTAGACCTCCACCGAGTCGCCGGGCTTGATGCGCTCGGAAAGGAAGGTCGACGCCAGTCCGAGCCGCCTCCGCTTGCCGACCACGTAGCGCACGCAATCAACCGTCAGCGACAGCTTCCTGGGCGTCGCATTGTGCGATGAGGAGATCGAGTAGAGCCGAGGTTGCAGCGGCTCCAGCGCTTCGACGAAGGCTTCCGGATGCGGCCGAACACCTGAAAATTTCTGCAACGCCGCCATTACATCGAGCGTCGCGGCGTCGCCATCGGGGTCCTCGCCTTGCGCCAGCGCGCGCGCTTTCTCGCGCTGCGCCCCGCCGGTAACGAACGAGATCAGTTCGAACAGGGAATCCGGCGCCGGCGCCAGCGAAACATCCTCGATTAATACCTCGCGGAGCGTTTTGCCTTTCACTTCGGTGGTGTGCGATGCGCCGAGCATGGCGATGATCTGGTCCACGAGCCCGAGTTCGTTGCGGGCAAAAATGCCGAAGGAATCCCCGACGACATAATCGAGGCCGCAAGCGCTGAGGTCGAAATCGATGTGCCAGGTTTCCTTTTCCGACCCGGGCTTGTTCAAGAGGCGCCGCGACACGAATGTCGCCGGGACCGGGTTGTCGCGCGAACGCCCCGGCTCGCTTGTGACCGCTGGCGCGGCTATGACGGGAGCAACAAGCGTTCCGGACGAAACCGAGGGCGCCTTTTCCAATTCTTCGTGCAACGCTTTGAGCATCCGGGCGGTTTCCTTGCCGCCCGGTACGCACAGATTTAGCCGCGCCTCCGTCCTGCTCGCGATCGCATCCGAATAGTCGTTGCAATTATAGCCGCACTGGCCGCAATCCTGCTGCGCCATCGCCGCCATCATGCGCCGGCGCAGCGGACGGCCTTCCGCGAGCTTCATGCGCTCGGCAATCGGCAGGGTCTGATCGTGCCAGGGCGCTTCGCCGTCGTCGCAATCGCCGCCAGGTCCCTGAAGGACGGCCGCGCTTTGTTCTGGCGACAGCGGCGCCGAACTATCGGTCGACAAAAGTCCGGCAAAAAAGCCGTTCAGCCAGGAGCGCTGCGCTTCGGAAAATGGCGCGCTGGCGGGAATGATTTCGATCTTTGGCGGAGGTGTCATCTGGTTCATGACGAAGCCTCGGAATCGGCGAGCTTGCGCAATGTCTCGCCATCGTGGCGCCGCGCAAAACTCAAGAAGGTTTCGTCAGGTGACGCGCGATGGGCGAGATATGCTTTCAGCAGTTTCTCGACCGTCTTCGGCGCGTCCTCTGCCTTGAGGTCATGATAGACTTCCTGCCCGATATCGGCGTTGGGACCGAACCCTCCGCCGGCGAACAAATGATAACCTTCGATGGTATCGTCCTCGCCAGCGGGCACTTTGGCGCCGATCAGGCCGATATCGCTAATGTAATGCTGCGCGCAGGAATGATGGCAGCCGGTCAGATGAATATTGAGCGGGGTGTCGATCGGCACCCGCGGCTCGCACCAGTCGCCGATCGCGGCGGCGTGGCGCTTGGTATCGGAGGCCGAGAACTTGCAGCCGGCATTGCCGGTGCAGGCAATCAGCCCGGCGCGTATCTGCGAAGTCGTGACCTTAAGGCCAATCGCTTCGATCGCCGCAACGGCAAGTCCGACATTCTCGTCACGCACGCCCGGGATCAACAGGTTCTGCCAGACCGTCAGCCGAATATCGCCATCGCCGAGATCCCGCGCGATCTTTGCCAGTCCGCGCATCTGCTCGCATATCACCTTGCCGAGCGGCAACGCGACGCCAATCCAGTTCAAGCCTGACTGCTTCTGCTGGTGCACGCCGATATGTGCCAGGCGGTCGAAGGTCGGCCGCGACGCCAAGGCCTCGGAAGGCACGCGCGTAAGGGCACGGCCGAGTTTTTCCTCGACCGCAGCAAGGAATTTTTCCATGCCCATGCCGTCGATGACGTATTTGAGCCGGGCCTTGAGCCGGTTGGTGCGGTCGCCCAAATCGATGAACACGCGCACAATGGCGTCAGCGACATTGGTTGCATCCGCTGGCTTCACAATGATGCCGGTCTCCCTGGCAAAATCCTTGTGACCGGTGATGCCGCCCATTCCCAAGCGGAACCAAACGCCGGGTTCGACACCAAAGCCGTCCTTCATCTCGACGGCGGCAAACGCAATGTCGTTGGTGTCTTCAAGCACCGCGATCTTGCCGGCGCCGTCGAACGCGACGTTGAACTTGCGCGGCAATCCCGTCAGCGAACGGTCGTTGAGAATGTGGTAGTGCCATTCGCGGGCGTATTCGCGGGTATCGATCAATTCCTGCGGATCGATCCCGGCGGTCGGCGTGCCCGTGACGTTGCGGATGTTGTCGGCGCCGGAGCCACGCGAGCACAGGCCAAGCTCCTGGATGCCCTCAATCAGCCCCACCGCGTGCTTCGGCGGAATTTCGCGAACCTGAAGGTTGGCGCGGGTGGTGACATGGCAGAACGGTCCGCAATAGCGCTCGGCCAGGTCGGCCATGCCTGCAAATTGCCAGTGTTTGAGGATGCCATTCGGAATCCGCAGCCGGCACATGTAAGAATCCTGCGCCGGGGCAACGTAAAACAGGCCGTAATAGCGCCAGCGAAAATTATCTGCCGTCGACGGCGCGGCGTTGGCCAGCGCCTGCTGCTTCAGCCGCGGATAGGCGTCGAACGGGTGTTCTTCGCGCTTGAATTTCTCCTGATCGGCGAGCTTTTTGCCTGACGCGATGACTTTGTCCTGAGCATTCAAATGCGCCGCGTCAGGTCCGGTCGGCTCGGTGTTCGTTTTGCCGGCGTCGGCACCAACGAGACTGCGGCCGGCCCGGCTGATTTGCAGGCCCGTCGCAAATCCTTCGAGATAGCGTTTCTGCTCGTCGGTAAAGTCGACTGAAAGCGTTTCGATTTTCATCGTGCGCGACGAAGCTCCTGCGGCCACGATCGGTGGCTTCAACGGGAAACGGAATGTGACCGCGCGGAAATCGGTACGGCTGGTAGCGCCGGGTTCAATTTCCAGGGAGCGGCCCGACCAGCCTCGTTGCTGCGGAAATCCATCCTGGACTTAAAGCCAGCAGGCCTCTGCGACGGCTGGCTGCACTGCAACATTCAAGTTGTGTGCCACACGGTGCCATATAAAATACTCAGTAACATCAATACGTTAAATAACGAGATTGGAACTTTGGGTGATGGCGCCGCCGCTAGTTTTGAGCAAGGAGCCTAAAAATTAGCCCCTCGAGGCGGCTGCTCAACGTTGCTCCAGGTTTCGCGTCAGGTCTTGCGGCGGCCGATCTCGAACGCCGCCAGATGGCCGGCAATGTCGTCGGCGTCGAACGGCGGACCCACAAAAGCCCCGATCGCGCCTGGTGCATCGGCGAGCTTCCCGTCGCGTCCGAGCGCCGCATCGTAAAGGTCCGGCCTGAACACCGCCTGCGCCGTCCTGAGTGCCTCCGGACTGATCGAGGCCTGCCCCCAGCGTACCATCTGCGCGTAGAGCCACGCGGCTTGCACGGGATCGGGCCGCGCTGCCCCCTCGCGCCCGACCAGCAGATAGCGGCCGCTTTCGCGCACCGTTCCATCGGGCGAAATCTTGAGGCGGCCGTCGAGCGTCCGCTGCACGACCTCCGCATCGACGCCAATCCGCTCCGGGTGCGCCAGGATTCGCGCCGCCTCGGCGCGATTTTGCGGTTGCTCGATGAACTCGGCGGCGCGAAATGCAGCGCGCACCAGCGCGGCCAGCACCTCGGGGTTTTTCTCCGACCAGTCCTGCCTGAGCGCCAGCACCTTTTCGACGGCGCGGACGAGAATGTCGGCAACAAAATGCAGGATATGGCCGACGCCGAGGTCGACCGCGACCGAGTTCCAGGGTGCGCCGACGCAGAACGCGTCGACGTGACCGCTGGCAAGGCTGTCCACCATGTAAGGCGGCGGCAGCACCACGAGACGGACGTCCTCGTCGGGATCGACGCCGCCGGCGGCCATCCAGAACCGCAGCTGATAATTATGGGTCGAGAACGGAAAGGTCATGCCGAAGGTCAAAGGTTCCGCGCCGCTCTTGCGCCGTTTTGCGACGACACGGGCGAGCGCCAGCGCGGTCGCCATCGGGTCGAACGGATCGTCTGATATCTCGGCCATGATCGCCGCATGCAGCGCCGGCGAGACCGTGATCGCGTTGCCGTTGAGGCCGAGATTGAATGGCGCTGCGATTGGCACCTTGACGTGTCCGAGCCCGAGGCTCGAGGCAATCGCGACGGGTGCCAGGAGGTGCGCGGCGTCGAACAGGCCGATATTGAGCTTGTCGCGGACATTCGACCACGACACTTCCCGCACCAGGGTGACATCGAGCCCTTCAGCCGCGGCAAATCCCTTGTCGACTGCCACTATCAGCGCCGCGGCATCGACCAGGGGAATGAAGCCTATGCGAAGCGGTACGCTCATTTCAGCATCTCCGACGCGGTCAGGATCGATTGCGCGATCTCGCCAATTTTCTTTTTCTCGCGCATCGCGGTCGACCGCAGCAGTACGTAAGCCTCATCTTCGGTCAGGCCCTTCAGCTTCATGAGGATGCCCTTGGCGCGATCGATCACCTTGCGGTCCTCTAGCGCCGATTTGGTGCGCTCGAGTTCGTCCTGCAGCTTGGAAAATGCGTTGAAGCGCGAAATGCAGAGGTCGAGGATCGGCTTGATGCGTTCTTTCTTCAATCCGTCGACGACATAGGCGGAGACCCCGGCATCGACGGAGGCCTGTATCGATGCTGCGTCGCTCTGGTCGACGAACATCGCGATCGGCCGGCGCACGGCGCGGCTGACCTGGAACATCTGTTCCAGAACGTCGCGGCTTGGATTTTCCAGATCGATCAGGATGACGTCGGGATCGAGCGCGTAGATCCGGGTCAGCAAACTTTGCATTTCGCTGATGTGGACGACGCCGGTAAAACCCGCTTCCCGCAGCCCCTCCTCGAGGATCGCGGCGCGGATCGGGCTTTCGTCGACAATGACGATTTTCGGGGACGACTCGCCCATCGCTCACTCGCATTCCGGCAAAATCTTCATAGCACGCCGTAAGCCTGCTCAAAGCCTTGTAATTATGAGCAATTGGGACTAGCTCCTGCCGGTCAATTAGGCAGATCAAGCATGCAACAGGCCGCCGCGCCCAAAGTCAGCTTTGTTTCGCTGGGATGCCCCAAGGCGCTGGTGGATTCCGAGCGCATCATCACACGGCTGCGCGCGGAAGGCTATGAGCTGGCGCGCAAGCATGATGGCGCCGACATCGTCATCGTCAACACCTGCGGCTTTCTCGACAGCGCCAAGCAGGAATCGCTCGGCGCCATCGGCGAAGCCATGGCAGAGAACGGCAAGGTGATCGTCACCGGCTGCATGGGCGCGGAACCCGAACAGATTGAGGCGGCCTATCCCGGCGTGCTGTCGATCTCCGGACCGCAGCAATATGAGAGCGTGCTCGATGCCGTGCATCGCGCGCTGCCGCCGCTCCACAACCCGCATCTCGACCTGGTGCCGCCGCAGGGCATCAAGCTGACGCCGCGGCACTACGCGTATTTAAAGATTTCCGAAGGCTGCAATAACAGATGCAGCTTCTGCATCATCCCAAAACTGCGCGGCGACCTGGTGTCGCGTCCGGCCAATGACGTGCTGCGCGAGGCGGAAAGACTGGTGAAGGCCGGTGTCAAGGAATTGCTGGTTATCTCGCAGGATACCTCTGCCTATGGCGTCGATCTGAAATATGCCGATAGCCCGTGGAAGGATCGCCAGGTCCGCGCCAGGTTTTTCGATCTCGCCAGGGAACTCGGCGAGTTCGGCGTCTGGGTGCGGCTGCAATATGTCTATCCCTACCCGCATGTCGACGAAGTCATCGGCCTGATGACGGAAGGCAGGATTTTGCCTTACCTCGATATTCCCTTCCAGCATGCAAGCCCGGAAATCCTCAAGGCCATGAAGCGTCCGGCGGCGCAGGAGAAGACGCTGGCGCGGATTGAGACGTGGCGCAAACAATGTCCCGAGCTGACACTGCGTTCCACTTTCATCGTCGGTTTTCCCGGCGAGACCGATTCGGATTTTGCCTATCTGCTCGATTGGCTCGATGAGGCCGAGATCGATCGCCTTGGCTGTTTCAAATATGAGCCGGTCGCGGGCGCAGCCTCGAACGCGCTCGGCAATGCCGTGCCCGAGGAGATCAAGCAGGAGCGCTGGAATGCGCTGATGGCGCGGCAGCAAAAGATTTCCGTCCGCCGGCTGAAGCGCAAGGTCGGCACGAGGCAGCAGGTCATCATCGACGAAGTCGGCCCGACCGCATCGAAAGGGCGATCCAAAGCGGACGCGCCCGAGATCGACGGCGCGGTCTACGTCTCGAGCCGGCGCCCGCTCCGCGTCGGCGAGATCGTTACCGCGACGATCGAGCGCGCCGATCAATACGACCTGCACGGCAGCGTGGCAGGGTTTTAGACATAATAGTTAAGTTTGCCGGGTATGGCATAGAGAACGGAGACATGTCAGATCATCTGAAGGAAATACCACCGGCCGCGCACCTTCTTGGCCGGGAGATCGTCTCCGCAGATCGGAATTCCGGTGAAGTGAAACTTCGATTTACGGCGAAAAAGGAATTCGCGAACCGCCATGGTACCGTGCAGGGCGGAATGTTGGCGGCGATGCTTGACTCCGCGACCGGCAACGCGGTGATGGTCAGGTTACCGTCGCATCTGACGGCGGTAACGACCCGCCTGGACACACAGTTTCTAAGGCCGGCAGCACTAGGACCGATGACCGCGACGGCACGCCTTGTTCGTCAAGATGATCGCTTGGCTGAAGTGACGGCTGAACTCATCGACGTAGAGGGTCAGATAGTCGCTACGGCTCGGGCCGAACTGCGGGTTCGCGAGCGTAAGAACCAGTCTTGAAGCCAACCAGGACGGCTTTGCGATCTCTCCTACCCTTGACACAGCGCACGCTTCGGCTGTATGGGCCATCATCATGAAACTCGACCGGACCATCCGCTGCGCCACTTTCCGTCGTCGCTCGTTCGACGATGATGGGTCGCGCCGTGTCTGACGACAACGCTGAATAAACCAGATCAGCTCGTTTTCGAGAAGGCCGCACCCGCAAAGTGCGGCCTTCTCGCGTTTCGGCCCGCTTTTTCATCCCGAGGAGTTTGACATGACCAATGCCGCACATCCGTTTGACGCGCTGATGGACATCACCGCACGGCCGCCGGCCGTTTTCATCAGGGGCGAAGGCTCGTTTCTGTGGGATGACACCGGCAAGCGTTATCTCGATTTCGTTCAGGGCTGGGCGGTCAATTGCCTGGGCCACTCGCCGCCTGAAGTCTCCGAAGCCCTCGCCGCGCAGGCAAAGCTGCTGCTGACGCCCAGTCCGGCGTTTTACAACGGGCCGAGCCTCAAGCTGGCAAGGGTCTTGGTCGACCACAGCTGCCTCGATCAGGTGTTCTTCACCAATTCCGGCGCGGAAGCCAATGAGGGCGCGATCAAGCTCGCCCGCAAATACGGCACGCTGCACCGCGATGGCGCTTACGAGATCATCACGTTCGAGGGTGGCTTCCACGGCCGCACGCTGGCGACGATGTCGGCATCCGGCAAGAAAGCCTTTGAGCCGCTGTTCGAGCCAAAGGTTTCAGGCTTCCACAAAGCGCAGCTGAACAATCTCGCCTCGGTGGAGCGATTGATAAATGAAAAGACCGTTGGCGTGATGCTGGAGCCGATCCAGGGCGAAGCCGGCGTCTGGCCCGCCACCGACCAGTTTCTGCGCGAACTGCGGACGCTGACCAGAGAGCACGGCCTGCTGCTCATCCTGGACGAGATCCAGACCGGCATGGGCCGCACCGGAAAGCTTTTCCATTATGAGCACGCCGGCATCGAACCTGACATCGTGACGCTTGGAAAGGGCATCGGTGGAGGCGTGCCGCTGGCCGCCTTACTGGCTACCGCGGCGGCTTCCTGCTTTGAACATGGCGACCAGGGCGGCACGTTCAACGGCAACCCGCTCATGTGCGCGGCGGGGCTTGCGGTTCTGCAGCAAGTGTCTGACCCGGGTTTTCTGAAATCGGTAGCTGATAGCGGCCTTTATCTGGAAAGCGAGTTGCAGCGAATGTCCGTCCGGCACGGTCTCGGCGAGGTTCGCGGCAGGGGCCTGCTGCTCGCGCTCGACCTCAAACACGCCATCGGTGGCTCGATCGTCGCGCAAGCGTTTGAGGATGGCGTGCTGCTCAACTCGCCGCAACCGGACGCGCTACGCTTCATGCCGGCGCTCAACGTCACCAAGGGCGAAATTGCCGGGATGATCGATTGCCTGGACGCGATCCTCACGAAAATGGGAGCGGCAAGACGCGTCGCGTAGACGGCGCAATGACTCTCCACGAGTCGTCCCCGCGAAAGCGGGGACCCATAACCACAGGCGTTTGTTGTCGCAGAAGGCGTCTGCGTCCCGTGCTAAAACACGACATCACGCGGTATGAGTCCCGGCGTTCGCCGGGACGACGAGCAAAGGAATCCCTACGGCTTCAGGATCGACGCGCCGGTCGTCACCCGGCTTTCCAGATCGATGTGCGCCCTGGCCGCATCCTTCAGCGCGTAGGCGTGGTTGATCGGCACGTGCAGTTTCCCGTTAATGACGGCGGCAAACAAGGTGTCGGCACCCTCCAGCAGTTCGGAGCGCTTGCCGATATAGTCGCTGAGTTTCGGCCGCGTCGCAAACAGCGAACCGTGATTGTTGAGTTCGGCAATCGAGAATGGCGGCACCGGACCTGAGGCGTTTCCGAAACTCACGAACATCCCGCGCTGTCTGAGACAGGACAGCGAGCCCGGAAATGTGGTTTTGCCAACGCCGTCGTAGACGACGTCGCAAAGCTCGTTGCGGCTGATCTGCTTGACGCGCGCGACGAAATCTTCCTCGTTGTAGAGGATGACGTGATCGCAGCCATTGGCCAGCGCGAGGTCGGCCTTCGTTTTTGAGCCGACGGTGCCGATGACGTGGGCGCCGAGCGCCCTCGCCCATTGGCATGCGAGCAAGCCAATGCCGCCGGCTGCGGCATGGATCAGCACCCGGTGGTGCGGCTCGACCCTGAACGTCTTGTGCAGAAGGTACCAGACTGTCAGCCCCTTCAGCATCAGCACGGCGCCCTGCTCGTAGGTGATGTGATCGGGCAATTTGACGAGTCTCTCCCAGGGGATGTTTCGCTCGGTCGCGTAACCGCCGAGATTGAAATAATAGGCGACGCGGTCGCCGGGGTGAAAATTGGTCACGCCGGGTCCAACCGACAGCACTTCGCCGGCGGCTTCGTTGCCGGCGATGAACGGCAATCCGGGCGCCTTGTAGAGACCGGTGCGATAATAGACGTCGATGAAGTTCAGTCCGACGGCATGCTGGCGGATGCGAACCTCGCCGGGTCCCGGCGCGGGCACATCCACGGGTTCATAGACCAGGGCTTCCGGGCCCCCCACCTTGTGCACGCGCACGGCCTTGATCATATCAGCCTCTCCCCTCGGGGATCTCCTTAACGCTCAAGCGAAGGCCATCAAGGCCGCGTTGTCAACTCAGCGACCGCGTACACGTTGTCGCTTGCGGCGCGCACTCCGCATAGATGGAAATCGGTCTTGCCACAACATTAGCGAGCGGCTCTTTTGCGGTTGCGCTTGGCCAGTACGTTGAAGGCTTCGACCGCGGCCGAAAACGCGATGGCAAAATAGATGTAGCCGCGCGGGATATGAAATTTGAATCCGTCCGCCACCAGCGCAACTCCGATCAGCACCAGAAATGCCAGCGCCAGCATCTTGGTGGTGGGATGCTCCGCCACGAAACGTGCCACCGGTCCGGAGGACACGTACATGATGAAGCAGGCGATCATGACAGCCGCGATCATGATCTCGAGATCCTGCGCCATGCCGATCGCGGTGATGATGGAATCGAGCGAGAATACCATGTCGATGACGATGATCTGGATAATCACCCAGAAGAACGCGCTGGCCCTGGGCGCGCCATTGTTCTCTTCGTCGCGGGCTTCCACCTCGCTGTGAATTTCGTGGGTCGACTTGCCGATCAGAAACAGCCCGCCGCCAATCAGAATGATGTCGCGCCAGGAAAACGCCGTGCCCTTCACCGTGAAGATGTCCTGGGTCAGGCCGATCAGCCACACCAACAGGCTGAGCAGCAGAATACGAAACACCAGCGCCAGCGCTAGCCCGATTTGACGCGCCCGCGTCGCCTGCCGCTGCGGAATGCGTGCGACGATAACCGACAGAAAGATGACATTGTCGATGCCGAGGACGATTTCGAGCGCCGTCAACGTCAACAATGCCGCCCATGCTTCCGGGCTGGTCAGCAACTCGATCATGCGCCGAACGATCTCACGAGCCGGATAACCGCATCGCTCCCGACGATATAGGCGGCGATCGCACAAAGCGCTGTTGTAACGATCGGGCCGACATTGAAGTCCTTTGCGAGCACGATGATCGCGAGCACCGCCCAGACGGCGAGCAATGTCAAGGTAAGGCCACGGAGGCGCACCACGCGTACCGGGTGAAGGACGTGTAAGGGAACAAATGTCAGCACAATCAGAACGGCAACTGCGAGGCTCGACAGCGCCGGCGGCAAATGCAGCAGGAACAGATAGAAGGCCGCCACATTCCACAGCGCTGGAAACCCGCGAAAATGATTGTCCTCAGCCTTCATGCGGCGATCCGCGAAATACAGCGCGCTTGACACGACAATACCCGCGCCGAGCAGCGGCGCCGTCCACGGCAGCAGCAGGCCGCTTGCGGTGATGGCATAGGCCGGTACAAAGACATAGGTGACGAAATCGACCACGAGGTCGAGCACTTCGCCCGACCAGTTCGGCTGTACGCGCATGACATCCAGCCGCCGCGCGATCGGCCCATCGACTGCATCCACCACCAGCGCCGCGCCAAGCCACCCGAACATCGCAGCCCAGTGCCCGCGCACGGCCTCGAGCAGGGCGATCAAGGCGATGCCCGCCCCCAGCGCAGTGAAGATATGCACCGAAAATGCGGCCGCCCGGGTTGCCGCGGATGGCAGCGAAGATTCCTGCTGATTTATCTGGTCCATTTGGTCCGCAGTGCTATCAGGAATCGCCTCGATTTGCACATCCGTGATTGCGACGTTCCGACGCGCAATCCGGTGGAAAAATGCCGTCGCAACGTGGGCTTGAAAATGCCGCGGGGAACGTCGATTGTGTTGAGATGAACGAAGTATCGGGTACCCACGACGTGGTCGTGATCGGGGGCGGCCCCGCCGGATTGACCGCCGCGATTGCACTGGCGCAAAGTGGCGCGAATACGGCCTTGATTGCTCGCCGCGCGCCCTACGCCGATAATCGAACCACTGCCCTTCTGGGCGGCTCCGTGGACCTCCTACAGGCGTTGGAGGTATGGCGGCGCTGCGCGGACGAGGCGGCGGCATTGCAGACGATGCGTCTGGTCGACGATACCGGCCGCCTGATCCGTGCGCCCGAAGTCCGCTTCTCTTCCGACGAGATCGGTCTCGGTGCATTCGGCTACAACATCGAGAATCGCGCGTTGATCACAGCGCTGGAACAACGCGCCGCCGAGCTTTCCGACCTGACGCGGTTCGACGACGAGGCGGAAATCGTGACCCCCTGCGATGCCATGGTTGCAATTGGTACGGCCCGCGGCAAATCGCTATCGGCGCGCCTGGTGGCCGGCGCAGACGGGCGCCAATCGCTTTGCCGCGAGGCCGCGGGCATCGCGGTCAAGCGCCGCGACCTCAATCAGTCCGCGTTGACCTTTAACATCAGCCATTCGCGGCCACACCGAAATAGCTCGACCGAGTTTCACACCCCGCAAGGTCCCTGCGCATTTGTGCCCCTGCCCGGCAACCGTTGCAGCGTGGTGTGGGTTGCGGCACCGAAGGAAGCTGAACGGCTGATGGCGTTGAACGACGACGAACTGTCCGAGGCTGCGGAAAGGCAGTCGCATTCCATTCTCGGCCGCGTCAAGGTCGAGCCGGGGCGCCACCTGTTTCCGCTCGCCATCGAGCAGCCGCGGCAATTTGCGAAAGCTCGCGTCGCACTGGTCGGCGAGGCCGCGCATGTAGTGCCGCCGATTGGCGCGCAAGGCCTGAACATGGGATTGCGCGATGCCGCCGATCTCGCCGATATCGTCGGGCGGGCGATGGCGTCGGGTGAAGATCCCGGCTCGCCCCAGGTGCTCATGCGGTATATTTCGGCGCGGCGCGCCGATGTGTTGAGCCGGACTTTCGTCATCGACATGGCGAATCGTTCACTGCTCAGTGATTTCCTTCCGATGCAAAGCCTGCGCGCGGCTGGCCTGCATCTGATCGGTTCGATCGGGCCGCTTCGCCGTCTGGCGATGCGCGAAGGCCTGGCGCCTTCATGGCGGCGGGTTGTTTAGGCTTCACGGAAATACCAGCCGGCCGGTCTGGATGAACCACATCACGCTGGTGAGGGTGATGACGGACGCAAACGTTCCGATTAGGACCGCGACGGATGCCGGCTCAATCCAGGTGTCGTGTTGCCCTGCGATCACGAACACACCAAAGCCGCCGGCGAGGCCCGCCAGCGTCCCCTCGCGAAAGGACAGCGGCCCGACCAGCCGGCCTGCGACCAAAGCCAGGGCGAAGGCGCTGGCCGTGCCCAGCGTGGTCGCAATCAGGAATGGCGGATTATTGAGTTCCGCAAACGGCGTCTTGGACATGATTCCAAACAGCAAAGCGGGAAGTGAAACGTAAAGCAGGAAGAAATTCATCCACGCGAGGCCCTGCTCCGGCAGGGGTTTGGCCTTACCGCAGGCGAAGCCGATGAAGATCAGGCCAAAATACGGCGGCGCGAGATTGAGGATGTCGACCATGAGGGTAATGTCTCTTTGATCATTGTTGGCCCATCGACATCCTGGACAGACCGGCCACGGCGAAGGTTAATTCGGCCGTTTGCCTCTAGCATCGGCCACAATCATGGTCTATTCGACGAGGTATGATAAAAACGCGGACCGCCAAATTTCAGATCGGACAGATCGTCCGCCACCGGATCTTTTCGTTCCGGGGCGTGATCTTCGATATCGATCCGGAGTTCAACAATACCGAGGAATGGTGGTTGTCGATCCCCGAGGACGTCCGACCTCACAAGGATCAGCCGTTCTATCATCTGCTCGCCGAGAATTCAGAATCGGAATACGTCGCCTACGTTTCCGAGCAGAACCTTCTGCCCGACAATTCCGGCGAACCGATCCGGCATTCGCAAGTCGCCGAGATCTTCGTGAAGGACAAATCGGGCGGCTATCGCCCGCGCAATCCGTCGCTGAATTAAGGCACGCATCATCCTTGGTTGGCACCACAGATGAGGCCGACGGGTCGGCGCCAACCGGTCGCGCGAATGCCCGCCCGATAGCAAGCTCCAGGAAAGCCGGGACCGGAGCGGCAACGCCGGTCACCGCATTGCGTCTTCCTTGATGGGGCTACCATTGCTTCCTTTGCGCACAAAAAAAGGCGCTCGTTGAGCGCCTTTTCCTTCTCGCCTGAGCCGTCTTACTTCGCGGCCGGATTGGCTGGAGCGGCCGCAGACGGGCCGGCGGGCGGGTTGGCCTCGAGTTTCTTGCGCGCTTCCTCGGCGCGTTTCTGCAGCTCTTCCTGCAGCTTCTTCTGGGTTTCCTCGAATTGCTTCGGATCGGTCGGCGGGCCGTCATAGGCCTTGGCGAATTCGGCCAGCGGCAGCGGCAGCGTCAACGGCGCGCCGTTGGAGTTAATCGCCTGCACCACCAGGTTCTGTCCCTTCTTCATGTTGGCGAGCAGTTCCGGGGTTGCTTCGTAGTCCGACATGCAACCATTGGCGAAGCAGATCACATAGGGGCTCTGCTGCGGCGGGTTGTTGTCGACGATCACGCGGGTGCCGTGAACCAGCTGCATGCCGAGCGGCAGCGTGACGCGCAGGATTTTCTTCGGTTCGCCTTCGGGTTCGATGATGACGGCGGCAATTACCGGCTGGCCGGACTCGATGCGTCCATCCTTGCCGGTGAAGCAAACCTGTTTTGCGTTGGCATCCTGCCCCTTCAGGCAGAATTTGGTCCAGGGCGCGTAGATCAGCTGGATCTGCTGGTCTTGGGCCTGAGCACTCGCCGCGGGCGCTCCAGCCGCTGGCGGCGGTGCCTGCTGGGCGCTGGGCGCGGGCGCCGCTGGAGGCGTTTTCGGTGCAGCCTTCGGCGCGGCCTTGGCCTTTGGCGCCGCCGCTGGAGCACCAGGGGCCGGGGCCGGCGCTTGCGCTTGTGCGTCGGGAGCAAGCAACACGGGCGTCAATGCCGCCGCTGCCAACAGGGCGAAAGCCCGCCCACGCGGCCGGACCGACGCGGCCAACATACGGAAATTCATCGCGGAAAACCCTTTCTGAACGGGAGCGCCCGAAACCGCTGCAAAGACCCTGGACCTAGCCGCTTGGGCGGCTGTGTCGTGGCCAATTGAGGCGGTTAAGTGACAGGCCTGTACCGCCTTGGTCAATTGCACGCCTTCATACAGCGGCGCGCGAAAAGATCAATGCCGACAAGCATCTTCGGCATATGCCGCGGCCGGGAGGCGCTATGGTAAAACCCGACAGTGAGCAATACCGAATCATACCAACATGCTGTGTTCCAGCTTTCGAGGTGTGCGCGCCTTCGAGCTTTCCTGTTCGCTATACTCGCTTTCGGCGTCGCGCTGGCGATCAATGCCGGGACGCTGTCGGCGGAGGAGAGTTCCGCCATCGCCATGCATGGCGCTCCGGCGCTACCGACCGATTTTACCCACATGCCCTATGCCAATCCCGAAGCCCCGAAAGGCGGTCGGCTGGTAGCGGGTTTTCTCGGCACTTTCGACAGTCTCAATCCCCTGATCGTCAGGGGTCTCGCCGTGCAGCAAATCAGGGGCTTTGTGATTGAAAGCCTGATGGCGCGCGGCAATGACGAGGCCTTCACGCTCTACGGTCTGTTGGCAAAGAGCGTGGAGACCGACGACGCCAGGAGCTATGTCACCTTCCATCTCGATCCCCGAGCGCGTTTTTCCGACGGGCGACCGGTGCTCGCCGAGGACGTGCTGTTCTCCTGGGCTTTGCTGCGCGACAAAGGCCGCCCCAACCATCGGCAGTATTATTCCAAAGTCGTAAAGGCCGAAGCGCCCGACCCGCGCACTGTGCGGTTCGATCTCGAGGGCGCCAACGACCGCGAACTGCCGCTCATTCTCGGCTTGATGCCGGTATTGCCCAAGCATGCGGTCGACGTCGCAACCTTCGAGGAAACCTCGATGTCACCGCCAATCGGTTCAGGCCCCTACCGCGTCAGCGCGGTCAAGCCCGGCGCCAGCGTGACGTTGACACGCAATCCAGACTATTGGGGCCACGATCTGCCGGTCAATCGCGGCTTGTGGAATTTCGATGAGATCAGGTTCGATTTCTATCGTGAGGCCAACGGCCAGTTCGAAGCCTTCAAGCGCGGTCTCTATGACTTTCGCGTCGAGACCGAACCGCTGCGCTGGCACGACGGGTACGACTTCCCCGCTGTCCGTAATGGGGAGGTGATCCGCGACACCATCAAGACCGGTATGCCGCAGCCCTCGGAATTCCTGGTGTTCAATACCAGACGTCCGGTGTTTTCCGATATCCGCGTGCGCCAGGCTTTGACGCTATTGTTCGATTTCGAATGGATCAACCGCAACTATTTCTTCGGGCTCTACGGTCGCTCGGCAAGCTTCTTTGCCGGCTCCGAATTATCGGCCTATGCCCGTGCCGCCGATGATCGCGAGCGCGAGCTTCTCAACCCGTTCGCCGCTCAGCTGCGTTCCGACATTCTCGATGGCAGCTACCGCCTTCCCGTCACCGACGGCTCGGGGCGCGATCGTGCAACGCTTCGCAGCGCCCTGACACTGTTATCGGAAGCCGGTTACGATCTGGACGGCACGGTATTGCGGCAGCGATCGACCAAAGCGCCCCTTACCTTCGAAATTCTGGTGACGACACGCGATCAGGAACGCATCGCGCTGGCATATATGCGCGATCTAAAGCGCGCGGGCATTGAGGCTTCGGTGCGCGCGGTCGACGCCGTTCAATTCGATCAACGCCGGCTCGGTTTCGAATTCGACATGATCCAGAACCGCTGGGACCAGTCGTTGTCGCCGGGCAACGAGCAGTCGTTCTATTGGGGAAGCGAGGCCGCGGATAACCAAGGCACGCGAAACTACATGGGCGCAAAAGATCCCGCCATCGACGCTCTGATCGCGGCCATGCTGGAGGCGCGCGAGCATCCCGCGTTCGTCTCGGCGGTGCGCGCGCTTGACCGGGTCCTGATGTCGGGCTTCTACGCTGTCCCGCTGTTTAACGTCAGAGAACAATGGATCGCGCGCTGGAATCGGATAGAACGGCCGGCAGCTACCGCTTTGACCGGGTATTTGCCGGAAACCTGGTGGCAAAAGCCGGAACCTCAAGCAAAGTGATCCCGTGACCAATCCTTCACCGACGCTCGACGGACTGTTTCGACGGATCCTGGCGCGAAAGCCGGATGGGCTGGCGCTGCTCGACCCGGCCAACAAGCAGCGCATCACCGGCGATCCCCCAAAACGGCTGACCTTCGCAGAAGCCGATCAAGCGATCTCGACGCTGTCGGCTCATTTCATCGAAGCGGGGTTGCCGGCCAACTCCGTAATCGCGGTTCAACTGCCGAACACCGTCGAGTTCATGCTGACGGTACTTGCCGCGCATCGTGCCGGGTTGATTGTTGCGCTTCTTCCGCTGCTCTGGCGGCAGGCGGAATTGACGGTCGCGCTCAATCGCACCGGCGCGCGCGCGATTGTCACCGCCGGCAAGATCGATGGCATTGTCCATGCCGACCTCGCAATGAACGCCGCGGCCGAAGCATTTTCGATCCGCCATGTCTGCGGCTTCGGCAGTGCGCTGCCCGAAGGCATGGCATCGCTCGACCTGGCTCTGTCAGGTAAATCCGACACGACGCGCGCCGTTACACAGGACGGCCGAAGGGCGGCGATCATCTCATTCGACCTGACCCCCGATGGCTTTCGCGCGGTGCCGCGCACCCATTTGAACTTGATCGCCGGCGGCCTGGCATTGTCCCTCGAAAGCGACGTGCCGCAAGGCTCAACCCTGATGTCGGCATTTGCGCCGACGTCGTTCGCGGGGTTGACATCATCGCTCGTGGTCTGGCTGCTGTCGGGCGGAACGTTGGCGCTGCATCATCCCTTTGACGGCGATGTGCTCGAGCAGCAGATCAACGAGCACTCTTGCGATACGCTGATCTCGCCGGCGCAACTGGCGCTGCGATTGGCCGAGATCGACATGCTGTCGCGTCTGTCGAGCTTGCGCAATGTGATCGGACTCTGGCGCGCGCCGGAACAGGTCGCATCGGGCCCCTTCTGGACCACAGAGCAGGCTGTCCTGACTGACGTCTATCTGTTCGGTGAAGCCGGATTGTTCAGCGCGCGCCGCGCGGCCGACGGCGCGCCGGCGCCAATCCTGCCGGGACCGCATGGCGCACCGCGCGACGTCCCGGGATCGTCGATCGCAGGCGAAGTCTTCCTGACATCAAGGGGAACGCTGGCGCTGCGGGGACCGATGGTGACGCCCTCGGCTTACTCACCCGCGCCGCCGGCCCGGGATTTTCTGGTGGCGCAGCCGCCGCGCGATTACGTCGACACCGACTATGCCGCCCGGCTCGATCGTTCGACCGGCGCGATCTGCATTACCGCGCCGCCGTCCGGTGTGATGGCGGTCGGGGGGTACAGGTTCCTGTCGCAAGATCTGCAGCAATGGGCCAAGCGGCTTGGACAGGGTGCGCTGCTGACGGCATTGCCCGACCGGTTGAGCGGCCATCGCCTTGCCGGGCGTGCCCAGGACAATGCCCGTGCCCGCGAGGCGCTTGCCGAGCTCGGGCTTAACCCTCTGATGGTGGAAGCATTTCGTGATCGGACCAACCTGGCCTGATTGCAAATTGGCCGGCTTCGTTGACGCGACATTAAGGCCGGCAAACTAGGCTTTGCCCGCCCAATCGATCGCGCCGATACGAGTTTTTTTGGATGTCCCAGCAAGGTCCGATCATTATCGTATCGACCGCCCAACGGCCGTCATTCGCGAGCGCGCTTGACGATGCCAAGATCTTTCCGATTATCGATACGGGCTGGACCGATGCGCCACGCGCGATCGAGCAGTTGCAGCCGGCCGCGGTTCTCGTGGCGATGTCCGACACCGCTAAAGCCGATATCGAGACGTTAGCGAAGCCGATCGCCGCGCGGCAACCTTATCTACCGTTGCTTGCCATCGATCCCGGCATACGCTTGCCCGAAAACGCCATTCCTTTCTCGCAAGCGAGCGGCAATGACGACCGTCTGGTTGCGCGGCTCCGGGCTGCGCTGCGTGTCAGGAGCTTACATGCCACGGTGATGCGCCGGCTTGACGACCCCGCGGCGCGAAAAACGCTGGCGGATATCGATCCGGCTCGCGATGCCACCGTGCTGCTGCTCGGCCGTGGCGCCGCCTACCCTTCGCTTTCCGTGTCGCTCGGCGAACGGATGGGAATCGTCGGCGCGCTCTCTGTGGAAGCCGCTGCGAAACACCTCAACACGCGCGACATCGACGGGATCGTGCTCGGCGAAGGTTTTAGCCCACGCGTGGTGGACGCCTTTCTCACCGTGCTGGCGGAAGACGCGCGCTTTCGCAACCTGCCGGTCGTCGTGACCCTGGAGGGAATAGCGCCGGCGTACGATCTGCCCAATCTTGAGGTGATATCGGGTGAACCCGCCCGCATTGCCGCCAACGCGTTGCCGTTGATCCGCCAACACGCCTTCGAGGCCCATCTAAGCCGCACGCTGCGGTCGATCGAGGCCGGAGGCCTGCTCGATCCCATGACCGGTCTGCTCACGGCTGCCGCCTTCAATCGCGACCTGGCTACGGCGGTCTATCAGACGCTGTCGCGTGGCGGCGGATTGTCAGCGGCTCGCTTTGCCTTTGATCCAAACAACGCGCGCGCCCAGCTTGACGGCGCGCGGATTCTCAGCCGCTTGATGCGACAAATGGATTTCGGCGCCGTTCAGGAAGACGGATCTGTCATCGTGGTGTTCGTGGAGGCCGATTTGCGCACCGCCCATATGATCGCGCGGCGGCTTTGCAGCGTGATGCGCCATACCTCCAGCGGCAAGCGCGAGGCGCGGTCCGAGCCGGTGGTGACGATCGCGAACATGCTGCCGACCGATTCGGCGAAATCGCTGCTGGCGCGGCTACACGAGGAGGCTCGCCGGGCTGCATCCTGATTGTTCCAAACGAAACGGCGGAACCAATTTTCCACCTCCGGCATTGACGAATATCGATTCTGCAATGGAGGAGGAAACATTATGCAGAAAATTGCATTGATTGCTGCTTCGCTCGCCGTTCTGGCGGGGCCGGTAATGGCCCAGGACGCCAAGACTACCGGTAAGGCGCCCGCCGAAGCCAAGTTTGCGACCGTCTCCAAGGACGAGATGTTCAGTTCCAAATTGAAGGGCCTCAACGTCTATAACCAGAAGGACGAGTCGGTCGGCGAGATCACGGACATCGCCATCAAGAACAATCAGATCGACGCGCTGATCCTGTCGGTCGGCGGGTTCCTGGGAATGGGTGAGCGCTATGTCGCGGTGTCGCCGTCATCGGTCAATATTCGCCACGACAGCAAGAACGACAAATGGCTGGCATCGATGAACACCACCAAGGAGGCGCTGAAGGCCGCACCGGAATTCAAATATCCAAAATAAGTGGTTCGGTTTTCGCTGGAAAGCGGCCGTCGGCAACAATGCCGGCGGCTGTCTTTTGCGTGAGCAACGTAGGTGGGTAAAGCGAAGCGTGCCCACCACTGTGGTCGACGATGAACTGGTGGGCACGGCGCAAACGCGCCTTTGCCCCAGCCTACAGATTAGCGCAAGGCTCATGCCGCCTTGCGATCTTCGGCGAGGTTGGCGAGCTGGCGCAGGATTTTGGTGGTGCCGGTCAGGCGCTGCTCCGGCGTCTCCCATTCCTGGAAGAACACCACCCTCATGTCCGGCCGCACCCTGGCCGCCTGGCCGTGCTGGCGAATGAAATAGACCAGCCGATCCGGCTCTGCGAACTTGTTGTCGCGGAACGTGATGACCGCTCCCTTCGGCCCGGCCTCGACCTTCTCGACATTGGCGCGGCGGCAATAGCCCTTGATCGCGGCTACCTTGAAGAGATAGCGCACTTCGTCCGGTAACACGCCGAAGCGGTCGCGCAGTTCGGCGGCGAAATTGTTGATCTCCTCGTCGGTATCGAGATCGGCCAGCCGCCGGTACAGCGATAGCCGCACCGCGAGGTCGGCGACGTAATCCTCCGGAATCAACACGGGCATGCCGATGGTGATCTGCGGCGACCAGCGATCCGCCGCAGGTTCGGCCACGCCGGCCTTGAGATTGAGGATCGCTTCCTCCAGCATCGATTGGTAAAGCTCGAAGCCGACTTCCTTGATGTGGCCCGATTGCTCCTCGCCCAGCAGATTGCCGGCGCCACGAATGTCGAGATCGTGCGATGCCAGCTGGAATCCGGCACCCAGGGTTTCCAGCGACTGCAGCACTTTCAGCCGGCGCTCGGCTTGCACCGTGATCTTCTGCTGCGCCGGCAGCGTGAACAGCGAATAGGCGCGCAGCTTGGAGCGCCCTACCCGTCCGCGCAGCTGATACAGCTGCGCCAGTCCGAACATGTCGGCGCGATGCACGATCAGCGTATTGGCGGTTGGAATATCGAGGCCGGACTCGATGATGGTAGTCGAGAGCAGGATATCGTACTTGCCGTCATAGAACCCCGACATGATGTCCTCGATCACCGTCGGCGGCATCTGGCCATGCGCCGCCGCGACCTTCATCTCCGGCACGTTCTTGTCGAGGAAGTTTTTTACCCCCGCGAGATCTTCGATGCGCGGCACGACGTAGAACGCCTGCCCGCCCCGATAACGTTCGCGCAGCAGCGCCTCGCGGATCATCAAGGGATCGTGCGGCGCCACGAAAGTGCGGATCGCCAGGCGGTCGACCGGCGGAGAGGCGATGATGGAGAGATCGCGGACCCCCGTCAGCGCCAGTTGTAGCGTACGCGGGATCGGTGTCGCGCTCAGCGTCAGCACATGCACCTGGGCGCGGAGCTGCTTCAACCGCTCTTTATGGCTGACGCCGAAATGCTGCTCCTCGTCGACGATCAACAGACCAAGATCCCTGAATTTGATTGATTTGCCGAGCAGCGCATGGGTCCCGACCACGATGTCGATTGACCCGTCGGCGAGACCTTTCTTCACTTGCGCCAGTTGTTTCGGCGCGACCAGGCGTGAGGCTTGGGCGATGTTGACCGGAAAGCCGCGAAACCGTTCGGCGAAGGTTTTGGCATGCTGCCGCGCCAGCAACGTCGTCGGCACCACGACGGCGACCTGTTTGCCGTCAAGCGCCGCCGCAAACGCCGCGCGCAGCGCCACCTCGGTCTTGCCGAATCCAACATCGCCGCAGATCAGCCGGTCCATCGGCCGGCCGCTTTCCAGGTCCTTCAAGGTGGCATCGATCGCGGTAAGCTGATCTTCGGTTTCCTCATAGGGAAACCGTGCGCAGAACTCGTCATAGACGTGCGGCGGCACTGGCATTCTCGGCGCCTCATGCAGATGCCGCTCGGCGGCGATTTTTATCAGTTCACCGGCTATTTCGCGGATGCGATTCTTGAGCCTCGCCTTGCGAGCCTGCCAGCCAGTACCGCCTAGCCGATCGAGTTCGACATTGGCCTGGTCGGAACCGTAACGCGACAACAGTTCGATATTTTCTACCGGCAGAAACAGTTTTGTCTCGGCGGCGTAGTGCAGCTCGAGACAGTCGTGCGGCGCGCCAGATACTTCGAGCGTCCGCAACCCGACGAAACGGCCGATACCATGCTCGACATGAACGACGAGATCGCCGTCAGCGAGGCTGGTGACTTCGGAGATGAAATTGTCGAGCTTGCGCGCGGCCTTGCGCGGCCGCACCAGCCGGTCGCCGAGGATGTCCTGTTCGCTGATGACGGCGACAGTGTCGGTCTCGAACCCGGATTCCATGCCGAGGACCGCCAGCATGGCCTCGTTGCGCGGCGTGGCCTGTACCGTGCGCCAGGTGTTGATGCTGGTGACATTGGACAGCTTGTGATCACGCAGCATGCTGTCCATGCGCTCGCGCGAGCCCTCGCTCCACAGCGTGATCACCACCTTCTTGCGGCTGGCCTGCAATGCCCTGACATGCGCGACCACGGCCTCGAAAACGTTGACGGAAGCATCAGTGCGCTCCGGCGCGAAGTTGCGTCCCTGCCGGGCCCCGGCATCGATCACATCCGCCCTGCCCTCGGGCATCGCGAACGGCGTGAGCCGCGCCAGGGCTGCTTGGCCCAGACGGCCGGTCCACTCGTCTTCGGTCAAATAGAGCCGGTCGGGCGGCAAGGGTTTGTAGACCGCGCCGCTGCCCGGATGTTCCAGCGCCTCGCGCCGCGCCTCGTAGTAATCGGCAATCTGCTTGAAACGTTCGCGCGCGGCGTCCTCGCTTTGCGGCTCGATCGCAACCGGCGCGCCGTCGAGATAATCGAACAGCGTATCCATCCGCTCATGAAACAGCGGTAGCCAATGTTCCATGCCGGGATGGCGGCGGCCTTCGCTGACCGCTTCGTACAAGGGATCATCGCGCTCCGGCGCGCCGAATGCCGCGACATAGCCCATCCGGAAACGGCGGATGGTTTCGGTGACCAGTTGAAATTCGGAAATCGGCACCAGATCGAGCGAGCGCATGTCGAGTAGTGTGCGCTGGGTCTCCGCATCGAAGGAGCGGATTGATTCCAGACTGTCGCCGAAGAAATCGAAGCGCACGGGCTGGTCGAGCCCGGCCGGAAACAGATCGAGGATGCCGCCGCGCACTGCATATTCGCCAGGCTCGCGCACGGTAGAAGAGCGATTGTAGCCATTGTGCTCCAGCCACGACACCACCGAGTCCATCGGTACGACATGGCCAGGCGCGACCGACAGCGCCTGCGCTGCGATCACCTCGCGCGCCGGCACCCGCTGCACGATGGCGTTGACGGTCGTCAGAACGATCAGCGGCTTGTCGCTGCCGGCAAGCCGCGATAGCCGCGCCAGCGTCGTCAAGCGCTGTGCCAGGATGCCGCCATGTGGCGATACCCGGTCGTAAGGCTGGCAGTCCCAGGCCGGAAACTGCATGACCGGCAAATCCGGTGCAAAAAATTCCAGCGCCCGGGCCAGTTGCAGCATGCGGGAACCGTCGCGGCACACCACCGCGAGGCTGACCGCCGGCGCCTTCGGCCGTGCGGCAATCGCACGCGCCAGGTCCGAGACAACCAGACCCTCCGCGCCCTCGGCCACATTGGCAAAGGTCAGCGCGCCGCCCGGAGCGAGCAATTCGGCAGGCGATCGTGCCGGCTGTTTCATGTGACTAGTGCTCCGTTTCCGAAGCTCGCAAACCCTTGCAGCACCCCCGATGCGAACTTCGGAAACAAAGGAGCACTAGCAACACCAAGATAAGGCGCGGTCCAGAATTTGAAGTTTCTGTTACGGACTTGCGGCAACACTGATAGGAATTTCAAATTCATCGCGCCTGATCCGCCGCACGAAACGACTTGATGCGGTCGAACAGACCGCTGGCCAATTCAGGGGGCAGTGCCTTGTCGCCCGTCACCGCGGCATAAAGATCGGGATCGGGCACTTCGATCAGGCGCTCAAATTGAGCCAGCTCGCTATCTGTAAGACCCTCAATCTCGGCGTCCGCAAAGCGGCCGAGAATAAGATCCATCTCGCGGGTGCCGCGATGCCAGCAGCGAAACAACAGCCGTCGCCGGCGCTGGTCGAGGCCGCCGCTCGATCGTGTCGATCCCGTCATTTGCGATTCCAATCCAAACGCCAAAAGCCCGGACGTGCCGGGCGGGGTTGATATAGCGACGGGGATGACGAATGTCAGCACCTGCATTCCGTGAATTATCGATTGTCGCGGGATGCCGTTTCCAGACACGGCTTCGCGATCTCGCCGCGGCCTTTGCGCGAGTTTTTCCTAACAAGGTCCCGCCTTCTGAAGATCAGAGGGCGCAGGGAATGCCGGGCGCTCAATGCGCCCGCAGCCTCGTATGCAAATGAAAAAAGCATACGAGCATAGTCACCACGGTCACACCGGTTTCACCCGGCATTCCCCGCGCAATGGTTTTACGGCTTACTTCGTGTTCTCCCCGGTGAACCGGGCTTTCTTGCCACCGTCGCCTGCGCTTCTTATCGCAGACTTGACACCAGCGTCGGGGTGTCAGAACGACACGACTTGACCGTACGCATCGGCACCGTTCGTCAAACGGCGCCGCCGCGTCC
>DASSGM010000292.1:0-2994 GCA_035693465.1 Bradyrhizobium sp. | reverse complement strand
GAAGGCGTCGACGATCTGGTGGTGGTGGCGACGCAAGACGCCGTGCTGGTGTCGCGTCAGAAAGATGCCGACGGGTTGAAGCGGCTGGTGGCGAGATTGAAAACGATTGCGCCCCAGGTCACGGAGGAACATCTCAAAGCGCACAGGCCCTGGGGATCGTATCAATCGATCGACATCGGTGAGCGGCATCAGGTCAAGCGCATCGTGGTGAAGCCGGGCGGGCGGCTCTCGCTGCAGAAACATCACCATCGCTCCGAGCACTGGATCGTGGTGCGCGGCGCCGCGCGGGTGACCGTCAATGAACTCGTCAAGACCGTGCACGAGAACGAATCGATCTATATTCCGATTGGCGCGACCCACCGGATGGAAAATCCGGGCAAGATTCCGCTGGAGCTGATAGAGGTCCAGACCGGCAGCTATCTCGGCGAGGATGACATCATTCGCATCGAGGACGATTACCAGCGCTCCTGAACCAGGGGGGCGAATCGTTTACGTTGGAAACAAGGCCCTTTGGGCCATGTTCGGTGCCCAGGCAGGCGGCAAGCTCTGTAATTTTTTGACTCAAAACGTGTCCGGGATCGCCTTACGGCATTCGCCACATGTGTGACGACGTGCTAGGAGAGCCACCGGGGATATTCGTGGGGTGCAGGGATGAGTGGGGTCGATAATATGAATTCCAGAGGGGCCGCGTCGGGCGTAAAAGCCGCGGCGCAACGTTCGCTTCGCATTGGCGTCATCGGCGCGGGCGTAATGGGCAGCAATCATGCCCGCGTGCTGGCCGGCTTGCCGAATATCACCCTCGTCGGAGTCGTTGATCCCCTGCCGGCGCATCGGACCCGCGCGACGGACCTGACCAGCTGCCGCACCTTCGCAAGCCTCGACGAGTTGATCGCGGAGGATGTCGATGCCGTCACGGTCGCCGCGCCGACGCACCTTCATCATGAGATCGCGCTCGCCTGCATTGCGCGCGGCATCCACATCATGGTCGAAAAGCCGATCGCGTCCTCGGTCGAGGAGGGGCGGGACATTGTCGCCGCTGCCCGCCGCGCCGGCGTGACCTTGATGGTCGGGCATGTCGAACGATTCAACCCGGCGGTGGCCGCCATCAAGCAGGCGATATCGGGCGAAGATCTGCTTTCGATCGCGATTACCCGGGTGGGACCGTTTCCGCCGCGAATGTCGAATGTCGGCGTGGTCATCGATCTCGCCGTCCACGACATCGATCTGATCCGCTGGTTCACCGAGTCGGATATCGTCGAGGTGCAGCCGCAACTCTCCAGTGCGGTCGCCGAGCGCGAGGATATCGCGCTATTGCAGTTCCGCACCGCCTCCGGGGTGCTTGCACACATCAACACCAACTGGCTGACACCCTTCAAAGCGCGGAGCGTCACCGTCGCTACCCGCGGCAAGTACATCATGGGCGACCTTCTGACCCGACAGGTGACCGAGTGCTTCGGCTTCAAGCCGGACGGCAGCTACTCGATGCGTCATCTGCCGGTCGGCCATGACGAACCGTTGCGGGCCGAATTGATTGCATTCCTTGATGCCGTGGTCTCCGGCGGCGTGCCTGCGGTGACCGGCGATGAGGGCGTGGCGAGCCTTGAAATCGCGACCCGTTGCCTGGAAAGCCCGGCCAGGCCGGCCGCAGCCGCCACCACGCGCACGGGGCCGCGTCGCGTCGTCGGCTAGTTCCGGGCTGATGTCTTCCCAATCCCCGCAAGGCTCCATGAACCAGCACCTGCGTCCAGAACCCCTGCCGTTCATCGACATCGCTGCGCAGCGCCGCCGGCTCGGCAAATCCATCGATGATGCCGTCTCGCGCGTGCTCGCCCATTGCCAGTTCATCAACGGTCCGGAAGTGGCGCAGCTCGAGGCGGAGCTTGCGGCTTTCAGCGGAGCCAGGCATGTCGTGACGTGCGCGAGCGGCACCGACGCGCTGCTGATGGTGCTGATGGCCAAGGGCGTCGGCCGCGGCGATGCCGTGCTCTGCCCGTCCTTTACGTTTTGTGCGACCGGCGAGGCGGTGGCGCTCACCGGCGCGACCCCGGTATTCGTCGACGTCGATGAAGCGACCTTCAACATGGATGCCAATTCGCTCAGGCGCGGCATCGCGACCGCGATCAGGCTTGGGCTCAAGCCGAAGGCGGTGATCCCGGTCGACCTGTTCGGGCAAAGCGCCGATCATGATGCGATCGGCACAATCGCGGAAGCCGAAGGCATTTTCGTGCTTGATGATGCGGCGCAGGCATTTGGCGCAAGCTATAAAAGCCGTCGTCTAGGCACTTTCGGCCTTGCGACCGCTACCAGCTTTTTCCCCGCAAAACCGCTCGGCTGCTTTGGCGACGGCGGCGCGATTTTTACCGACGACGCCGAGCTGGCGGCGACGCTGCGCAGCATCCGCGTTCACGGCCAGGGCCTCGACAAATACGACAATGTCCGTCTCGGGTTGACCGCGCGGCTTGATACCATTCAGGCAGCGATCCTGATCGAGAAATTGAAAATCTTCGATGACGAGATCGAAGCGCGCAACGAGGTTGCGGAGCGCTATGCGCGCGGTCTCGGCAATATCGTGACCGTTCCGCGCCTCGCCAGCGGCGCCACATCGGTCTGGGCGCAATACACCATAAGGCTGCCAAAGGGCCGCGATCGCGACGGTTTCGCCGCAGCGCTCAAGGCGCAGGGCATTCCGACCGCGATCTATTATCCGAAATCGATGCATCAGCAGACGGCCTATCGGGATTTCCCGGTCGCCGACGGCGGCTTGCCGGCAAGTGAAAGCTTGTCCTGCGACGTCATCAGCCTGCCGATGCATGCCTATCTCGATGAACCGACGCAGGTGCGGATCGTCGAGGCTGTGCACGGCGCGATTGGCGCATGATCCCGAAAAGTGGCCTCCGGTTTCGGAAAAGATCATGCGCAAACAGACATTCCGCCTGATTTCGCCGTTTTGAAGCGCCGCCGCATGCTGTAGAAGCGGCGCATGCTCGGTCGTAT
>DASSGM010000291.1:0-4789 GCA_035693465.1 Bradyrhizobium sp. | reverse complement strand
GGCGCGAACGGTAGCCGCCCCCATCCTCGACGATGAGCTGTTTGCATTGCCATCGATGGCGCCGGTCCGCCAGGCCATCGATGCTGAATTCGAGCGCTATCTGGCGCGCCATCGTGCCGAGCTCCCGAGCGAAACCATTGGCGTTGGCGCATCGTTTGACTGGCAGCTGTTCGATCGCGAGTTGCTTTATTCCGCTCGCTCACGCTTCGTACTGGCCGGAATCGTCAACCGCATGGACCGGGCATATGTCTCGCCCGGGACATGCGGCGAAGTCAGGCTGATCTACCGCCTCACGCGCGTGGGCGCTTCCCCGGCCGATGACAGTGCGAACGCACCTCGATTGCCGATGACGCTCAACGTGGTGTTGCGGGCGAAGGGCGAGAAAACCTTTGCCCCGGGCGGCATCGCCATCACCTGCAAGGATATCGCCCAGCGCTGGCTCGCTACAATTAAATGGCTGGAGACCGGTGCTGACCTCGCCATCAGGCTGATGTCCGCGGGCGGACCGCTCGAGTTCGTCGAGCCGGTTGATGTCGACCGCATCGAAACCAATCTCCAGATCGCGCACGCACCGAAATCGGCGGTGCGTGATTTCCGTACCGATTATTTGTTGAAGGTGTTTCGCTACAACGCGCAAGGCCGCTTGTTCGAGGAAGCGCCGCTGGAAAACCAGATCGACCGCAATCGGCTTCTGGCCGACGACAATCTCAGGCGCGAGTTCACGGCATGGCTTCTCGACCCCCAACATTTCAGCGAACTCGATCGCGGCACGATTCTGATCCCGGTCCGGTTTCTGGCAGCCGGCGCAATCGCGCCGACGCCGGCCGGATTTGACCCGTCGAACCTGCAGCCAGAGTTCGGTCTGGTGCAAGGTGAGGGCGCAACGGCCAATCCCGTATTTCGCGAAACTGACGTTGTTGGCGCGCTCAAGAAGGCATCGGAGAACGGCGTGACCTTGCGAAACATCCGCTCTGTCGCCGGCTTCGAGCGCCGATTGAACGACATCACTTGTTCCGGCTGCCACCAGACCCGCGGCATCGGCGGCTTCCATTTCCCCGGCGTCGACTGGATGGCGGCGAAGCCGTCCAATTCGAGCGTGGTGCCGGCGTCGCCCCATTTCTTCGGCGACCAGATTCGCCGCCGCGACATCCTCGGCTCATTGAGTTGGGGGATCAGCCCGGACTATTCGCGGGGATTTTCCAGCCGCCCGCAATTGCGCGCCAGCACCGAGCTCGCTGGAACCGAGTACGAAGACGGCTGGGGTGCGCATTGCTACGTCAGGCGGGCTAACGCCGCGGGCAATGACGAGAGCTTTAAGTCATGGACCTGCGCCGAGGGGCTGACGTGCCAACCCGCTGGTCAGGCCACGCGCATCGGCATGTGCTTCGTCAAAAGCCGCTAAATCGAATCTCCGCCAGATTGACGGTAAGCTCATCAATCGTGTTTCATTACCGCCAACGAGAGCCTGCCGGGAGGGAGCATGGACGACGTCATCATCGTCGGAGCCGGCATTGGCGGATTGACGCTCGGACTCGCGCTGCAGCGGTGCGGCATTCCCTGCCGGATATTCGAATCGGCCGCCGAGATCAGGCCGATCGGCGTCGGCATCAATCTGCTCCCGCACGCAACAAAAGAACTTGCCGCGCTCGGACTTGAACAACCGCTGGCAAGCGTCGCGATCGAAACCGGGGATGCGACCTTCTTTAATCGCTTCGGTCAGCTGATCTACCAGGAGCCGCTGGGACGCGCAGCGGGCTACGAGCATCCGCAATTCTCGATCCACCGCGGCGATCTGCAGATGGTCCTGCTCGATGCTTTTCGGGCGCGCGCGGGAACCGACCGGCTAAATATCAACCATCATTGCAGCGGCGTCGAACAGGACGAGAGCGGCGTTCGCGTGCATTTTTCCGACGGTCCGGGAGCCGCCAACCGCAGCACGGTGCGCGGCCGCGTCGCCATCGCTTGCGACGGCATCAATTCGGCGATCCGCAAGCAGCTTTTCCCGGATGAGGGCGAACCGCGCTATTCCGGCGTCAACATGTGGCGCGGCGTGACGCGATGGAAACCAATATTGTCCGGCGCCAGCATGGTGCGGGCGGGATGGCTGTCGCACGGCAAGATGGTGATCTACCCGATCCGCCCCACCGGTGCTGACGGACTGCAGCTCGTCAACTGGGTAGCCGAAATCGAAACGCCGAATCATCTCAAGCGCGACTGGAACCGGAGAGGCTCGATCGAGGATTTCATCGGTGCCTTCGCCGACTGGCATTTCGATTGGCTGGATGTCCCGGCATTTATTCGCGCCGCCGACAGCGTGCTGGAATTTCCGATGGTCGATCAGGATCCGCTGCCGCGCTGGAGTTTTGGGCGGGTGACACTGCTCGGCGATGCCGCACACCCGATGGTGCCCCGCGGCTCCAACGGCGCCGGCCAGGCGATCCTGGATGCGCGGGCGCTTGCCTCGGCGCTATCAGAAAACGACGACCCGGTTGCCGCGCTCGAAGCCTATGAGAAGCAGCGTCTCGAGGCCACCACGCGCATCGTTCTGACCAATCGCACAAATCCGCCCGACGCAATCCTGCGCGAGGTGTTTCAACGCACCAACGACCGGCCATTCGCCTCGATCGACGATGTCATCAGCCGCGACGAGCTGGTCACCCTGTCCGAAGGCTACAAACGGATCGCCGGCTATTCGAAGGAGGCTTTGCGCAGGTGAGGGATACTTCAAAAGAGCAGTCAGTGTATGGAGACCGTCATTGGAGCCAACGGGTCGCGCGAACGCGCGCCCGATGACGGGCTCCGCGAAGCAATCCAGAGCAACCATACGACGGTTCTGGATTGCTTCGTCGCTTCGCTCCTCGCAATGACGGCAAATGCGATCTATTCTGTTGGCTGGGAGGGAATAACGATGGCGATTTCTCAAACTAGGGGCGGTGCACCGCCTATCGATGTTGCCCGCGCATCGCCTGTCGATGTTGCGGAATTCATTGATCGGCAGCCGGTCGGCGGATTTCAGGTTCGACTGCTGCTGACCTGCGCGGCGGTGCTGTTTCTCGACGGTTTTGACACCCAGGCCATCGGTTATGTCGCGCCCGCTTTGGCAAAAGAATGGAGCCTGAGCAAGGGCGCGCTCGGCCCGGTATTCTCCGCAGGTCTGTTCGGCTTGATGATCGGCGCGCTGCTGTTCGGTCCGCTTGCCGACCGCGTCGGGCGCAAGAAGATCATCATTCTGAGCACGCTTGCGTTCGGCATCGGCACGCTGGTCACGGCGTTCGTCCAGGACGTCAACACGCTGCTCGCGATCCGGTTTCTGACCGGGCTCGGCCTTGGCGGCGCGATGCCTAATGCAGTGGCGATGACCTCGGAGTTTAATCCGCATCGCCGTCACGCCACCATGGTGATGATCATGTTCTGCGGGTTCTCGGTGGGCGCAGCGCTTGGCGGCCTGCTCGCGGCGGCGCTGATTCCGCAGTTCGGCTGGCGCTCGGTGTTTGTCGTCGGCGGCGTCGCGCCTTTGCTGCTGGTTCCGGTCCTGGCGCTGCGGTTGCCGGAATCGGTGCGGTTCCTCACGCTTACCGGACGCGCGAACGAGCGCGTCGCGCAATTGCTCACCTTCATCAACCCCAAGGCCGTGTTTGCGTCGGCAACGCAATTCGTCATTCATGAACCGGGACTGGCCGGGATTCCGGTGTTGCATCTTTTTAAGGAAGACCGAACCCCGGTCACGTTGTTGCTGTGGGTGGTATTCTTCATGAGCCTGCTCGACCTTTATTTCCTGTCGAACTGGTTGCCGACCGTGCTCAATGACCTCGGCGCGTCGGTATCTTCGGCCGCGGCGATCGGATCGATGCTGCAGGTCGGTGGTGTGGTCGGGACGTTTGCGCTCGGCAGCATCATCGACCGCTTCTCGTTTCGCGCGCTGGCGCTGGTGTATTTCGCCGCGGTTTTCGCGGTCGGCGCGATCGGCCAGCTCGGTCACTCCGCCGTCTTCGTCACCATGGCGATCTTCGCCGCCGGTTTTTGCATTGTCGGCGGCCAGATCGCCGCCAATGCGCTGGCCGCAGGGTTCTATCCGACATCGGTCAGGGCTACCGGCGTCGGCTGGGCGCTCGGTATCGGCCGAGTGGGCTCGATCGTCGGACCTCTGATCGGCGGCGCGCTACTCACCGCGAAATGGAGCACGGCGTCGGTATTCGCAGCCGCCGCGCTAGCAGCCCTATGCGCGGCGCTGGCGGCGTTTTGCCTGAGCCGGATCGCCGGCACGGGAGGAAGCGGCAAGGGGGCGGCCGATCAACCGTCATCGTTTGAGGCCGGCTTGCGTCCATCGACCACGGCGGGAACGTAGGAGAGCAGGCGGTGAACGACGCTGACAACGACGCCAAGGCACGAAATCGCGAGATTGCGCAGAATGAAGCGCGGCGGCAAACGGTCGGCGACATCCGCGTCAGTGGCTGGGCGATTGCCGCCGCCGTCATCATCGGCCTCGCCGCCGTCGGCTGGGTGCTGATCCGTAACGGGTAAATTCAGCGGTTTGGAATAGGTGCGGGCCGCTGCCTCGATGTCACCTCTCCCAGACGAGCGCGCTTCTGTTGTCGCGACGTCGAGGCTTTACGCCACCACCCCCAATGACCGCAGTTGGCGGATTGACGCCTCGTCGTAGCCGGCCTCGCGCAAGACTTCATCGCTGTGCTCACCGACGCCAGGCGGATGTCGCGGCGGGATTTTCCTGCTGCCGTCGACCCAGATCGGGCTGTTGATGGTGAGCATGGTGTCGCCCTCGAACGGCACC
>DASSGM010000290.1:0-2304 GCA_035693465.1 Bradyrhizobium sp. | reverse complement strand
ATGATACCCGCCCCCGGCGTTGAGGATCAAGAGTTGTCCGTAGCTGCGAAACGGTCCGGCATACACAACCCAGCCATCACACGGGGTTGTGACCTGGGCTCCGGCCCGGGTTGCCAAGGAAATGCCTCTTTCTACGCCACCTGCGCCGTCGGAACCGCCAAATTCCCGAATCTTGACGCCATTAACCGGCATTGCGAATAAACCCTTGGCGGACGCAAAAGCAATGGCCGGGCTCATCCGGGCAGGGTCCTTGAGCGCCCCCAGATTGGGCTTGCCGTTGAGGGTCGCGGGCGCGCCTTGCAGATTGGCGGCTGCGGCCGCTTTCGCGGCGCTTTTCAGGTCCTGCTCCATCTTGGCAATCAGGCCCTGCAGGCTGTCGACCTGTCGGGACAATGCGATGGCGCGGGCGCCTTCCACCTCCAGGTCTTTCTCAATCGAACTCTGCTGTCGCTGGCGCTCTTCGACAAGGGCGGCGAGCCGGATTTGGTCTTCCCTGAGCTTGTCGCGGTCGATGGCCAGCCGATCGCGTTCGGTGGCAATGGTTTTGCGAAGTGTAACCAGTTCAGTGAGGTCGCCGGCCAGTTTTTCCGCGCGTGCCCGCAATTCGGGCACCACGGCGCCGAGCAGCATCGCGGTACGCAGCGATTGCAGCGCGTCTTCGGGCCGCACCAGCAAGGCCGGTGGCGTGCGCCGTCCGGCGCGTTGCAGTGCCGCCAGCACCTCCACAATCTCGGAGCGGCGCGAATCCAGCGAACCGCGAATTTCCTGCTCGCGGGAATCGAGCGGGTGCAGCCTCGCTTCGGCTTCGCCGATCCTAGTCTCGACGCTACGGACCTGGGCTGCGATGTCGATTAACTGCTGATTGAGCTTGCTGCGGTCCTGACCAATCGTCGCGATGTCCGCTTTCAGCTTTGCTTGAGCTTCCGCTGCACTTTTTTGCTGCGCCCGGGTCGCTTCGAGTTCCTGCTCGCGTTGCTTGATGGCGTCAGGTGAAGCGGCTGTGGCCTGCTGCGCGGGGCCGGCGACCTGGGCCGCCGCGGGCAACAGGCTGATCCCGGCAAGGCCGGGGGACAGCAGGGCGATGGAAAGCGGAATGCCGACGGAAGATAGCCAGCCGCGGCTGCTGGTGTCAGGATAGGAATGAGCGTTCGCTGTTGACTGCATCTAGATCGAATCAGCTTTCCAGGCTCTAGCCTTATCTTTTTGTTTGCGCAGGACCTTTTCGGAAAATCGGTTTCCCCTTTTTCCGGATCGTGCGCTGGCGCGGCTTACGCGCGGTGGTAAGGGTGGCCCGCCAAAATGGTCGCAGCCCTGTAAATTTGTTCCAAAAGCATGATGCGAACCATCTGGTGCGGCCAGGTCGCGGAGCCGAACGCAATGCTAAGCTTAGCCTTGCGCCGCAAATCGGGCGAAAGTCCGTCCGCGCCGCCGATGACGAAAATAGTGTTGGCGACCGACTGATCCCGCCAGCGGCCAAGACGCCGGGCAAAAGCGGTGCTGTCGATGCTGTCGCCGCGCTCGTCCAGCGCAACCAGCACGGATTTCTCAGGGATTGCGGCCGAAATCGCGGCCGCTTCCTCGGCGATCCTCCTGGCGGCGTCGCCTGCACGGCTTTCCGGAATTTCATGGATCTCAAGGCCGCGAAAACCGAGTTTGCGGCCGATCTCGTCGAAGCGTTCGCGATAGCGCTCCGCCAGCTCCCGCTCTGGACCTTGCTTTAGGCGGCCGATTGCAATGATGACGAGGCGCATAAAGCATTTTCCGGCAAAGTGGAAACCGGTTTGCCGTAGAAAATGCTTCAAATCAACAACTCGCGCGCATTCTGATGCGCGGCGCAACGCTAGCATGCGCCTTGCCGAATCACATCGGCTCGACAGTTAGATCGCCTTCGCCGCCGCCGGGTTTTGCGTCCACAATCTTTCCAGATTGTAGAATTCGCGCACCTCGGGTCTGAACACGTGCACGATCACGTCGCCGGAATCGATCAGCACCCAGTCGCAATTGGGCAAGCCCTCGATGTGGATGCTCTTGATTCCGGTTTCCTTGAGACCTTTGGCGACATTTTCCGCGATCGCGCCGACGTGCCGGTTGGCCCGGCCCGAGGTGACGATCATGTAGTCGGAAAACAGGGATTTACCGCGAAGGTCGATGGTGACCGTTTCCTCCGCCTTCATATCGTCGAGGCGGGAGAGGATCATATTCAGCGTCTTGTCGGCGTCGGGTTGCGCCTTCAAGGCCGCAGCGTGGGTCGATGTTTTACGCGTCTTCGGTAAAACAGACTTGGACAATACAGATGTTGCCAGG
>DASSGM010000289.1:0-3713 GCA_035693465.1 Bradyrhizobium sp. | reverse complement strand
GCTGCCGTCGTAGCGCAACCCGCCATCGCGGTCGCGGGCCAGCAACAGCGGGCCATCGAGATCGACGAAGCGGGCCTCGCGCGCCAGCAGCATCGCAGGCGCCATCGCCAGCGAGGTCGCGACCATGCAGCCGATCATGATTTCAAATCCCAGGGCGCGCGCCGCATCGGCCATCGCCAGCGCCTCGGTCAGCCCGCCGGTCTTGTCGAGCTTGATATTGACGGCATCGTAGCGTGCGCGCAGCCCCTCCAGCGAAGCGCGGTCGTGCACGCTTTCGTCGGCACAGACGGCAAGCGGCCTTGCGATCCGCGCCAGCGCCTCATCCTGGCCGGCGGCAAGCGGCTGCTCGACCAGCGTGACGCCGGCCTTGGCGCAGGCCGCGAGATTTTGCTCGAGATTGCCTGATGTCCATGCCTCGTTCGCATCGACGATGAGTTCGGATCGCGGCGCGGCCCGGCGTACCGCCGCGATCCGCTCGCCGTCGCCGTCGCCGCCAAGCTTGATCTTGAGCAGCGGCCGGTGCGCGGCCTGGGCGGTCGCCGCTGCCATCGTCTCGGGCGAGGCAAGCGAAATCGTGTAGGCGGTGACGCAAGCGCCGGGGGCGGGGCGTCCGAGCAGGTCCCAGACGCGCCGACCACGGGTCTTGGCTTCGAGGTCCAGCAAGGCGCAATCCAGCGCGTTGCGGGCAGCGCCAGCAGGCATCGCGGTCTGCAGGGCCTCCCTGTCGAGCCCGCGTGACCAGGGTTCGCGCATTGCCTGAAGGGCGGCCAGGGTCGCTTCCGGGCTCTCGCCATAGCGCGGGTAGGGGACGCATTCGCCGCGCCCGGCATGGCCGCCGCGGCTGACTTCCGCCACCACGGTGACCGCTTCGGTCTTGGCGCCGCGGCTGATCGTGAAGCTGCCTGCGATCGGCCAGCGCTCGATTCTCGCCGATAGGGTTGGGGATTGGCTGGAAGTCATTTTAATATCTGGCAATTTCTGAGCCGGCGGCTTGCCCGGCGCAACCAAGTATGGCTGGTTAGGGGCGCGTTCTACAAGCAATCGCGGCGCGTTGGGTTCGGCTTTTCCATGAATGGCGGAGAATCGGCACTGGAGCTGGCATCGTGAAAGGTGATCCGACATTGGAGCGGATAGTACAGGGCAATGGGCTTGCGCTGTGCGCCGCGGGTCCGTGGACCGCCCGCTTTGCGCCGCTGCTCGAGCAGATCGTTGCCGACGCCGAAAAGCTGATCGGAAGCCGGCCGAACATCTTTATCGATGTATCGCAGGTCTCGAAGCTCGATACTTTCGGAGCCTGGTTGATCGAACGGCTTCGCCGCAGCCTGACCCAGGGCGGCATCGAGGCGAAGATCGCCGGGCTTTCGGCCAATTATTCGAGCCTGGTCGACGAGGTGCGCCGGGTAAAAGCCGCGCCCGCTTCCGACACCCCCTCCGTGACGATTACAGGAATGCTGGATCAGGTCGGCCGCAGCATGGTCGGCATCGGCGCCACCATTGTCGGATTGATCGACATGCTCGGCGCCGTACTCGCGGCGAGCGGCAGGGTGATGATCCACCCCAGGGGCTTTCGCCTGACCTCGACCGTGCATCATCTCGAGCAGGTGTGCTGGCGCGCGGTGCCGATCGTCGTGCTGATCACGTTTCTGATCGGCTGCATCATCTCGCAGCAGGGCATCTTTCATTTCCGCAAATTCGGCGCGGATATCTTTGTTGTCGACATGCTGGGCGTGCTGGTGCTGCGCGAGATCGGCGTGCTGCTGGTGGCGATCATGGTGGCGGGGCGCTCCGGCAGCGCCTATACCGCCGAGCTCGGCTCGATGAAAATGCGCGAGGAGATCGACGCGCTGCGCACCATGGGTTTCGATCCGATCGAGGTTCTGATCCTGCCGCGGATGCTGGCGCTGATCATCGCGCTGCCGATCCTGGCCTTTCTCGGCGCCATGGCGGCGCTCTATGGCGGCGGCCTGGTGGCGTGGCTGTACGGCGGCGTCGATCCCGAGGCGTTCCTGCTCCGGCTGCGCGATGCGATCTCGATCGATCACTTCACCGTCGGCATCATCAAGGCGCCGGTGATGGCGGCGGTGATCGGGATCGTGGCCTGTGTCGAAGGGCTCGCCGTGCAGGGCAGCGCCGAATCACTTGGACAGCACACCACGTCCTCGGTGGTGAAAGGGATCTTCTTCGTCATCGTGATGGACGGCGTGTTTGCGATCTTTTTCGCCTCGATCGGAATGTGATGATGGCGCCAGAGATGCAAAACGCCATCATCCGGGTTCGCGATATCTCAGTGCAGTTCGGCACCACCAAGGTTCTGGACGGGCTCGATCTCGACGTAAAGCGCGGCGAAATCCTCGGCTTCGTCGGTCCTTCCGGCGCGGGCAAGTCGGTGCTGACGCGCACCATCATTGGACTGGTGCCCAAGATCAGCGGACGCATCGAGGTGTTCGGTGTCGATCTTGATGCCGCGGACCCCGCCGCGCGGCGCGCCGTCGAGCGCCGCTGGGGAATCCTGTTCCAGCAGGGCGCGCTGTTTTCTTCCTTGACGGTGCGGCAGAACATCCAGTTCCCGGTGCGCGAATACCTGAATGTATCCCAGCGGTTGCTCGACGAGATCACGGTGGCAAAGCTCGGCATGGTGGGCTTGCGCCCTGAGGTCGCCAATCGTTTTCCCTCGGAACTCTCCGGCGGCATGATCAAAAGGGTGGCGCTGGCGCGTGCGCTCGCGCTCGACCCGGAACTGGTGTTCCTCGATGAGCCGACCTCAGGCCTCGATCCCATCGGAGCGGGGGACTTTGACGAGCTGGTCAGGACCCTGCAGCGCACTTTGGGGCTGACCGTTTTCATGGTAACCCACGATCTGGACAGCCTTTATACCGCTTGTGACCGCATCGCCGTTTTGGGGAACGGGAAAATCATTGCAGCAGGATCGATGGCCGACATGCAGGCCTCGCAGCACCCTTGGTTGAGGGCCTATTTCCACGGCAAGCGCGCCCGCGCTGTCATGGGCTGATCCCGACCCGGAGGGCCGTGTTGGCATGAAGTTGATACCGTTTTTCTGGAACGATTGTGCGCAAAGCATAGGGGTGAACGACGGCTTTGGTTCAGCGTGCTGAATTGATCGGCTTGGTTATGGGAGTTGGTTGATGGAAACACGGGCGAATTTCGTCCTGATCGGATCGTTCACGCTGGCGGTGATTGCCGCGGCGTTCGGCTTCGTTTTGTGGTTTCAGTCCCTCCACACCACCAAGGCGCGCAGCCCTCTGCGCATCGTGTTCGAAGGCCCGGCGGCGGGCCTGCGCAACGGCGGCAGCGTCAATTTCAACGGTATCCGGGTGGGTGAAGTGATCTCGGTAAAGCTCGATAACCCGCGTCGTGTCGTCGCACTTGCCATGGTCGAGAATAACGCCCCGCTCCGCAAGGACACCCTCGTCGGCCTCGAATTTCAGGGGTTAACCGGGGTCGCAGCAATATCGCTGAAGGGCGGCGAGGAGGCCGCGCCGCCAGTTCCGCTGGATGAGGATGGGGTGCCGACGCTGACCGCCGATCCCAACGCGCTGCAGGACGTCACCGAGGCGATCCGCGGCACGCTGCAGAACATCAACCGGGTGGTCGCCGACAATCAGGAGGCGGTGAAAAATTCGCTGCATAACCTCGAGACCTTCACCACGTCGCTGGCGCGCAATTCCGAGAAGATCGACAGCGTCATGCTGAAA
>DASSGM010000288.1:0-3993 GCA_035693465.1 Bradyrhizobium sp. | reverse complement strand
AAGGCGTATCACGCCTTCACGCTGGAAAAGCCGGCTCTGACGGCGGATCTGCTGGCGCGCTTCGCGGAGGACGTGCTGGCAGGCCGCTGGCAAGGCAACAAGGCCGTCTGGATCGCGCCCGACGAGGCTGGCGGTCCACTTACTCCCTTTCCTGCCGGCTACGATCACTTGCGCGCCATTCCCACGCTGGGAACGAACACATGAGTGCGTTCTTCGGACCACTTGATCCCCAGGGGCGCGTACCGCCGCGTCAGCAAACGCGCGTCGCCTCGTTTCTGATCTCGGCCCATGGCGCGCTGGCGCGGCAGTTCGCATTGGCCACGCCCATGCAGCTCAAGGCCGGCTGGCAAACCGAATTGAACACGCAGCTCTACCGCGAATCCGAGGTCGTATCCCTGCTGCTCCGCGCCACCACTTGGGTACCTGATCTCGCCTTGCCCTACATGGCTGCCTCCTGGGAGACAGCCTGGATTCCAAAGCCTGTTGAAGGGATTGCGGATCGAGCATTGGCGCTCACCGCCGATCTCGCGACGCGTGCGCACGCGGTGCATGCCGCGATACGGCCGGCGGCGCTGCTTCCGGTTGAAGCCAACGCCCAAGATCCCTTTGTGATGGCGCTGCGGCGCATCGAATTCGAAAGCGGCCGGTTGCTGCAGGCGCAAATTGTCTTTTTGAAGGGTGAGGACCTAGCGCCATTTCGCGGCGCCATAAGCACGGTCGTTGAAAGACACCATGCCGAGGTCCGCAAGCTGTGGACTGAGACGCTCGAAGGCATCGGCATCGTGGGTCAACAGCCGGTATGACCGACTACCCTTGACGCAGATCAAAGGTGCGCGGTCGTTAGCCGCCAACATCTCGTTCCAGCGTCGCCTGCTGACCTGGGAGTGCCGATCATGAAGGCCGTTTCCGTCGAAGAAGCCGTTGCGATGATACCTGCCGGGGCAAGCGTCATGGTCGGCGGATTCATGGGCGTCGGCGCGCCGCAACGACTGCTCGATGAAGTCGTCCGCCAGCAGAAGACGGGCCTTACCTTGATCTGCAATGACGCAGCAACGCCCGGGAACGGCGTCGGCAAGCTGTTCGATGCCGCCCTGGTTTCGCGCCTGGCGGCCAGCCACATCGGCCTCAATCCCAAAGCGCAGCAGCAGATGCTGGCCAATCAGATCACGGTCGATCTCATCCCGCAAGGAACGCTCGTCGAGCGTATCCGCGCCGGCGGATGCGGCCTTGGCGGCGTCCTCACCCCAACCGGCGTGGGAACAACGGTCACGGAAGGCAAGCGCCAGATCGAGATCGACGGCAAGGCGTTCCTGCTGGAGACAGCGCTGCGGGCCGAATTCGCGCTGGTCCATGCTTTCCTTGCCGACTATCTCGGCAACCTCTCCTACGCGCTCACGGCGCGCAACTTCAATCCGATCATGGCGATGGCGGCCGATACCGTGATCGTGACCGCCGAGCACATCGTCCCGGTCGGTGTCATTGCGCCGGACCATGTCGTGACGCCGGCACCGCTTGTCGACTATCTCATTACCAACCCGAACGGGTGAAATATGGACGCACAGGAGATCATCGCCCGGCGCGTCGCGCAGGAGCTCCATACCGGCGATCTCGTTAATCTGGGTATCGGCATTCCGACGCTCGTCGCCAACTACGTTCCGCCTGAGCTGAAGGTGTTCTTTCAGTCGGAGAACGGATTGATCGGGACCGGGCCGATCCCTGAGCAAGGATTGGCACATCCCTTGCTGACGGATGCCGGCGGCCGCCCGATCAGCGCACTGCCTGGCGCTAGCACGTTCGACAGTGCGATGTCGTTCGGCTTGATTCGCGGCGGTCATGTCGATGTCACCGTGCTTGGCGGCCTGCAGGTCGACGCGCACGGGCATCTCGCCAACTGGATGATCCCCGGGAAGATGGTGCCGGGCATGGGCGGAGCGATGGATCTCGTCACCGGCGCCAAGCGGGTCATCGTCGCCATGCAGCACGCCGCGAAGGGCAAATCAAAGATCGTCGCCAAATGCACCCTGCCATTGACCTCGGCAAGGCCGGTGAATTTGGTCGTAACCGACATGGCGGTTATCGCGTTCCCCGACGGCAATGCCACCCTGCTGGAGACCGCGCCCGGCGTCAGCGTCGGCGAGGTGATGGCGGTCACGGAAGCCGAACTCCTCGTTCCCGACAAGGTTCCGGAAATGAAGATCTGAGCAGGTGACGGACATGCGGATATTCAGCGACTTCAACGAGATCAAGTCAGCCGTCGGCACCGAGATCGGGGCGAGCGACTGGCTCGAAGTCTCGCAGGAACGGATCAACCTCTTTGCGGAGGCGACCTGCGACGAGCAGTGGATCCATGTCGACCAGGAGCGCGCGAAGAAGGAGTTGCCCGGCGGCACCACCATCGCCCACGGGCTGTTGTCGCTCGCGCTCGCGCCGCTCTTTATCCGATCGGTGATTGGCCTGAAGGGTCTGCGCAATACCCTGAACTACGGTGCGGACAGGATACGGTACCTGGCGCCGGTTCCGGCGGGTTCAAGGCTGCGCGGTCGCGTCACGGTCGCCGAGGCGGAGGACGTGCCACCGGATGGCTTGCGCGTCAACTATCATCTCGTGATCGAGATCGAGGGCGGCAAGCGCCCGGCCTGCGTTGCCGAGCTGATTGCTTTGCACTATCGGTGAATCGCCGCAGCGACCGCGCTCAATCGATAATGTGATAGCCACCATCGATATACAGCACACTGCCGGTAATCAGCTTTGCACCATCGAGCGCCAGAAATGCCGTTGCATTGCCGACGTCATCAATGCTGACCAGACTGCGCGTCGGCGCCTTCGACTGGGCCTTGTCCAGCAGCTCGTCGAATTCAGGGATTCCCGACGCTGCGCGCGTAGCAAGCGGCCCGGGCGAAATCGCGTGAACGCGGATACCTTTTGGACCCAACTCCGCCGCCATGTAGCGCACGGCAGACTCAAGGGCGGCTTTCGCCACGCCCATCACATTGTAGTTCTCCACCACCATCTGGCTGCCATAATAGGTCATCGTGAACAACGTTCCGCCATTCTTCATCAATGGCTCTGCCAAGTGGGCCATTCGCATGAATGACCAGCACGAGACCTCCATCGTCTTCAGAAAGCCGTCCCGCCCGACGTCTACCACTCGTCCGTGCAGCGCCTCCTTGGGAGAGAAGGCGATCGAGTGCAACATGAAATCGAGGCGTCCCCATTCCTTCTCGATTCTCTCAAATACCTGCTCCGTCTGCCCCTCCACATTCACGTCAAGCGGCACGAAGATGGAGGCCTCCAGCGCCTGCGCCAGAGGCTCGACGTGCTTCTTGGCGCGATCATTGAGATAGGTGACCGCCAGATCGGCCCCAAGCGCGCGGAACGCCTTCGCACAGCCCCAGGCGATCGATTGGTCGTTGGCGATGCCAACGATCAGGCCTTTTTTGCCCTTCAAGGCGACCTTGGTATCCGGAAAAACGGGAATAGTCATGACACCCTCGCACGGTTCGCGGTGGCCGATGGTCGGTTCAGAAGGAGCGACAATGTGTGCTGCGCGATCATCAACTCCTCGTCCGTCGGTACGACGTATACCGGGATCCCGCTGTCGGACCGCGATATCAGCCGTGCGTGTCGCGAATTCTCGGCGTGGTCGAGCACGACTCCGAGCCATTTCAGCTGTTCGGCTATGCGCGCCCTGATGCGGACCGCATTTTCCCCGATACCGGCCGTGAACACAAAGGCATCAATTCCCTGCAGCGCTGCCGCGAGCATTCCCGCGTTGAGGCCGATCCGGTAGACGAAATACTCGATCGCCAGTATCGCATGAGGATCTTCGCTCGCTTCCAGCTCGCGCATGTCGTTGCTGACGCCGGAGAGTCCTTTCAATCCACAGTCGCGATAGAGAAAATTCTGTACGTTCGATGCCGACATTCCCTTTTCGGATATGAGATAGAGCACGACGCCGGGATCGATCTGCCCCGGACGTGTCCCCATGGGGAG
>DASSGM010000287.1:0-2625 GCA_035693465.1 Bradyrhizobium sp. | reverse complement strand
GTATTCACCGTCGGACCGCCGGTTGCCATGTTCGACAAATAGGCGCCGACATTGCCCAGCGTCTCAACTTTCAGACCGAGGATCTTGCCGTCATTGCGAAGCGCGATTTCGAGGGTCTCGGTATGCGCCCGGCCATGGTTTGTCGACTGATGGCTTTCGGAGCGTGATTCCCACCACTTCACGGGTGCGCCGAGCCGGCGCGCCAGATATGGGCAAAGCAACTCCTCCGGGTAGAGATGCATCTTCGCGCCGAAACCGCCGCCAATATCCGGCGCCACAATCCTCAATTGATGTTCGGAAATGCCGACGGTGTCGGCGATCCAGCGGCGATGCATGTGGGGCACCTGGCTCTGAAGGTAAGCGGTCAGGGTGCCGTCAACATTTGGCTCGGCCAGAATGGATCGCGTCTCCATGCAGGTCGGGATCAGGCGATTGTTGACAATGCGAAGGCTGATGACCTGATCGGCCTCCCGCGCGGCCTTTTTGTAGTCGCCGCCGCCGACCTTGTAGACCGTGGTGATGTTGTTCGGCACGTTGTCGTGGAGCTGCGGCGCGCCGTCACGGATCGCCGCTTCTTCATCGACAACCGCGGGAAGCGGTTCGTAGTCGACCTCGATAAGTCCGATGGCATCGTGGGCCCTGGCCTGGCTCTCGGCCACCACCAGCGCGACGCATTCGCCGACAAAGCGTACCCGGTCGATGGCGATGACCGGCCGGTCCGGCACCTTCGTCCCCGGCATGATCCAATTGGGCACAATCGAGCCGATCTTGCCGGCGAGATCGGCACCGGATAACGCCAGGCGGACGCGGGGTGCTGCCTTTGCCGCGGAGAGATCGACCTTCTTGATGATGGCGTGAGCATGAGGCGACCGCAGCACCGCCATATGCAACATGCCGGGCGCTTTCATGTCGTCCGTATAGCGTCCTCTGCCGGTGACGAATTTGAAGTCTTCGCGTCGCCGCAACGGCTGGCCGATATATTTGATTGCGGTTGCTTCAGTCATGGCCGTGCCTCCGACGCCAGCGAAGCAACTGCGCGCACGATGTTGGTATAGCCGGTGCAGCGGCAGATGTTGCCTGTGAGGTTGTGGCGGATCTCGCTCTCGGTTGGATGCGGGTTTTGCTTGAGCAACTGGCGGACGCTCATGATCATCCCAGCGGTACAGAAGCCGCACTGCAATGCGTGGTGCTCATGGAAAGCGGCCTGAATCGGATGCAGCTGGCCGCCGTCCGGCGCCAGACCCTCGATGGTCGTGATCGACGATCCATTCGCCATTACCGCGAGCACCGTGCAGGATTTGACGGCCTGTCCATCGATATCGACGGTGCAGGCGCCGCATTGCGACGTGTCGCAACCGACATGGGTTCCCGTGAGGCCGAGATCGTCTCGCAACAGATGAACCAAAAGTTCTCGCGCTTCGACCGAAACAGTCTGACTGATGCCATTGACGTTGATGGTTACGACGTGATGTTTTTCATCGGTTTCAATCATTGGTTCCTCCGACAGCAGCCGCGAAAAGGGATGTCCGCTCATGAGAGGCGGACATCGGCGATATCGATCGCCACGAAGATCGGAAGTGGAATTGCGGTGCCGTCCGCTTTCCTGCGAAGCGCCCGCCGCTTGGTGGCAATCTTGATTCCGGAAAAATCCTTGTGTTCCGATATGTAATGCGCGGTTGGCGCACCGCCGGTCACCGGCGCGCTGTAGTCCATTCGGCACATCAAGCCTTCGCCATTGATGTGGAAAATCTGTTCCGGGCAGTGGGTTGCGATGTGATCCGGAAACACGACCCTGAGCCGCCTTCGTTTTTCGCCGTTGTCATTCCAGGGCTCGATCTCTTCCGTCTTGAACCCGGGCAAGGCAAAGATGAAAGGCGCGTTGAGATAATTCCACATTGCGTAGCCGCTGAAATAGGCGAGATTCAAATCGTCCCAAGGAGTTTCGACGGTATGGCCGTCAAAGGCAGCGCGGGGATTGTTGCGGTCCTTGATGGGTTTTCCGTCCTGCGCTTCGATGAGGGTCCGGTCGGGAGTGCATACGCTGCACATGCCTTCGCTGATGAAGGGCCGGTAGCTGATCCATTGGTGTTTGGTGTCGGCCGTGACGTGGACGGCTTTGAGGGCGTCGGGCCAGCCCTTGCGTGCCCACATCGCGCCGGTGATGGACATGTTAGCTTCGATGGCTTTCACTTTATTCCAGCGCTCGATGCCGCCGTGCGCATCGATCACCAGATCGCGAAGCTCGCTCATGCTCATTGTCCCCGTTGTGCCGAATTCGGTGGCCTCGTTATCTCGGCCTATCCCAGCGGACTGGGCTGGACAGGCTATCACTCTAATGATAAGAGTGACTCGGAGGCAAGCACTTTATGCGCTCAAAGAGCTTTGAAGGGATGGCGTGCTCGATAGCCGGCGTCCTGGAGGCGATCGGCGACCGTTGGGCCGTGCTGATTCTGCGCGACCTATCGCTTGGGCTTGCCAGATATGAGGACCTGCGCCGGTCAACCGGCGTGACCAACGCCACCCTGTCGGATCGGTTGAAGCATCTTGAAGATCAGGCATTGATCGAGAGGCGGCGATACCAGGTCAATCCCGAGCGATACGAATACGTCCTGACCCGCAAGGGCA
>DASSGM010000286.1:0-3014 GCA_035693465.1 Bradyrhizobium sp. | reverse complement strand
TTCCGAGCACACGATCATGATGATATTGGCGACAGCCAAGCAACTGGTGTGGGGTGACAAGGGCGTGCGCGATGGCTCCGCCTGGACGATGCGCTCAGGCTTGAAAATCATAGAGCTCGAGGGGAGAACCGTCGGGATTGTCGGTATTGGGTATATTGGCTCGGAACTGGCACGCAAGCTGAAGTACGGATTCCATTGCCGCGTGTTGGGTTATGATCCTTACGTCAATCCCCGCCTTGCTCGGCTTGCGGCTGTGGAAATGATGTCCGATCTTGATGCCATGCTTCGCGAGAGCCAGATCCTGGTGCTTGTGCCCGAACTAACACCGGAGACGCGCAACATGATCGGCGCGAAGGAGCTGGCTATGCTCCCAAAGGACGCCATCGTAATCAACACCGGGCGCGGGCAGGTGGTGGATTTCCTCGCGCTGAATGATGCACTCCAGAATGGGCATCTTTTTGCAGCCGGAATTGATGCCTTCTATCCCGAGCCGCTTCCGCGCGGACATCCCCTGTTGACTAATCCAAGAGTCACGTTCTCCCCGCATATAGCGGGCGCGACGATCGAAGCATCCTTGCAGCTCGCCCGTTCGGCCGCAGATCAAATCCTGACCGCGTTACGCGGGGAGCTGCCTGCTTTTCCGGTCAACAAGGCCGCCTGGGAGGGATCGCTCGCCCGTCGCCCCAGCGAGAAACTGATTTAGTCTGAGCATAGAGCTGCCCCGGGCAGCGTTCCTCGTATCAGGTGGTTCGGAGGCAAACGATGCTTCAACTATATGGCAACCCCAGATCCCGGGCGATGCGGTGCTTGTGGATGCTGGAGGAAGTGGGCGAGCCCTATCGGCTGATAGAGAAAAGTACCCGCGCCGACGATCTGCAAAGCGCCGAATATCTGCGGCTCAATCCGAATGCACGGATTCCGACGTTGGTCGATGGTGAGGTGGTGTTGTGGGAGTCAATGGCCATCAACCTCTACCTTGCACAAAAATACCAGGGACCGATGCATTGCGCCCGGCCCGAAATCCTGGGCTTGGCGGCCCAATGGAGCTTCTGGGCCGTCCTGGAGATGGAGGCGCTGCTGCTTGATTTGCTGCAGCATCGCGCACTGCTGACCGAATCCGCCCGCGATCCTTCGTATGCCGAACGCGACGAGTTGCTGTTGAGAAAGCCGCTCGGAATCCTCAACGAGGCATTGGCCGGGCGCGAGTATCTGGCCGGCAATGACTTTACCGTCGCCGACTTGAACGTGGCCAGCATTCTCATCTGGGGCAAAATGGCGCGCGTCAATATGTCTGGTCATACGAACACGACACGATGGCTTGACGATTGCCTGGCACGCCCCGCCTACGGCCGCGTGCGTGAGCGGACCAGAGCCAAATAAAAGATATCGCAATCCCACTTGCTTCGAGTGATGCCGCGGTAGCGCCACCATCCGATAGCCCGACTTCCGAATGGACCGTCGATGTGTTATTGTTCAGGGTGAGCGAAGGCTCGTGACTAATCTGCTCCCAAAAAAACGACAGCTGTCAGGAGGCGACAATGGCAGACACTCAATGGACAATTAAGGGGCGCGAATTCGCCAACTGCAACTGCTCCTACGGCTGTCCTTGCCAGTTCAATGGATTGCCAACTCACGGACATTGTCAGGCGGTCGGCGGGTTCGAGATCGTGCAAGGTCATCACGGGTCAACCAAGCTGGACGGGCTGAAGTTTGTCGGAATTTTTCGTTGGCCCGGCGCAGTCCATGAGGGCAAAGGCGAAGCGGCGGTCATCATCGACGAGCGGGCGACTGAGGCGCAGCGTGGCGCATTGCTGCGAATCCTTACCGGCCAGGATACCGAACCGGCAGCGACCGTGTTCAGCGTATTCGCCTCGACGCTCGAAAAACTGCATGATCCAATCTTCGCTCCCATAGAATTTGAGGTCGACATTGGAGCACGAAAGGCGCGACTGGTTGTGCCGGGCGTGATCGAAGGCCGCGGCGAGCCGATCCTCAACCCGGTGACGGGCAAGGAGCACCGGGTGCGTATCGACATGGTCGACGGTTTTGAGTACACGCTTGCCGAAATCGGACGCGGTTGGACCAAGACGTCGCGCCCGATCCAGCTAACGCTTTCCGACTCCTATGGACAATTCGCCGAAATTCATCTCTGCCAGAGCGGCATAGTTCACTAAGCGAATATGATTGAGGCTGCACTTCAGTCCGTGCTGCGGCGCGACCGCATTGTCGTGGCCGCAGCCCTGGTGATGGTGATAGCGCTGGCCTGGGTCTACGTGTTGTGGCTTGCCGCCGACATGGAGATGGGCGGCATGGACATGACCGGCTTTCGGATGATTCCCGCCGGCATGGGTCTCATGGCGCCGGCAGTCGCGCCCTGGCAGCCAATTGAATTTGCATTCGTGTTCGCGATGTGGGCGGTGATGATGATCGGCATGATGACGCCGTCGAGCATGCCCATGATCCTGCTCTATGCGCGGGTCGGACGGCAGGCGGCGAGTGCCGGCAAGCCGCTGGCCGCGACCGGGTGGTTCGTCGGCGGCTATCTTCTGGTCTGGATCGCGTTCGCGCTGGCCGCGACCTCCGCGCAATGGGCGCTGGAACGAGCGAGTCTGCTAACTCCGATGATGGCCGGCGCGACGAACGTGCTCGGCGGCATCGTGTTGATCGCGGCCGGGCTCTATCAATGGACACCTCTCAAGGACGTATGTCTGCGGCAATGTCAAACGCCGTGGCTATTTATCCAGCAGCACGGCGGCTTCCGCGGCGGCGCCGCGGGATCGATGATGCTCGGCATCCGTCACGGTCTTTATTGCGTCGGCTGCTGCTGGGCGCTGATGGCATTGTTGTTCGTCGGCGGGGTAATGAATGTGCTCTGGATCGCGGCGATCTCGTTTTTTGTGCTGGTCGAGAAGGTCGTACCGGCCGGCCGAGTGATTTCGCGCATTGCAGGCGCGGGATTTTTGGCATGGGGCGTGTGGCTGTTTAGCCAGACGCTGTCCTAATCGCGACGATAG
>DASSGM010000285.1:0-10407 GCA_035693465.1 Bradyrhizobium sp. | reverse complement strand
AGAAATCCGGCTTCATACCCAACGTGTTCCTGACGCTGGCGTATCGCCCTGACGAATTTCGGGCGTTCTTTGCCTATCACGATGCGCTGATGGAAAAGGACGGCGGGCTGACCAAGGCCGAGCGCGAGATGATCGTGGTCGCCACTTCCAGCGCCAACCAATGCCTCTATTGCGTGATCGCGCACGGCGCGATCCTGCGCATCCGGGCCAAGAACCCGCAGATATCGGATCAGATCGCCGTCAACTACCGCAAGGCGGATATCACGCCGCGCCAGAGAGCCATGCTCGACTTCGCGATGAAGGTGAGCACCGAGGCGCACAGCATTTCGGAAGCGGATGTCAGTGCCGTTGCCAGCCACGGATTTAGCGACGACGATATTTGGGATATCGCCGCGATCTCGGCATTCTTCGCCCTGTCGAACCGGATGGCCAACGTCACCGGCATGCGCCCGAATGACGAGTTCTACATGATGGGGCGATTGCCGAAATAACTCTCGGCCGCGATTCCCATTTCCGCGATTGAGAGATCGCGAACATTGGCCTATCGTTGCGAACCACGAAGCTGGAGGCCGTCGCATTGCTGGATTGGCCGGAGATCTTGCTGCGCCTTGGCGCCGCCACGCTTGCCGGCGGCCTGATCGGGCTTAATCGCGATCTTCAGGGCAAACCGATCGGCTTGAAGACCCTTGGTCTGGTGGGTCTTGCCACCGCCATGGTCGTGCTGCTGGCCGAACCATCGCCCGATCATGAGAAAATTACCGATGCCGGCAGCCGCGTCATTCAAGGCATCCTCACCGGCATTGGCTTTCTCGGCGCGGGCGTTATTGTCCATACGCAGCATCATTTTCGGGTTCACGGGCTTACCAGCGCGGCCTGCACCTGGTTGGCGGCCTGTATTGGCATCGCCTGCGGTGTCGGGCAGTGGCGCGTTGTCGGAACTGCGCTGGTGTTCGCGTTCGCGCTTCTGATTGTCGGCCGCCGCGTCGAGCGCTGGCTCCATCGTACGCTCGGCGGCAGCAACGATCCGGAACAGCCGTCTGCTGCTTCTGCTTCACCGCTCGATACGCCGCCGGGCTAGTCGTCCGAGCTTGGCCCGCACCAGCCCGGCAAATAGATCGCATCCTTGCTTTTCGCCAGGGCCAGCGCTTTTTCCATGGCCTTGTCGAAATCGGCTTCCACGCTCTTGCGCGATAACCTGCGGCGCAGGAAATCCGCCCACAGAAATTCGCTGAACGGTGTGGTGTCCTTGGCAAAGCCGCCGACGCGTCGCAATTCGCCGGCGAGGCTGCGGAATGGATCGTCCTTGAGGTCCACCACCGTCTTTGGAATGTTCCTGAAGTGCTGGCGTTGGCCCTTGGCATCGTAGGGATAGGCCCACTTGTGACTATCGAGCACACCCCAGAATGCATCGCGGTCAACCATGGTGAGATCGGCGATGACGGTGACGATAATATCCGCCACGCCTTCGTCATGAAGCGCGCGCGCCAGATGGTGATGATCGACCACGTAGTGGCGCTTGTCCGGACCAAGCACCACGGGGATCATATGTCTGCCCAGAAACTCGCCCTGCTTTATCTTCTTGTGCTTCCGCCAGTGCTCCCGCAAGCGCTTGCGCTTTTCCTTCACCTCTCTCATTCCGACCGTCATCTGGGTTGGATGCAATGAGAGGATCGGAATCGGCTGCAGGATCGGTTCACGCGTATTCGCCATGATTTTAAATCCCTGTTCGACCGCCAGAAAATCGCTCTTGAACCCGTTCAGTTATGTCATGATGGCACAGGCGGTTAAATGCTTTTGCGCCCTCAAGGGATTTTGAAAGGATGATCAAAAGCCGGAGCGGTGGACTTCTTCACCGGAATCTTTACGTCAGGTTCCACAAAACCCTGGAGGTGTGGTCGTTTCGACCAACATTTTCAGCGAATAGCCTCGCGAGCATGCTAAATAAGATCAGGATGTCCCGGAGCTGGCAGCAGTGACGACCCAGCAGCCCATCGCGTCGGAACAGGAGCATCGCGTGCTCAAATTCCGGCCGCGCACCCTGGCTCGGCCGCCCGGCCGGCTGGGGAACCTGGGCGACCAGCCTGTTCAGGACTACGCCCCGCGAGAGCCGAACGACCTGTCGCGCTACGAGCGAGACCGCGACGAATCGGACGATTTTCGCCATCGCATGCTGGCCAATGTTGCGGCCCTGGCTTTTACCGTGGCGCTGACGGCCATTGGAATCTGGCTCGCCGTGAGCATTGCGGATCTGCGCAACACCCAGGACTGCGTGCTGATGGGCCGGCGCGATTGCGCCCGCATTTCCACAGCGCATTTCTAGCAGTTTCAACAAGATCGCCCGTTTTGGCCTTCAAATTGCAATGTGCGGGCAAAGCCCGCCTCCATTGAACTCGGAGCGGCGCTCCGATATACGGGCACTCGACTCCGGACCGCGGATGGGGCATTTCGGGGCGCCGCGCCCGCCTGCCGTGCCATCCTGGAACTTATCCTCAATATATCAAAGGCTTAGTGATGTCATCTACATTCGATCAGGTCGCCACGATCATCGCTGAAACCTGCGACATTCCACGCGACACGATCACGCCCGAGAGCCACGCAATCGACGATTTGGGGATCGACAGCCTCGATTTTCTCGACATTGCGTTTGCCATCGACAAGGCATTCGGGATCAAGCTGCCGCTGGAGAAATGGACACAGGAAGTCAACGACGGAAAGGCGACGACCGAACAATACTTTGTCCTGAAAAACCTCAGCGCGCGCATCGACGAATTGGTCGCCGCCAAGGGCGTGGGCGCCTAATCGCCCGCCATGCAGCTTGAATATTTCCAGCTGATCGACCGGATTGTCGACCTCAACATCGACAACAAGACCATTCAGGTCGAAGCGCAGGTTCCTCAGCACAACACCATCTTCGAGGGGCATTTCCCGGGCTATCCAATCATGCCCGGCGTCTTGCTGATCGAATCGATGGCGCAGACCTCGGGTTGGCTGCTTCTCGCGCTGATGAAATTCGAGCGCATGCCGTTTCTCGCCGCGGTCAAGGAAGCCAAGATGCGCGGCTTTGTGTCGCCCGGAGAATTGCTGACGATCGACGCCAACGTGCTTCACGAAGGCTCGGGTTATGCGATGACCGAAGCGAAGGTAAGGGTCGGCGGCAAGCTGAGGTGCAACGCGACCATCACATTCAGCCATATTCCCTTCCCGAATCCGGATTTGCGCAGACACATGGATGCCATGGGCAAGCGCGTCGGCTTTCCACAGCAGACCATCGCTCATGACTGAGGCGAAACCCTCGCACCCGGGATCGACGGAAGTCTGGATCACCGGCATCGGCCTCGCCACCTCACTCGGTGAAGGGCTGGAGGCGAACTGGGAGGCGCTCAATGCGCGGCGCATCAACGTCGATGAAAAGGGTTTTGCGCCATACATCGTCCATCCGCTGGCGCCGCTAAATTTTGACGCGCAGATCCCCAAGAAAGGCGATCAGCGTCAAATGGAAGCCTGGCAACGTATCGGGACTTATGCCGCCGGGCTCGCGCTGGATTCGGCCGGCGTGAAAGGCAACAAGGAAATTCTCGGACGGATGGACATGATTGTCGCCGCCGGTGGTGGCGAACGCGATCTCGCGGTGGACAGCAACATCCTCAATCTGGAAGCGAAAGGCAACTCCGCTCCCGGCTTTCTCAACGAACGGCTGATGAACGATCTGCGTCCGACGCTGTTCCTGGCGCAGCTTTCAAACCTGCTGGCGGGCAATATCGCCATTGTGCACGGGGTAACCGGGTCGTCGCGCACCTTCATGGGCGAGGAAGCCGCCGGCGTTGACGCGGCAAGGATCGCGCTCGCACGCATCGCCGCCGGTCAAAGCGACATTGCGCTGATCGGCGGTTCGCAAAACGGCGAGCGCAAGGACCTGTTGGTGCTCTATGAATTCGGTGATTTCAATCTCAAGGAGAAATTTGCCCCGGTTTGGGCACGCCAGAAAAACGCCGGCTTCGCGCTGGGTTCCGCCGGTGCTTTTCTGGTCATCGAGTCCAGGGCGCACGCGGAAGCACGCGGTGCGAAACCCTATGCGCGCCTGAGCAACGTCGTCTCCGATCTGGCGCACCGCAAGCGCCCCGGCGAGATCACCGCGACGCTGGAAAAGCTGTGGTCGAAAGTCGGAAAGCTCGGGGACAAGGGTGCTATCATCACCGGCGCGACCGGCGCCGAACCGGTCACATCCGAAGAGCGGGCGTTCCTGCGCGAGCATCCAAACGTCCCGGTGCGGGCTACCGGCACGATGTTCGGTCACACCATGGAGACGCAGTTTCCGCTGGGGCTGGCGCTGGCGGCGCTTTCGCTTTCCCGCGAGGCGCTGTTTCCGCCCAACGATACCACGGGGCTCGAGGTTGAAATGTCCAGGCCGCCGACACAGATTGTAGTCGTCGGGGCCGGTCACTGGCGGGGCGAAGGCATGGCCCTGGTCGAAGCGATCAAGTGAGCACGGCGCTGCACCGGCGGGGAAAACATGACAGCAACACGGGATAAATTGGGAAGACCGATCGTCGTAGTCACCGGCATGGGCGTCGTGACATCGCTCGGCGCCGGCAAGGCCGACAACTGGGCAAAGCTCACCGCCGGCGAATCCGGCATTCGGACCATCACCCGTTTTCCCATCGAGGGACTGAAAACAACGATGGCCGGCACGGTTGATTTCGTGCCGGTCGAGCCTTTTACATCGACCGATCTTTCGGAGCGGCTTGCCGATATCGCCACTGAAGAAGCCGTCGCGGAATCCGGAATCGGCAGCAAAGGTGATTTTCCAGGGCCGCTGTTCCTTGCGGTTGCCCCTATCGAGGTCGAGTGGCCGCAACGCGAGGAACTTGGGCGCGCGATCGGGAAGACCGACGTCGACTATGACGCCATGCTGCGGGTCAGCGGCGGCGGCAGGTTCACGCAATATCACCGGCGTTTTCTGTTCGGCTCGGTGGCCGATCACCTGGCCGAGGTGTTCGGCACCAAGGGTTCGCCGATCTCGCTTTCCACGGCATGCGCGTCAGGCGCCACCGCCATTCAGCTCGGCGTTGAAGCCATTCGCCGCGGCGAGACGGACGCGGCGCTGTGCGTTGCGACCGACGGTTCAGTCAATCCGGAAGCCCTGGTCCGGTTCTCATTGCTGTCGGCGCTGTCAACCCACAACGATCCGCCGCAGGCGGCGGTACGGCCGTTCTCGAAGAATCGCGACGGCTTTGTGATGGCGGAGGGCGCAGGCGCGCTGGTGCTGGAAAGCTATGAGGCCGCGATAGCACGCGGCGCAAAAATCCTCGGCATCGTCGCCGGATGCGGCGAACTTGCGGATTCTTTCCACCGCACCCGCTCCAGCCCGGACGGCAAGCCGATCATTGGATGCGTGCGCAACGCATTGTCGGATGCGGGAATCGTCGCCGAGCAGATCGACTACATCAACGCACACGGCACCGGCACGCCGGAAAACGACAAGATGGAATATCTGGGAATCTCGACGGTGTTCGGCGGGCACGCCACGCAAATTCCGGTATCGTCCAACAAGTCGATGGTAGGCCATACGCTCTCTGCCGCCGGCGCGGTGGAAGCGGTGTTCTCGCTGCTGACGCTTGAACATCAGCGGATTCCACCGACCATCAATTACGATGTTCCGGATCCGGCGATTCCCTTCGACGTCGTGCCCAACAAGGCGCGCGACGCCCGCGTCACCACCGTGATGTCGAATTCGTTCGGCTTCGGCGGCCAGAACGCCTCGCTGATTCTGACGCGCGAACCGGTCTAGCAAGTCAGCCATTCTTGCAAATGAGCCGCTTGCTCCCTCGCGCCAGGGCCCGTATTCGCGAGGCCACCAAGCCGATCGCCGAAGCCGCGGTCGGTGCGCTGACCATCGGAATGCTGCGCACCACCCGTTATTTCGATCCAATCAAGACCGCGAACCTGTTCGGCCGGATCACTCGCTCCATCGGCCCGATGATGCGCGAGCAACGGATCGGCCGCGCCAATCTCACGGCCGCATTTCCGGAAAAATCGCCTGCGGAGATCGAGACTATGCTGGCAGGCGTTTGGGACAATCTTGGTCGCGTCGGTGCCGAATTCGCCCATCTCGATCATATCTGGGAGCACGACCCCGCCTACCCCGAACAAAGCCGCATCGAAATCCCGCCGCGCACTCATGAGCTGTTTGCGCAACTGCGGCTCGATGGTAAGCCGGCGCTGATCTTCGCAAGTCATCTCGGCAACTGGGAACTGCCGGCCGTGGCCGCGGTCGCCCACGGACTGGACGCCGCGATCCTGTACCGGCGTCCGAACATCGCCTCCGCCGATCGCGCGATCCAGGAAATGCGTGCGGTAAAAATGGGTACGCTGATTCCGGCCGGCCGCGACGCCCCGCTAAAGCTTGCGGAGGCGTTGCAGAACGGTCAGCACGTAGCCATGCTGGTCGATCAGTATCTTACCAATGGCGTCGAGGTCACCTTCTTCGGCCGCAAGACCCGGGCCAATCCGATGCTGGCCCGGCTATTGCGGCAGGTCGAATGTCCAATTCACGGCGTCCGCGTCGTCCGCCTGCCCGGTCACCGCTTTCGCGCCGAACTATCTGAAGAAGTAGAGCCGGTCCGCGACGCCGCGGGTAAAATCGACGTTCAGGGCACGACGCAGGCGATTACCTCGGTGGTCGAGGGCTGGATCCGCGAATATCCCGATCAATGGCTGTGGCTGCACCGCCGCTGGCGCTAGGCTGCGAAGAGTCATTCCGGTGCGATGCAACGCATCGAACCCGGAATCTCGAGATTCCCCGATGTGCAATTGCACATCTGAGGTCTGGTGCTTACGCACATCCCGGAATGACGGCGAGCACTATCTTCCCGTCTTCACCTTTGTCCAGAGCCGGTTGATGATGCGCTGCGTCGCTGGATCGCGCGCGGTGATCACGAACAGCTTTTTGAGCGTCGCCTCGTCCGGGTAGATGTTCTTGTCGTTGAGGATTTTCGGGTCGATCAGCTTCTGGCTCGCCAGATTGCCGTTGGCGTAGGACAGAAAATCGGAATTTCTTGCCGCGACTTCCGGCCGGTAGAGATAGTTGATCAGCTCATAGGCCTCGTTGACATTCTTCGCATCGGCCGGGATCGCAAGATTGTCGAAAAACATCTGCGCGCCTTCCTTGGGAATGGCATAGCCGATCTCGATGTCATTCCTGGCCTCGGCGGCGCGGCTCCGCGCCTGCATGATGTCGCCCGACCACCCCACCACGAAACAAATCTCGCCGGTGGCCAGCGCGCTCAGATATTCCGACGAATGAAACTTGCGGACATTGGGTCTGATCTTCGACACCAGATCGGCGGCCTTCTCGAGGTCGGCCTGTCTGGTCGAATTGGGATCGAGCCCGAGATAGCTCAATGCCGCCGGAAAAATATCATCGGCCGAATCCAGCATGTGAATGCCGCAATCCTTGAACTTGGCCAGGTTCTCCGGTTTGAAGACGAGGTCCCAACTGTCGATCTTGGCCTCGGCGCCGAGAATTTTCTGTACCGCCTTGACGTTGTAGCCAATGCCGGTGGTGCCCCACATGTAGTTGGCGCCGTAGAGATTACCGGGGTCATAGACAGCGAGCTGTTTCGTCACCACCGGCCAGGCGTTGGCGAGGTTCGGCAATTTTGATTTATCGAGCTTCTGGAAAACCCTGGCCGTGATCTGGCGCTGCAGAAAATAGGCTGTGGGAACGACGACATCGTAGCCTGATTTCCCCGCGAGCAGTCGCGTCTCCAATGTCTCATTGGCATCGAAGGTGTCGTAGACGACCTTGATGCCGGTTTCCCTGGTGAAGTCCTCCAGCACCCCCGGGGCGATGTAGTTCGACCAGTTGTAGAAATTGACCGTGCGCTCCTCCGCTTTCGCGGGCGGCAACAGCAAGGCCAACGCCGCGACAATTGCGGCAACAAATCGGATTTCAGTTCGGGTCCAGCCATACATCGTCATCAGCCTCTTCGGCGGTGCACCGCGTCCGACAGGCGTTCCAGCGCGGTGTCGAGAGTTGCGTCCTGCTTGGCGAAGCAAAAACGCACCACCGAGGTCACGGCATCCTTTTCATAAAAGGCCGACACCGGGATGGCCGCGACCTTGTAGTCGGTCACGATGCGCTTGCAGAATGCCTCGTCGGTTTCGTTAAGGCCGAGCGGGGAAAGGTCGACGGTGAGAAAATAAGTGCCCTGCGAGCGAAGAACCGGAAAGCCGATACTCTCCAGTCCGGCGGTCAGACGGTCGCGGCTCCGCGCCAGCTCTTGACGCATTTGATAAAAATAATCGGCCGGCTTGCCGAGGCCGTAGGCGACCGCCGCCTGAAGATTGGGCGCGGTGGTGAAGGTAAGGAACTGGTGCACTTTGGCGGCGACGCGCAACAGCGGCGGCGCCGCGCAGACAAATCCGATCTTCCAGCCCGTCAGCGAAAAAATCTTGCCGGCGGAACCAACCTTGATAGTGCGCTCGCGCATGCCGGGAATGGTGATCAGCGGAATATGCTCGCGGCCATCGAAGATCACGTGCTCCCAGACCTCGTCGCAGATCGCGACAGTATCGAACTGTCGGCAGAACCGCGCCAGCAGTTCGAGGTCCTCGCGCGGATAGACCACCGCGGCGGGATTGAGCGGATTGTTGAACAGCACGGCCTTGGTCTTGTGGTTGAAGACGCTTCGCAGCGCCTCCTCCGTCAGCCGCCAATGCGGCGGCTCGAGGCGGACCAGACGCGGGATACCACCGGCCTGGCGGATGATCGGCAGATAGGAGTCGTATACCGGCTGGAAAGCGACGACCTCGTCGCCAGGCTCCACCACGGCCAGGATCGCGCTGGTCAAGGCTTCGGTGCCGCCCGATGTCACCATCACTTCGGTCATGGGATCGAGCACGAGGCCATGCCAGCGCCCGTAATGGGCCGCGATCGCCTGCCGCAATTCCGGAATGCCCAGCATCGATGGATACTGGTTGTAGCCGTTCATCACCGCATCCGCCGCCGCGCGGCGAATGTCTTCCGGGCCGGGATCGTCGGGAAAACCCTGTCCGAGATTGATCGCGTTGTTGTCGCGCGCGAGCTGCGACATCGCCTCGAAAACGGTGACGGGAAGATCCGCAAACACCTTGTTCATGGACGTCATGGCAATGGTCAGCCGCCGGTCTTGGTCGGCAATCCCGCTGCCTTCCAGGCCAGCAAGCCGCCGGCAAGGTGATTGTCGTAAGGCAAGCCCGCGGCCTGAGCGGCCAGCGAAGCCGTCACCGACCGTTTCCCTGAGCGGCAGGCAAACACCACCTGCTTGCCACCGGGATCCGGAATATCCTGCGGATCAAAACTCGAAAGCGGAACCAGGGCTGCGCCGGGATAGGCTTCGACCGCAACCTCGTTCGGCTCGCGGACATCGACCAGCAGGTAACGGCCCTCGGCCATTCCCTTCGCCACATCTTCCGGCGCCAAATCGTGAACCTGGTCCGCCACGCATATCCTCCGATCGTCAGTGCATTAACTTTGCGCGTATTCTATTCGCAAAACCGGCATCCACCTTTTGCGGAATACGCGCGTATCAGCGAATCCAACAGGGGCGCTACGGATAGCCCGCCCGTCGGCGCCAGCCTCGCCCCTCACGCGACGAAAATCAAGCTTTGCAGGGCATCCTAGATGGTCACCTGCGTTCCCACCTCGACCACCCGTCCGCTCGGAATCTGAAAATAGTCGGTTGCGTCGTTAGCGGTGCGGCTGAGCGCAATGAAAAGGTGATCCTGCCAGCGCGGCATTCCGGAATGCGCGGCCGGCTTGAGCGCGCGCCGCGACAGAAAGAACGACGTCGACATGATGTCGAATTGCCATCCCAGCTTTCGGGCGATCGCCAGCGCTTTCGGCACGTTCGGCGATTCCATAAATCCAAACCGCAGCCTCACCTTGGAGAAGGTCGTGCTGATCTGTTCCAGCCTCACCCGCTCCGCCGGGTCGATCCGTGGCGTTGGCGCGATTTCGATGGTGAGGATGACATTCTTTTCATGCAACACCTTGTAGTGCTTCAAGCTGTGCATCAGCGCCGTCGGTGCACTGGCGGGATCGCTGGTCAGGAATACCGCAGTGCCGGAAACCCGCTGCGGCGGCCGCTTTTCCAGCATCGCTACCAGGTCGAGCAGCGGAAATTCCAGCTTGCGCGATTTCTCGAACAGAAGCCGGCTGCCGTGCCGCCAGGTGTACATCAGCAGCATGACCACGGCTCCGAGCGCCAACGGCACCCAGCCGCCCTCGAATACTTTCAAGAGGTTCGCTGCGAGAAACGTCAGATCGAGAAACAGAAATGGGACAATCAGCGCCGCGGCCGCCAATGCCGACCATCTCCAGACTCTCCAGATCACGACAAACCCCATCATCGCCGTGACCACCAT
>DASSGM010000284.1:0-14701 GCA_035693465.1 Bradyrhizobium sp. | reverse complement strand
GAAGTCGTGTCGTTCTGACGCCCCAGGGTCGGCGTCAAGTCTGCGAGAAGACGCGCAGGCGACGGTGTCAAACAAGCCTGGTCACCGGGGAGAGCGCGAAGTAAGCCGTAAAACCATTGCGCGGGGAATGCCGGGTCGTTCCGGTGTGACCGTGGTGACTATGCTCGTGTGCTTTTTTCATTTGCACGCGAGGCTGCGGGCGCATTGGGCGCCCGGCATTCCCTGCGCCCTCTGTTTTAAGAGGCGAGCGGATTGCACAACTCGGGCATATCGTGCCGCGGGAACGCGGATTCACGTCCGGAAGTGGCGTGGGAATGGGGTTTGGGTGTGCCGCGTCGATCGAATGAAGCCGTCTTATGCCGCAATCTCCGGCTCGCGCTCCGGCGGTTCGGCGCGGGTCTCCGGCGGGCACGCGGCGACGTATTCGACGGCCACAAAATGCTCCGACACGGTGATGCGCTCGACCAGCGTTGCCTGTTCGCCGGCCAATGCTACTTCTTCAGCCGGAACCGGCGTCTCTTCGTCAGTCTCTTCAGGAACAAGCGGCGGCGAGTCGATCGCTTGTGGAAACACGCCGAATTGGCCCGCTACCTCCTGGAGCGGCTTCTGCTTGTCGGCCCAGTGCAAGGCGGTGTAGTCGAAGCCGTGCACGATGGTGGGTTTGACGATTTCGAAATAGGGCGAGATGTCGAAATCGCGCGGCATGTAGAGCGAGGAATCGCGGATGTGCAGGATTTCGCGCCGGGCCTGCCTGGAGCCGGCGAGCGTGATCTTGGGCAAGATCGGATAGCGCACGGCATCGAAGGCTTGCGCGATCAAGGCCGAGCAGATGATCTTGGTGGGATCGCCCGAGCCGAACGCGATCATCCGCCGCCGCCAGCGCTGCGGGATCGGCATCGGAAAGAGGTAGCGCATCAAATCGAGGATGTTCTTGGTGTCGTAGCCGAAGCCGATCCGGTTGATGGCATAGCGGCATACCGTGTTGCGATCTTCGAACGACAGGCCGACCGGCCGGCACAGCCTGGTATGATAGGGAAAATATTTCGAAAGCGGCGCCGAGGTCACGCCCTCGCCGATATTGGCCTCGATCAACACGTGCGGTTCGCCGCTGGGCTCGAATGCCCCGTCGATCGGACCGACATAGAGCGCGGAATGCGACCAGGTGGATTGCGTGAGATATTTGATGATGCCGGAAATCCGGTTGTTGCCTTCGATCAGCAGCACATCGCCCTGCTCGATGATGCCGCGCAAATGCTCCGGATCGCTCGGCGTGAACGGCTCATAGCCCGGCACTTCCTTCTGAAGGTAGCCCGCGATCAGCTTGCCGACGGTATCGAGCACTGCGCCCATTTCTTCCCCCCAGGCGGCCTTGCCGGCCGTTTTTTGTCTTTCCTTATCATGGTCGAAAGCCGTTGCAATTTAGTTCATGCATCGGCGCGATCAATCATGATTGATTCACCATGACGGTTGCTGCCCGCGCCCGGATGCGGCAAGTTCGCCAAAAGTTCTGCCGATTATCAAAGTTCCGGAAACCATGACATGACAATGACGCGGCGCGGCTTTCTCTCGGCCTCGGCGGCATTTGCGGCAACGCCGATGCTTCGAGCGCGCGCATGGGCGGCGCCATTGCCGCGCGACGCTGACATTGTCGTGATCGGCGCAGGCGCGGCCGGCATCGCCGCGGCGCGGCGGATCATGGCGGCGAACCGCAAGGTGATCGTGGTGGAGGCCACGGGCCAGATCGGCGGGCGCTGCCTCACCGATACGGCGACGTTCGAGGTGCCTTTCGATCGCGGCGCGCGGTGGATGCACAATCCCGATACCAACCCGATGGTCAGGCTGGCGCGCAATGCCGGGCTCGACATCTCTGCGGCGCCGCCGGGACAGAAGATCCGCATCGGCCGCCGTAACGCACGCGCCGGCGAAACAGAGGAATTTCTGGCGGCGCTTGTGCGGGCCAACCGCGCGATCGACGATGCCTCGCGCGGCAGAGCCGATGTGTCATGCGCCTCGGTGCTGCCGAAGGACCTAGGCGATTGGGCGGGGACGGTGGAATTCGTGCTCGGCGCCAATGCCACCGGCAAGGATCTGCAGGACATCTCGGTGATCGACAGGGCCCGTGCGCAGGAGCGCAATGCCGTCATCGCCTGCCGCCAGGGTCTCGGCACCCTGATCGTAAAACTTGGCGAGCAGGTCCCGCTTTCGCTATCGACGCCGGCAAGCCGCATCAGTTGGAGTAACCGCGATGTCACGGTGGAAACACCCGCGGGCAAGATCATGGCGCGCGCCGCTGTCATCACGGTGTCGAGCAACGTGCTGACGGCGGGCAATATCAGATTCAACCCTGATATTCCCAAGCGCCAGCTCGATGCCGCGGCCAAACTGAGCCTCGGCAGCTACGACCGCATCGCGCTGCAATTGCCGGGCAATCCGCTGGGGCTCGCCCGCGACGAAATCATCATCGAGCAGAGCAACTCGACACGCACGGCGCTTCTGTTCGCCAATACGGGATCGTCGTCCCTGTGCTCGATCGATGTCGCAGGCTCGTTCGGCCGCGACCTGTCGGCGCAGGGGGAAAAGGCAATGACCGCCTTCGCGCTCGAGTGGCTGACAAAACTGTTCGGCAGCGAAGCGGCATCTGCCGTCAAGAAATTCACCGCGACGCGCTGGAACGCCGCGCCGTTTGCGCTCGGCGCGATGTCGGCGGCTACGCCGGGCGGGCAGCCTTCGCGAAGAGTTTTGTCGGAGCCGATCGGCTGCATGTTTCTCGCCGGCGAAGCTACCCACGAGACCCTGTGGGGAACGGTTGATGGCGCCTGGGAAAGCGGCGAGCGCGCGGCGGAGGCGGCGCTGCGAAGGATCGGCGCGCTCAGGGATGCCGAGCCGCCCGCACGCGCTCCGAAACAGCGGCGGCGAACAGTGGGAGCGCCGATCAATTGAAACAGCCGCGGTCGAAGGCATTGATCTCGTGGTCGAGCGGCAAGGACAGCGCGTTCGCGCTCCATGAGATCAGGCGCGCCGGCGAATTCGATGTCGTCGGCGCTTTGACGACGGTGACCGAGACGTTTGACCGGGTATCGATCCACGGCGTGCGGCAGGAGATTTTGCGGGCGCAGCTAGATGCTGCCGGATTGCCGCCGCGAATCGTGCCGATACCCTATCCCTGCCCAAACGCGATTTACGAGGCGCGAATGGGCGAGGCCGTGGCCGGCGCCGTCCGCGAGGGCATCACCCACATCATCTTCGGCGACCTGTTCCTGGAGGATATCAAGGCCTACCGCGAGCAGAAGCTCGACGGCACCGGCATCACACCGCTGTTTCCGCTGTGGATGCGGCCGACCTTGCCGCTGGCGCAAGCGATGATCGCGAGCGGGTTGGAAGCCTATATCGCAACCGTCGATCGGAAGAAATTGTCCGCGGAGTTTGCCGGGCGTAAATTCGACAGGCAATTGCTCGACGACTTGCCTGCCGGCGTCGATCCATGCGGCGAAAACGGTGAGTTTCACACCTGCGTGGTGGCGGGGCCGATTTTTTCGCACCGGATTGCCGTTGCGTGCGGTGAGCGCGTCGAACGCGACGGCTATGGCTATTGCGATTTGGTGATGACGGAGGAATCGTAGGTGGGCTAAGCGAACGGGTCGCGCGAATGCGCCCGATGATAAATTCCGCAAGCCCGTCAAGCCGCATTGGCTGTAAAAGGTGGGCACGCGCGCGAGCGCTTTGCCCGCCCGACGCCTGCGCAGGATCTAGCGCAGTAGTCCATCAACCGCCGGCAGGCCGATGATGACGGCCGCCGCGATCAGGACGTAGCAGAGCGCGCGAAACAGCGTCTCGCTGGCCCGGCCGAACAATGCCGCGCCGAAGGCGACGCCGATGCCATAAACCGGACCGACCAGAAACGAAAATTTTATCGCATCCGCCGTGATGAGCCCGCTCCATGCATAGCTCACGGCGGCAAAGAAGTCGGAAGCCGCAAAGAACAACAGGATGTTGGCGCGCGCGATCGCTGCTGCGATCGGCCGGCCGAGCCAATAGCCCACGATAGGCGGCCCGCCGGTCTGTGACAGGCCGCTGCAAAAGCCGGACAGTCCGCCGATGCCGATCGAAAGCGCAGGATAATCCTTGCCGCGATAACGCCAGCCCGACAGCAGCAGCATCAACAGCGCGAGCACGAAGGCGGAAATGATCCAGCGCGTCGTCACCGGCTCGAGCCGGCTGAGGAAGTAAGTTCCGATCGGCACGCCGACCAAGGCGCCTGATACCATTACTGCGGTTGCCTTGCGGTCCGCGTGGTTCCACGCATTCGGAACCAGCGGTGCCGCCCCGACGAAATCGATGATCAGCAAAAGCGCAGCGACCAGGCGCGGCGCCGCCATGCTGCTCGCCAGCGGCATGAAAATCAGCGCGGAGCCGAAACCGGAAAAGCCGCGCGCCGTTGCCGACACGAAAGCAATGGCGCAGATCGCAATAGCGGCGCTAATGCTGACATCGGTCGGGATGAGACCGGTGAAGCTCATGCCCTTGATATCTTGAGCATGATGTTTGCCGAAAACCGTGTCGCACGCTGCAACGTCATCCGCGCAACGTGCCGCCGGTCTTCTTGGTCACCTCGGTCACGATCTTGGCGGCCACCGCCTCGATCTCCTGGTCGGTCAGGGTTTTCTCGTGCGGCTGGATCATCACGGCAATCGCAATGGACTTCTTGCCCTCATCGATGCCCTTGCCTTCATAGACGTCGAACAAGGTGACATCCGTGATCAGCTTCCGGTCGGCCCCCTGCGCCGCGCGGACGATATCGCCGGCCCTGACGCCGCGATCGACGATAAAGGCAAAATCGCGCGACACCGGCTGGAACGGCGATAGCTCAAGCACCGGCTTGGCGCGGGTCGGCTTCTGCTTGGCTTCGGGAATGCGATCGAGAATGACTTCAAACGCGATCACGAAACCCTCCGCGCCAAGCGCCTCCAGCGCGCGCGGATGCAGCTCGCCGAAATATCCCAGCACGTTTTGCGGACTGATCTGGAGGGTGCCGGAACGCCCCGGATGCAGCCAGTTGGGGCCGCCAGGCACGATCTGCACCGCCTGCATCGGCGCGCCTGCGGCCGAAAGCACCGCGAACGCATCGGCCTTGGCGTCGAGCGCGTCGGCTGAGGCCGTGCCTGACCAGTGTCGTCCGATACCGTTCGATGAGGCAAAGCCGTGGCGAACGCCTGCGGCTGCGGTCAGTTGATCCTCAGCCCGGTCGCCTCTGAACACCTGGCCTACCTCGAACAGCGCCAGATCCGGAAAGCCGCGATCGACGTTTGCCTGAACCGCGGCGACCAGGCCCGGAAGCAGGCTCGGCCGCATGTCGGACTGATCGGACGCGATCGGATTGGCGAGCGCGAGTTCGCTTCCGCCGCCGCCGAACAATTCGGCCGCGGGCTTGGCAATGAATGACCATGTCACCGCCTCGATCATGCCGCGCGCCGCGAGCGCGCGCCTGGCGCGGCGGGTGCGTTGCTGGATCGCGGTGAGCACCGGCTTGCGCGGCGCGTCGCCGCGCTCGAACGGGGTCATCGGCACCTTGTCGACGCCGACAATGCGCACGATCTCCTCGACGATATCGGCCTTGCCGTGCACGTCCGTGCGCCAGGAGGGCACCGCGATCTTCACTACCGGGCCGCTGCCTGCGACCATGAAGCCGAGATGGCCGAGAATGCGTTTCACCTCCGGAAACGGCACGTCGATGCCGGCCAGCCGCCTGACTTCGGCGAGCGGAAAATCGATCACGCGATCGTCGCCGAAGGCGTTGCCGACCACGACATTTTCGGACGGCGCACCCCCGCACATTTCCATGACCAGCCTGGTGGCCATCTCAAGCCCCGGCACCATGAAGGCCGGGTCGACGCCGCGCTCGAAACGGTAACGCGCGTCCGAATTGATGCCGAGCTTGCGTCCGGTCTGGGCGATGTTGATCTCGTTCCACAGCGCCGATTCGATCAGCACGTCGGTGGTCTGTTCCGAGCAGCCGGAGGCCTCTCCGCCCATGATGCCGGCGAGCGATTCAACACCGTGTTCGTCGGCGATGACGCAGACGCCGCTATCGAGCATGTAAACGCGGCCGTCCAGCGCCTTTAGCGTCTCGCCGTCGCGGGCGCGGCGTACGGTCAGATTGCCCTTCACTTTCGCCGCGTCGAACACGTGCAGCGGCCGGGCACGGTCGTAGGTCATGAAGTTGGTGACATCGACCAGCGCGTTGATCGGCCGCAAGCCAATCGAGGTCAGGCGCCTTTGCAGCCATTCCGGCGACGGGCCGTTTCTGACGCCGCGCACCAGCCGCAAGGCAAAACCCGGACAGAGACTGGCGTCTTCGACGGTTACCTTCACCGGACAGGGGAATTCGCCCTTGACTGGTCTGATCCCGGGCTCTTTGAACTTGCCCATGTCGGCGGCGGAAAGATCGCGGGCGATGCCGTGGACGCCGGTGCAGTCCGGCCGGTTCGGCGTCAGATTGATTTCGAGCACGGGATCGCCGAGCCCGGCCCACGCGGCGTAGGCCGCGCCAACAGGCGCGTCGGCCGGCAGCTCCATGATGCCGTCGTGATTTTCCGACAGTTCTAACTCCGCCTCCGAGCACAGCATTCCGCGGCTCTCGACGCCGCGGATGGTGCCGACGCCGAGCGTGATATTCTTGCCGGGAATAAAGGTGCCGGGCGCCGAGAACACACTGACCATGCCGGCGCGCGCGTTCGGCGCGCCACAAACGACCTGCACCGGCGCGCCGCCATCGCCGGTGTCGACCATGCAGACCCGCAAGCGATCCGCATTAGGATGCTGCTCGGCCGAGATCACGCGCGCGATCGTGAACGGCGCCAGCGCCTTCGCCTTGTCTTCGATGCTTTCGACCTCAAGCCCGATCATGGTGAGCTTGTCGGCGAGTCTTTCAACCGGTTCGTCGGTGTCGAGATGCTCCTTCAGCCAGGACAGCGTGAACTTCATGGCTGTGAGCCTCGAGCATTGCCAATGTTTTGCGGGATACCCGCACTGACGTCACCGCTGCCTCCCCCCTTTTGGGGCCCCACAAGGGGGGAGGCAGCGGAAAGAGCGCCGTCTACGAAAACCTCAACTAGACGAAAACGCTCGCACATCAGCATCATGTCTTCGCTGAACTTTCCCTGGCGCTCAAAATATCTGCGATGCGCTGATCGCCAATAGTCGAGGCTCCGATCGCCTTCGCCCTCCTCGTAGGCAAAGGCTGCATCGACCTCGTTGTATCGGCGGTAAGCGATTTCGATCGTTTCGATCACGCAGCGCGGATTGCCATGACCGTCGAGCACGATCCAGCGTTCACCGGGCGTTGAGGTGTTCGGCTCATCCTCGGTGCTGCAGGTTGCGGTCTTGACGCCCCGCAGAACAAGGTCGAGCAACTCATCGGCCAGCGCGGGCCCATCGCCGAACGCGAACGATCGCACGCCCCGATATTTTTCGGGAACGGTATTCACGAACTCAATCCTCCCGCCAGGGTCGGGATGTCGAGCGGTTTGAAGCCGTAGTGACTAAGCCAGCGCACGTCGCTCTCGAACAATTGCCGGAGATCGGGCATGCCATATTTCAGCATCGCGATACGGTCGATGCCCAGGCCCCAGGCAAAACCCTGATAGACATCGGGATCGATGCCGCAGGCGCGCAGCACATTCGGATGCACCATGCCGCAGCCGAGAATCTCCAGCCAGTCCTCGCCTTCGCCGAAACGGATTTCGCCCTTGTCGCGCCGGCACTGGATATCGACCTCGAGTGACGGTTCAGTGAACGGAAAGAACGACGGCCGGAACCGCATGTTGATGTGATCGACCTCGAAGAACGCCTTGCAGAATTCGTGCAGGATCCATTTCAGGTGGCCGAGATGCGAGCCCTTGTCGATCACGAGGCCCTCGACTTGGTGAAACTGCGGCGTGTGGGTAGCGTCTGAATCGATGCGGTAGGTGCGGCCCGGACAGATGACGCGGATCGGAGGTTGCTGGGTCAGCATGGTGCGCACCTGCACCGGCGATGTATGGGTGCGCAACAGCATGCGCGAGCCATCCGGTTTCGGATTGAAGAAAAAAGTGTCGTGCATTTCGCGCGCCGGATGGCCTTCGGGAAAATTCAGTTTTGTGAAGTTGTAATCATCGGTCTCGATGTCGGGGCCTTCGGCGATGGAAAATCCCATGTCGGCGAAGATCGCGGTGAGTTCGTCCATCACCTGGCTGAGCGGGTGAATCCGGCCCGCTTCGGCGGGCGCCTCGCGCACCGGCAGCGTGACGTCGATGGTCTCGGATGCAAGCCGCGCGTCGAGACTTGCGGACTTCAGCACGTCGCGACGCGCAATCAGCGCCTGGCTGACCCTGTCTTTGGCGAGATTGATCGCCGCGCCTTTGGTCTTGCGTTCGTCCGGCGACATTTTGCCGAGCGTCGCCAACAGCGCGGAGATCGAACCCTTCTTGCCGAGGGCCGCCACGCGCACGGCCTCCAGTGCGGCTTCGTCGCCTGCTGCGGCGATCTGGCTGAGGATGGTTTGTTCAAGCGTTGCAAGGTCGGACACGGATCAAATCTTTCTGCAAAAGGCCGCCGGTTGTGACCGCCCCCGGGCCAAAACGTCAAGCAAAAAGCCGGAATTCAGCGCATGCTTCTGAACCCGTTTCGGCTGACGCCTGACCAAAATGAATTCGATCAGGGAGCGTGCGATGCTTTTCAAATCCTGCCTGGCCGCCGTGGCCGTCCTCCTGACTGTGGGCGCGGCTCAGGCCGCGACCGAAAAGTGCCCTGCCAAGTCGACCTCGATGGACGACATCATCGCTGCATTGAATGAGTCTCCGGGCTGTGACCGCGCGATGCAGGTGTTCGAGGCCTGCGAATACGGCGCCAGCGGCGACGTCCAATTTGGCGCCGTCGTCGAGAAGAAATGCGAAGGTGATTTTCTTGCCCGGCTCAAGGCTCCTCAGAAAAACGTCTATCAGCGCGAAATGCGGGTCTGCGACCGAAAATACCGCAACCAGTCCGGCACCATGTACCTGTCGTTCACGGCCTTCTGCCGGGCGAATGTCGCCCAGCGCTACTCACACAACGCGCACAAGGTCGCAGGCTCCTCGCCTGCTCGCTGAATGCCTCAGCTCACGCCGCCAGCGCCGCCTTGGCCTTCTCCGCGATCGCCTCGAACGCCGCCGGCTCGTTGATGGCGAGGTCCGACAAAACCTTGCGATCGACCGTGATGCCCGATTTGGACAGGCCGTTGATGAACACGCTGTAGGTCATGCCGAACGGACGCACCGCGGCATTGAGACGCTGGATCCACAGCGCGCGGAAGGTGCGCTTCTTGCGCTTGCGGTCGCGAAAGGCGTACTGCCCGGCCTTCTCGACCGCGGCCTTGGCGGCGCGGATGGTGTTCTTGCGGCGGCCGTAAAAACCCTTCGCGGCCTTGTAGACTTTCTTGTGCTTGGCGTGAGAGGTCACACCGCGTTTGACGCGAGACATGACGGGTCTCCTTGATTTTCAGAATGGGTGACGGATCGCCGCGCGAACGCGGCTCGGCTAAATGGGACCGCGAGCGCGATCAGGCGTTCGGCAAGAAATATTTCTTGATGTTGTCGCCGTCGGTCTTGAACAGCACGCGGGTGCCGCGCAGCTGACGAATCTGCTTCTTCGTCCGCTTGATCATGCCGTGGCGCTTGCCGCGCTGGGCGGCCATCACTTTGCCGGTGGCAGTCACCTTGAAGCGCTTCTTGGCGCCTGACTTGGTCTTCAGCTTGGGCATTTGGCTCTCCTGTTGCCGCAACACCAAAGCGCCCGCGAAGGCGTCTGGCCGGCTAAAATGCTCGTTAGAGCGTTGAAATTGCTCGGTTATTTCCTAAGAGAAACAACCGGCAGGGACATCGCCACGGCAGCCCTTGATCAGCCGGGCGATGAAGGTTGCGCTTATGGCAGAGCCCAACCAGATTGGCAACGATGAACCCTGGAACTGGATTGCTTGACATACCCACTCGCGCCCTCCGCGGCGCCGTCAAAAAGCAGGAAAAAATGACAATATCCACCCGATTGATCGCCTTTTTTGCCGAGGCCAGGCGCGTGCGCGCCTTGCGATGGATATTCACCGCCGCGGTTTTGGCCGCGGTCGCCGCCCCTGGTACCGCAGACGCCGCCAGGCGGGCGAGGATCGTCAGGGCCGGCGCCTTTGACGGGGTCTGGAGTGTGGCCTTCGTTACCACGGCCGGCAATTGCAGCTCGACCAACAGCGTCCCCTTCACCGTCATGGGGCGGCGGGTTTCGTCGGCCGGCGGCGGCAAGGTTACGGGTGGCATCGGCCCCGGCGGCAGCGTCGCCGTCACAATAACGGTCGGCGCATCCAGGGCGAGCGGGAGCGGCCGGCTCGTCGGCAATTCGGGCGCAGGCCGGTGGAGCGGGATCATTACCGGCGACCGGTGCAGCGGCATCTGGCAGGCCACGCGCACCAGCAGCTTCTGATGTCTGAAGATGCAGCGTCCTTCCCGCTGCTCGGCAGAGCCATGAGCCCTAACGGCACAATCCTGATGTGGAGCGCGATCTGCGGCGATTGCAAAAGAAATCGGCCCGCCAGGTGATCTGACGGGCCGTTTCAAGTAAAGGGATTAACGCAAACAGCCGCTATCAATCAGCGTGGCGCGAGAACCATCACCACCTGACGACCCTCGAAACGGGCGTCCTGCTCGACCTTGGCGATGTCCGCGACGTCGCTCTTGACCTTGTCCAAGAGCTTGGTGCCGATTTCCTGATGCGCCATTTCGCGGCCGCGATAGCGCAAGGTGACCTTGACCTTGTCGCCCTCCTCGAAGAACCGCTGCATCGCGCGCATCTTCACGTCATAGTCGTGATCGTCGATCATCGGCCGCAGCTTGATTTCCTTGATCTCGACGATCTTCTGTTTCTTGCGGGCTTCGGCGGCCTTTTTTTGCGCCGAATATTTGAACTTCCCGTAGTCCATGATCTTGCAGACGGGAGGATTGGTATTGGGCGAAATCTCCACCAGGTCCATGCCGGCTTCGAGGGCCATCTTTACCGCAGCCGCCGTCTCGACGATGCCATGATTGGTACCGTTTTGATCGATCAGCTGGACCTGTGCGTTGCGGATTTCGTCATTGGTGCGCGGCCCGTCTTTGGTGGCAGCGGGCGGGGCTCGATTGGGACGGCGAATGGGTAACTCTCCAAGGTTGTGAACGAAGGCGATATTTTGAAGGAATAAGGCTCGGCGGGCAAGCAAACTCGCACACCCGTTGGCGAAAACCATCAAATGCGAGGCATTTTGGTCACGCCAACAACATTTTTGGTCACGCCAACAACGATTACGGGCACAGAAGGTTCTGACCAGCCCACATAGAGAGCAAGGGTTCGTTGCGCAAGCGTCGCGGCAGCCGTTAAGACGGTACCTGCGTCCGTTGAGGGGTCGAGCGTGCTCCCGCAACAGCCGAGCGAGAGTGACAATCCCATGACCAATTCCGTGGCATCCGATCAGGAACCGGCGTTCATCGAGGTCGGCCAGGGTAGCGGAGCGCGCCGCGTTGCCGTGCGCGCCCGCGCCGGCGGCACGCCCGGGCTGTTCTGGCTGGGCGGTTTCAATTCGGACATGAAGGGCACCAAGGCACTGGCGGTGGACGCATGGGCCGCTGACCAGGGTCGCGCCTGCGTGCGGTTCGACTATTCCGGCCATGGCGAATCCGGAGGCGCGTTCATCGACGGCACCATCGGGCGCTGGCTGGAAGAATGCATCGCCGTCTTCGAGCAATTCTGTAGAGGGCCGCAGGTGGTGATCGGCTCATCGATGGGCGGCTGGATGGCGCTCTTGCTGGCGCGCGAGATCGCGCGGCGCGACGTGAGCGGCGCATCGCTGGCCGGCCTGGTGCTGATCGCGCCCGCGCCGGATTTTACCGAAGCGCTGATGTGGAACGGGTTTTCGCCCGAGATCCGCCGGGAGATCGAGACCAAAGGCGTATGGCTGCGGCCATCGCAATATGGCGAGCCATATCCAATCACGCGCGCGCTGATCGAGGAGGGTCGCAACCATTTGTTGCTCGGCAGTGCCATCGATGTGGGGTGCCCGGTTCGCATCCTGCAGGGGGCGCAGGATCCGGACGTCCCGTGGCGGCACGCGTTTGCCCTGGCACATCGACTGCCGAGCGATGACGTGGTGCTGACCGTGATCCAGGATGGCGATCACCGCCTGTCGCGGCCACAGGATATCGCGCGCATCATCGCCGCGGTGGCGGAGATTTCTACGCCCTAAATCAGAACTTGATCTCGCTGGGAGCGCGGCCGGAGATTAAGGCGGCATCTGGAGAGGTGAGCAAACGCCCGTCATCGTCCGCGAAAGCGGACGATCCAGTACGCCGTGACGCCTCGATTCATTTCAAGTGCTCTCGGATACTGGATGCCCCGCCTTCGCGGGGCATGACGATTTAGGGAGGCGGCGCGGGTTGGGCCATCGGCTTGCGTTGCGCCAGTGCGGCGACGGTGGATGTCCCGATCGGACCCTGCTGGTCGTACAAAAAGCATTCGCCGATCGCCACGCCGTCGGTGGCGTGGTGATTGACCACCTCCAAGCCGATCCATTCCTTCACCGGCAGGCGATGCAGATACAATGTGACGTCGCTGTTGATGTAGCTGAGGCCATGGTCGCCGGCATTCGCGAAGGGACTGGCGAAATCCGCGGCCACCGCGACCCGCACGAACGGGGTCAGCGGCGCGCCCTGGACGAGGTCGCGCACCTCACTCATCCACAACCGCCGCGGGCCGACCGTGCCCATCGCGCCAACGATCGGACGCATGGTCCATTTGCCGTCCATGCCCAGGCGCGGATCCTTGGGTGGCGCGATATCAGCAGGCGCCGGCACGTTCCAGTTGGGCGGCGACCAAACGCGTCCTTGCGGGGTTTGTGTCTTGCGCAGCAACTGGCACGAGGCGCGCGCCATGCTGACGCCGCCGCTGTAAAAATCGGCTTCGACCACCTTGATGCGCTGACCGTCGCGGATGAGCTTTGTGGTGACCTCGATCGGCGCCAGCGTCGGCAGGCGGAACATGTCCACGGTGAGCCGCGCCGGCACGAAATCATCGGCGCCGTGGCGCTGTTCGATCGCAAACGCCAATAGTCCGATGATGACGCGGCCGTGCAGCGAGTTCGGATCCCACGGCCCGCTAGCGACCGATGCGGGAATGAAGGCGTCCTGGTCTCGCGTGAAAAAGGGCTGGTTCGTCATGGGCAGGGACCATGACGGAATTAACTCCATCTGTCATCGTCCGCGAAAGCGGACGATCCAGTACGCCGGGATATATCGATCGTCTCGACCGCTCTGGAATACTGGATGCCCCCGCTTTCGCCGGGCATGACGGCTGAGTGTTCAGGGCGCGGCGCCCTCAATACTTTCTGCGGCACGCCACTCCGCGCGCACGGTCGCGTCCGGTTCAGTGCTCGCCGCGGTCGCCGCAAGCGCCGAAAACTCCTCCCGTCCGATCAATTGCGACAGCGCCCACACCGCGGCGCCCCGGATCAGCGGGTTGCCGTCAGCCAGCAGGCGTTTTGCCTCACGAGCCAGGTTGCCGTCCCCTGAGTTGCCGATCGCGATCAGCACGTTGCGGACAAAACGGTTGCGGCCGATGCGCTTGACCGGCGATTTTGTGAATCGGGCGCGAAATGTTGCGTCGTCAAGCCGCGCGAGTTCGGCAAGCGCAGGCGCGCGCAGGTCTTCGCGCGCGGCGAGTTTTGCTTCGCGCCCTGCTTGCGCGAACTTGTTCCACGGGCACACCGCAAGGCAATCGTCGCAGCCATAGATGCGGTTGCCGATGGCCTTGCGAAATTCGCGCGGGATTGGTCCCTTGCTTTCGATGGTGAGATAGGAAATGCAACGCCTTGCATCGAGCTTGTAGGGCGCGGGAAACGCCGACGTCGGGCAGATATCGAGGCAGGCCTGGCAGGAGCCGCAATGATCGGTATCGGCCACATCGCGCGGCAGATCGAGCGTGGTAAAAATCGCGCCGAGAAACAGCCACGAGCCGAACTCGCGCGACACGAGGTTGGTGTGCTTGCCCTGCCAGCCCAGTCCCGCCGCCTGCGCCAGGGGTTTTTCCATCACCGCCGCGGTATCGACGAACACCTTGACCTCGCAGCCCGATGCATCGACCAGCCATCGTGCCAGCGCTTTCAGCCGCTTCTTGATCAAATCGTGATAGTCCTCGCCCTGGGCGTAAACCGAGATCGCGCCGCTGCAGCGGTTTTCCAGGATGGCCAGCGGATTTTCGCCTGGCCCGTAATTGACGCCAAGCGTGATCACAGAACGCACCGCAGGCCACAGCCCGCGCGGATCGGCGCGGCGCTCCGGATTGGCCGCCAGCCAATCCATCTCGCCATGCGCGCCGGTATTGAGGAAGGCGCGGAAATGCCTGGCGGCATCCGCGATCGCGTCCGGAGCCGTGACGCCGACGCCATCGAAACCGAGCGCACGCGCTTTGCCCGCGAGCGCGGCTTTCAGGTCGGCGACGGAGAGTTTTGAGTGTGCTTTCAGAAGTCGAGGTCCACGTAGGTGCGCGACGCCGGCACGCCCGCCAGCCATTCGCTCAGCAGCGGACGGAACGACGGGCGGGATTTCACCCGCGCGTACCACGCCTTTGCTGCGTCGTCCTCGATCCATGGCACGTCGCCCAGATAATCGATCGCCGAAAG
>DASSGM010000283.1:0-3288 GCA_035693465.1 Bradyrhizobium sp. | reverse complement strand
GCCGCCTTGGCGATCTCGCCGATGCCGGCAAGTGAACCGAGAACGTTCACCGCCTCGATCGGCAGCATGACGATTTTCTGGTTCGGCGAATCCGCTAATTGCCCGAACGCCTTGATGTACTTGTCGGCGATGAAATAATTCAACGCCGCGACGTCGCCCTTGGCAATCGCATCAGAGACCATCTGCGTCGCCTTGGCCTCGGCTTCCGCGGAGCGCTCGCGCGCCTCGGCATCGCGGAACGCAGCCTCGCGGCGGCCCTCGGCCTGCAGTATCTGACCCTGTTTTGCACCTTCCGCGCGAAGGATTTCCGATTGCCGCTGGCCTTCCGCCTGCAGGATATCGGCGCGCTTGACGCGCTCGGCCTTCATCTGGCGTCCCATTGCCTCCACCAGATCGGCGGGCGGCACGATGTCCTTGATCTCGATGCGGTTGACCTTCAATCCCCACGGCGACACCGCGGCATCGACCACCCGCAGCAGGCGCTCGTTGATCTCGTCGCGATGCGACAGCACCTGGTCGAGGTCCATCGATCCCATCACCGAGCGGATGTTGGTCATCGTCAGCACGATGATCGCCTGCTCGAGATTGGCCACCTCGTAGCTTGCCTTGGCGGCGTCGAAGACCTGGAAGAACGCAACGCCGTCGACCGTTACCGTGGCGTTGTCCTTGGTAATCACCTCCTGCTCGGGAATGCTAATCACCTGCTCCATCATGTTCATCTTGCGGCCGACGCGGTCGAAATAGGGAACGATGATGTTCAACCCCGGCGCCAGCGTGCGGGTGTATTTGCCGAATCGCTCGATGGTCCAGTCGTAGCCCTGCGGCACCGTCTTGATGCCGGCAAACAGCGTAAAGATCACCAGCAGCACAAGCGCAATGGCGAAAATGTCGAAACCGGTCATGAAGCATCTCCTTGGGCGAGCGAGACCAGCCTGAAGCGCAGCGCGCCATCCTGCAAGGGTTGTCATGCCTTGCGGTGCGGCGAATCGCTCAATTAGTCGCCAGCCTGGATTCAAGGTTCGAGGCGAGTGGAAGCACCAGCCTCAAACAGCACCAGCTAAGAGAAAAATCTCCGCGCAAAAATCACATTCACCGCCAGACTAACCAGACCAACTGAAATTCATGGGCTTCAGATCTAAAACCTCTGGCCGTTCCCTTCTTAGCTGCGAAAGCAGCGTAACGGTCGGCTTGATTTCGAAGTTATGCTGCTGACCTGGAAAGATTGTGGCCACGTAATACAAGCCGGGGGAATTGATGTCGATCGGCGGTGTACGCACCGGAATATATCCCAGTGCCGCACCATTGGGGAGATACGCTCCCGGCCGCCCGGATGTCGTGTAATTGCTGAGCGAGAGCCCCGTCGTTCCGACTGGGACCGCGATAGCAACAATTCCGCCAGGACTAAGACTGATTCCATGGGCATTTATCGCCGGCAGGCTATTGTGCACAAATTGCAGATAACCAATCGTTTCGGTGCCGCCATTCCCCACCAGCAAGACAGCTGTGTCGGCCTTGATAGCGCTGCCGGCCCGCAAAGGCTCGGGGTACATCGACGTGATGTTACACGCACCGAGCGCAAAAGATGTGACGGAGATGATTGAAAATATAGCCCTACGCATTTAACCATCTACTCAGGGTGACTGGCAACGCCGACTGCTGATGAAGGATTACGATGGCAGGATATTCTGGTCAAATCCAGCCCTGAAGCTCGCGCAGCACCAGCTGACGGATGACGTCCATGCCGGCGTCGCTGTCGTTGAGGCAGGGAACGGCGGCAAACTGCTCGCCGCCATTGTGCCTGAAGATCTCGGCATTTTCCTGGGCGATCTCCTCCAGCGTTTCCAGGCAATCGGCGGAGAAACCCGGCGTCACCACGGCGATGCGGCGCACGCCATCTTTCGCCAGTTGCTCGATGGTCTTGTCGGTATAGGGCTGCAGCCACTCATCGGAGCCGAAGCGCGACTGGAATGTGAGCAGGAGTTTTGAGGCGTCGAGACCCATGCGCTTGCGCAGCGCTTCCGTGGTGGCGATGCACTGCGCCAGATAGGGATCGCCCCTGTCGACGTATTTTTTCGGCATGCCGTGGAACGAGGCCACGATCAGCTCGGGCTGGAACGGCAGGGTTTTGAGATGCGCATTGGTCGAGACCGAAAGCGCCTCGATATAGTCGGGATCGTCGTAGTAGGGCGGCGTCACCCGCAAGGTCGGCTGCGCGCGCATCCCCGAAAGCACGCGGAACACTTCATCGCACACGGTGGCCGATGTCGCGGCCGAATATTGCGGATACAGCGGCACCACCAAAAGCCGGCCGCAGCCGTGCGCCATCAGCGCCTCGATGCGCGAGGCGATCGACGGATTGCCATAGCGCATCGCCCAGTCGACCACGACATGGTCCTGGTCCGATATCGCAGCAGTGAGCTTGTCGGATTGGGCGCGGGTGATGGTCTTGATTGGAGATTCGTTTTTCTCCCTGTTCCAGATTTTCTGGTAATCGCGCGCCTTGCGCGCCGGGCGGGTGCGCAGGATGATCCCGTGCAGCACCAGCTTCCACAACAGCCCCTGATCTTCGATCACCCGCGGATCGGAGAGGAATTCCTTCAGATAGACGCGCACGCCCCTGGCATCCGCGCTGTCGGGGGTGCCGAGATTGACCAGCAGCACGCCGATACGTTCCGGCCTGATCCCGGCGGCTTTGTTTGCGTTTTCGATTGCGACGGCCGCTGTGTTCATGGTTGTGGCTTCGCCCGCTGCACTGTCCTTGTCAAGATAATGGCTGTTTCGATACTGTCATCTGCACGAGCCGGAACAGTGAATAACGGTTTTTGCGAAAATGATCGGGTCAAGCGATATCGCCGCGCGTCGGAGGGAGCCATGACGGTCGCCGAATGGTGCGTTTTCGGAGCGGTGATGCTCTATCTGCTGACGATCGCACCGATCAAGTGGATCGGATATCGCCGTTTCGACAATGCAAGACCGCGCGATCCCGGGTTCTATGCCGACCCGCTGCGGGCCCGCGCGCTGGGCGCGCATCAGAACGGCATCGAGACTTTTCCGTTCTTCGCGGTAGCGGTGTTGCTGGCGGAATTTCGCGATGGTCCCCAACGCCTGATCGATGAACTCGCGGTCCTGTTCCTGATCGTGCGCATTGCCTATGTCCTCACCTATCTCGGCGATCGTCCGACGCTTCGTTCGATCCTGTGGAACATCGGCTTTGCGATCAATCTCGCGATTTTCTTCATGCCGGCGATCCGGGGCTTTTTGCCGGGCTAGGCCCGTCATTGCGAGCCA
>DASSGM010000282.1:0-8568 GCA_035693465.1 Bradyrhizobium sp. | reverse complement strand
CACCGCTTCCGCCCTCTTGTCTGGGCACGGCCCGTCTTAGGCTCTGCGGCGGAAGAGCGGGCGCCGTGCCGGGCCACGGACCAGCTCGGACTAACCAAATCGGCTTCCGATGGATTGTTCCTGCGATTTGCGCCGGGTCGGCGAAGCACGCCAAAATTCCGTGCATCCGGTCCCCGCTAAAGCCTCTCCGCATGGGCGCGAACCGCCATCACCGGTTCCAGAACGAGGTTATCGCGGCGGAAAAGCTTCCTCCCCAGCCAGAATTAAGGTAAAACCTAAATTATGCGCAAGGTGATGACGGAAAAACCCAAACGAGGAAGGCCCGCGACCGGGCGCGATCCGTTCGTCGGCATCCGCTTGCCGGAGTTGTTGCTCAAGCAAATCCAGCTATGGTCTGTGCAGCACCGCGCGAATTCACGCTCCAAGGCCATCCGGAGCCTTGTCGAGCTGGGGCTGAAGGCGAGAGGGAAATGAACAGGGGAGCGAATGTGCTAACCAGATCGCGGCAAGCTGATGCTCGCTGACGGCATTTACAGCGTTCATTTCGAAACACTCGCGGGCGAAGGGGATGGCGTGGTGGTCGTGACCGGCGACAGGATCCGCGGAGGAGACGCCGCCTTCGCCTACTTTGGAACTCTTGCGCAAACAGACAACGGTTTCACCGCCCAACTGGAGACCAAGCGGCATGCTCAGGGCCGCGCTTCGGTCTTCAACATGGAACCCGTCCATATTCATCTGACCGGCAAGTCGGAAGGGGCGAACGCGGTGTGCACGGGAACCGCGGTGGAAGTCCCCGGTCTTATCTTTAAAGCGGTCTTGAAATTCATCCACGATTGAGCACGAGCGGACGAAAACGCTCCGCGGAACAAGCGCACCCGACCGATCCTGAGCGCAGACGCGAGGATGATGACTCTCGGCGCCGGACAGCGGTTCCAATACCAGGCAAAAAATCAAACCCGCAGCCGATCGCTGGTCCGAACGAAAAAAGGAAAGGCCCTGCCACATTCAGGATGTGACAGGGCAACCGCAGTTCCAAGCCTGTTGTCCCAAGCTTATTTTTCCGTGCAGACCTTCATGGATTTCATGCCGGTCTCGGCTTCGGTTTTGGTCTTGAACACGCCATTGTCAACCACCGTGGTTGTCGTGGTCGTCGGCTTCTTGTCGACAACGGTGCATTTCTTGGTGGTGGCATCACGCACCACGTAGAACTCGGTTGTCTGCGCAAAGACGGACGTCACCGCAAAGGCGCTAACCGCGCCAACAATCAAAAATTTCTTCATCGTCTCCTCCAGTGTGTACGCACACGGGAAAACCACCTGGCGCAACTAAAGTTCCGTCGCGAAGGCGGGAACGGAATTTCGACTGGCCCATTATCTCCGCGCAACACCATCCCGAGAGACTTCGGTCACTCCAAGAAACGCGGCGGTTATTACTGGTGCCTTTAGGTCGATACTTCTTTTTTGTCGGAAGCCTGCTTGTTGCGATGCTGTTCCTAGCAGAATGGTATTTGCCCGATTCCCCGCAAAGCTTCGTTCGGGACGCGTCTGTAGACAAATCCATCATCCGCATTAAATCGGCTCACAGATGGCCCGAGCGCGTTGTGATCGATACCAGCCTGCCGACCATTGTTCCGCCGCGCTCGGCGGTGCTGGCAAACACTCCGCTCGTCAACCAGCCTCGAGAGGCGTTTGCCCAGCTGGATGCGACCTCGCAACAGGTCTCGAGCACTCCTTCGCCCGCGAAACCTAAAGCCGCCAGAAAGGCCACCCGCACCAGAGTGGCGGCTTATCGAGAGCCCCAGCAGGACTCGATGCCGGAGGTCTCGCCTCGGGAGGTCTTGCCGGCCGGGTGGTAATGAAGAATTCTCTGCGGCGGGAACCCCCCGGACCCGCGCGGGGAATGCCAGCTTGATTCTGCCCAATGACCGGCCCGAACTGAAACAGCTTCGCGTGGATCTCGGTGATGCGATCGGCAGACCCCTCTCCGCGGCAGACATGGCGAAGTTGTGCTGCCTCGCGTTCTGCGATGGCGCCGACACGATACGCCGATAGGAGATCGCCGGCCCGAGCGCGGCGGCGGCCGAACTGTTGCGCATTCCGGCGATGGCGAGCGATCGTCACCCGATCCTTGAAAAATTCAACGTCTTCGATCGGTTCAATATTCCCGAAAATGAAAGACCCGCCCGCAAGGAGGAGTTTCGCGAAAAGATGCGTGAGGAGGTCGCCGGCGGTTCGCTTGAGCAGGGTCCATGGTCTTGCGCAGGCCACGCTCTTGGAGAGAGATGTGCAGGACGGCCTGTCGTGCTGGTCGGGCAATAGCAAGCTAGAATTCCTTGCCGATGTAGTGATCGACCGACCATCGCCCCCCTCCCCGAAAGAAGATGGCGAGACAGAAAGCTGCCCACAGCAGCGGGTACTCGTAACCTCGATTGGTCCAGAAGAACCCGTAAGGTCCCTGGAAAATAATCACGATGACCATCATCTGGATAAATATCATCGCGGCGGCAACGCGCGTGAACAAGCCGACCGCCAGGCATGCAGCGGCGACGAATTCGCTGAAAAATGTCAGATAAGCCAGCGTGAGCGGCAGCGGCAAACCCTTGTTGCCGATGGCAACCGCAAGCCGGTCCGGTGAGGAGTAAAAGACCTTCTGATGACCGTGCGGAAACAAAATGGCGCCGGTGACGAAACGCATGAACGCGTAACTGTAGGGTGCGCCGGCCTCGTAGATCCTTGCCAGCCCAGGTATGATCAGCCGCCCCCTGTCGATCTTGTCGGGCATCCGTCTCCCCGTTGCTCAGTTGCCGTTTCGAGATGGACCGTTCCTTCACTGAGCTGTTATGGCGAACCGAACACCGCGGGACGGCCTTTATTCCCTGCTCAATCGAACTGAGCACCCTCACACCTTGAGTTCGATTGCACCGCGTCCTGTTGATAACCCGTTGTCCGATATACCGGCGGCGTGACAGATACCTGCGACGTGGTATCGACGGATGAAGTGCCTCTCTCGAAGCGGATAGAACTGCGATGCGGATCACCCTCGTCGGCTCCCGCCATTTCGGCGTGACCACGCTGAACATGCTGCGGCAACACGGTGTCGAGATCGCAGGCGTCGTGGTTGCCGACCCCGAAGACCGGCTCGCCGCAGCAGCCCGCGCCGCCGGCATCGACGTCAGAGTGCAGGCCGATCCCAGGCTCGTCGCGGCTTCCGAGATCGCTGACCGCACCGACCTGATCGTGACGGCGCACAGCCACGCGCGCATCAGCAGGGAGGCACTGGCCGCAGCAAAGCTCGGCGGCATCGGCTATCACCCCTCGCTGCTGCCGCGTCACCGCGGCATTGCGGCGGTCGAATGGACAATCAAAGAAGGCGACCCAATCGCCGGCGGCACCGTCTATCATCTCGCCGATCGTATGGATGCCGGCGCGATCGCCGCGCAGGAGTGGTGCTTTGTCAAGAAGGGCGAAACCGCGCGCGAGTTGTGGGAACGCGCCCTTGCTCCGCTCGGCCAGAAACTGCTGGGCGAGGTGATCGACTACGCCAAGACCTACAAGAGCCTGCCGGCGAAACCGCAGGACGAGCAGTTTGCGACCTTGGCGCCAAAGCTTCCGAAGTAATGGTCCTCAGTTGGCGATTTCAGCCAAATGTGGGCCTGTCGCGCTGGGCCGCCGTTCCCAAGCCACAATCAATTGTGACATCAACTATCTGATTTGCAGGGAACTTTTTCCGCCTTCGCAGCGCAGCAAAGTTTGAACACATTGTAGCTGGATAAGCTCGCATCATCACACAAATCGGGAATCTGATTCATGCGCTATGACCGCATTCTTATTGCTTTTTTTTCTTCCGCTCTCGCCATCCTCGCCGTTGCTCCGGCGGCTGCCCAGACGCCCTATGACGGCCTCTGGAATGTCACGATCGTGACCAAGGCGGGTAGTTGCGAGCCGACCACGCGCTCAACACTTACCGTTTCCGACGGCAAAGTTTCTGCCCCGGGCGCAGCCGTTTCCGGCAGCATCGGCCGTGAAGGGCTTGTGCGGGTGTCGATCGCTGGTGCATATGCAAATGGCCAACTCAACGGCAACTCTGGATCGGGGAAATGGAATGGGGCATCGGCGGGCGTACCGTGCAGCGGTCGGTGGGAAGCATCCCGACAATAGAGCAGGCCTGACGACTGCCATCCTCGCGGGTATCAGATGGTTGATACTCGCGCTCGGCACGTTGTTCATCGCATTGGTGGCCGGCTCCGCAAGCTACGCGCAATCGGGGCCGTTCGCGGGCATGGCTGGTAACTGGTCGGGCGGAGGTACCGTCACCCTCGACGACGGATCGAGCGAGCGAATTCGCTGCCGCGCAACTTACGCTGTCGGCGCGGGCGGGACCGGCCTCAATCAGAGCCTCACCTGCGCCAGCGACAGTTACAGATTCATTCTCAGCAGCAATGTGATTGCGCAGGGCAGCGCACTCTCCGGGACCTGGAGCGAGAGTAGCCGCGGCGTCAACGGCACCCTCGAAGGACGCGGAGGCAACGGCAATTTTCAGGTGGTCGCCAGCGCGCCCGGTTTCACGGCAAGCCTTTCACTGACGACGCGCGGCAACCGGCAGTCTGTCGTGATCAGCGCCGCGGGCCAGTTCAGGGGCGCCTCGATCGCGCTGACCCGCCATTAAAGCGCGATGGGATTTGGTCGAATCGCCATCGCGCTTTAGATTTTTGATTGAGCATGATCTTTTCGGGAAACCGCTACAGGCTTTTCCGGATCTTCTCTAGCGGTTTCGCCGGGCCTGTGCTTCTCGCTAGGCCTGCTTCGGCCTGGCCAGCCGGGCGGCGGTTTGTTTCATGGTTTTTGCGATCAGCAGCGCCTGTTCCTTGCTCAGCGCAAAGTCCTGGACGCCTTTGTGCGTGGTCAGTGAAAGCACCATGATTTCCGGCTGGTTCTCCGGCCAACCGGTGGCGAAGGCGGTCACAAAATCCGCCGATGTGGATCGCTTGGTCATCGTGAATCCTATCCGGCCGCTACGAACGCGGTGACTTCGATCTCGACCTTTGCGCGTTCATCGACCAGGCCTGAGATGTAAAGCAGCGTCGAGGGCGGGAAATTTCGCCCCAGCGTCTCACGCCAGGCCGCCCCGATGCCGGCGCCCGCGGCTTGGTATTCGCTGCGGCTGGTCAGATACCAGGTGAGACGGACGATGTGCTCGGGACCGGCGCCGGCTTCTGCAAGCAGCTTGACGATCCTGCGCAGCGCCGTCCCCACCTGGCCGGCCAGGTCGGGCTGGTAGTCACCCTTGTCGTCGCCGCCGGTCTGGCCGGCAAGCACGATCCATCGGCCGGGAGCATCGAGCGTGACGCCGTGCGAAAATCCGCGCGGCTTTGGCCAGTCGGCCGGTTGCAGGATATGCATGAGCAGTTTCTCCAGGTTTGCGATTGGCGTCATTCCGGGATGGTCCGAGCAGCGGACCAGAATGACAACGGCCGGAGAATTCCTTAGCACCGATCGCGTGGGCACTCCCACATCCAAAATTGAGTTGGGCCGCATCACTGCATCGGCATAAAGGCCCGGTTCATCCCGGGGCTTTTTGGCTCTCGCGTGATCTATCTTGTGCACTCCGCGTGTCCCTCCGTCAGTTTCACCATCTTGTCGCCGCCGGAGGACAGCCGGCACATTTCCACTTCCTTGCCGGCCGGAATCGGCTTGGCGCAGGTGATCTGCGGATTGTTGTCGTATTTGGTCGTTGAGAACTTGCAGGTCACCAAGCAGGAGGCGTCGCTCGCCAGCGAATTTGTCATCATGATGCTGGCCAGCTCACTGCCCGGTAAAATGACGCAGTTGAACGGCACCGATTCCGCCGACGCCGCCGTCATTTGCGCTCCGGCGAGAAGCGCAAGCCAAACGCGCGCTGGATGTGAGCGCATGAAGCGTGCCGAACCTATTTCCCTGCTGCCTTCCTCAGCGCATCATTGATGCGATCCTGCCAGCCGGGTCCGCCCTCCTGGAAGTGTTCGAGAACATCCTGGTCGATCCGCAGCGAAACCAGTTCCTTCACACCCGGAACCGCGGCCTTTTTGGGCGGCGCCTCCGGCACCTTGGTCGTGGTCCGCTTGAACGCTGCTTCAGCCTCAGTTCGGGCGTCGTTCAGGGTCCTGGGTCGTCTCGGTTGATCTGGCACGATTAGATTCCTTCGAACAGCGCGGTCGACAGATAGCGCTCCGCGAACGACGGCACTACCGCGAGAATGGTCTTGCCCGCGCTTTCCGGTCGCTTGCCGATCGCAAGCGCGGCGGCGATCGCGGCGCCCGAGGAAATGCCCCCGGCAATGCCCTCGTTGCGCGCGAGCGCCCGAGAGGTTTCGATCGCGGTCGTGCTGTTGACCTTGACGATCTCGTCGATGACGGAACGGTCCAGGATATCCGGAATGAACCCGGCACCGATACCCTGGATCTTGTGCGGGGAATGTTGCCCGCCGGAAAGTACCGGGCTCTCCTCGGGTTCCACGGCGACAATCCGCAGCGAGGGCTTGCGCGGCTTCAGCACCTGCCCGACGCCAGTGATGGTACCGCCGGTGCCGACGCCCGCGACAAAGATGTCGATGTTGCCGCCGGTGTCGTTCCAGATTTCCTCCGCCGTGGTGCGGCGGTGAATTTCGGGATTGGCGAGGTTCTTGAACTGCTGCGGCATGACGGCGTTGGGTGTAGTCCGCACCAGTTCTTCCGCGGTGGCGATCGAGCCCTTCATGCCCTGAGCGGCCGGTGTCAGAATGATTTCAGCGCCGAGGACGGTCAGCATCTTGCGTCGTTCAATCGACATCGATTCCGGCATCACCAGCTTCAGCCGGTAACCGCGCGAGGCAGCGACAAAGGCCAGCGCAATTCCGGTATTTCCCGAAGTCGGTTCGATCAGCACGGTGTCGGCGTTGATCACGCCGGCCTTTTCCATCGCGATCACCATCGCCGCCCCAATGCGGTCCTTCACGCTTGCGGCCGGATTGAAATATTCCAGCTTGGCGAGAATGGTCGCATTGGCGCCGTGCTGCTGCGGCATTTTTCGCAAGCGGACGATCGGCGTATCGCCGATCGCATCGACGATGCTGTCGAACACACGCCCCCGGCCGGGACGGTGCACTGCACTCGTAGCTGATAACGCGTCCATGACAACTCCTGTGGCCGCAAATTGTGCGCGAAATTAGGGCGCTTCCTTCATTACGGGCAGCTTGTGCCCGTGTGCAAGCAGAATGCGGAAAGTTGAAAATTCGCTGCATTGCAAAACCGGAAAGTGGCCAAATAACGTAAAACGAACGCATTTACGTTGCGGTATCGTCAAACAACTCTGGGTATGGTAAAGTCAGGTTCAGATCGCAAGGAGGTCACGATGCCGGCACTCGCTGAAGTCCTGTCGACCGTCGCGCCTAACCGTGACCCGCGGGTATGCGATCTCCCGACCTGCCCGGTTTGCGCTGATTCAATGGTAGCTGCGGAAGCTTCCGCTTTTGTTTCCGACAACGTCGTCAGCTATCTCTGGACCTGCGATACCTGCGGCTACGGTTTTGTGACCAAGCATTCACTCAGGCGATTTGCCTGCAACTAAGCTCGACCGTATTTAGCGACGATATCTATCGTGGCGGGACGTCACCTCTCGTCCATTCGGCGCGCGTGCGTTGGCAAAAGTTATCGAATGCGCCTTTCGAAATCGCGTCCCGGATGTCCTGCATCAGGCGCTGGTAATACGCGATATTGATTTCCGACAACAGCATTGCCCCCAGCGTCTCCCCTGACCTGACAAGGTGATGCAGATAGGCGCGCGCATAACTGCGCGTGGACGGCCACGGGCTCTGTTCGTCGAGCGGCCGTGGATCGTCGGCATGTCGGGCGTTGCGCAGATTGATCTGGCCGAACCGCGTGAACGCCACCCCGTGACGGCCGTTGCGCGTCGGCATCACGCAATCGAACATGTCGATGCCGCGCGCGACCGCCTCGAGAATATCCTCGGGCGTGCCGACGCCCATCAGATACCTCGGACGATCCTGCGGCAGGATCGGGATGACCTCATCGATCATGGCGAGCATCACCGCTTGCGGTTCACCGACCGCGAGGCCTCCGATCGCGTAGCCGTGAAAGCCGATCTCGGCGAGGCCTCGCGCGCTGGCCTGGCGCAGTTCCGGGACGTCGCCGCCCTGCGCGATGCCGAACAACATGTATCCAGGAGGCGCGGCCTCGAAGGCGCGCCTGCTGCGCTCCGCCCAGCGCAGCGAGAGTTGCATCGCCCGCTCGATATCACTGCGCTCCGCCGGCAACCGCACGCATTCGTCCATTTGCATGGCGATATCGGAGCCGAGCAGGCGCTGCACCTCGATCGAGCGCTCCGGTGAGAGCTCGACCATGGCGCCGTCGATATGCGAGCGAAAGGTGACCGCGCTCTCGCGCACTTTGCGCAATTCGGCAAGCGACATCACCTGGAAACCGCCGGAGTCGGTCAGCATGGGCCCGTTCCAGCCGGTAAAGTTTTGCAGGCCGCCGAGGGCGGCGATGCGTTCGGCGCCCGGCCGCAGCATCAGGTGATAGGTATTGCCGAGCAC
>DASSGM010000281.1:0-40204 GCA_035693465.1 Bradyrhizobium sp. | reverse complement strand
CACCTCGGCAAGATCGGCGTGGCCTACACGTTCTGCTATTGCGATTAGAGCATGATCCTGAATCAGACATGCATCGGAGGGGTGGATCGGATGCCGCGCGGGTCGAAAGAGCGGTTCGAGGCGACGTAGTCGATCTCGCCGCGGCTAATGCCGATGTCCTGGAGCTCGAAGTCGTTGAGGCAGGACAACTCGGCGCGCAACCTCTGGCGTTTGCGCCGTTCCTGAAACGCGCTCCAATATCTCTTGAAGAAGCTGGAGACGCGCCGCGTCGATGCGACCGTCTGTCCCAACCTTGTTGCACCATAGATCGTGCTCATTGCGGCATCTCCTGGGTGTTGTTTCAACGCGGAGGGTGCCAAGACAGCGGCGCGCGCGCTTGACGGACGGCTTACATTTTCCTCACCGGCGGCTTATTCTTTGCATCGCAACCGGTGCTAGAGCCTCGACGATCGGAGGCCATCCAAGGGTATGGCAGCTTGCGCTATCTCTTCGAGGACTACGCATTCGACACCGACCGGCGCGAGCTGCAGCGCGGGGCGGACGCCGTCACCATCGCGCCACAGGTATTCGACCTGCTGTATTACCTGATCCGCAACAGGGAGCGCGTCGTCAGTAAGGACGACCTCATCAACGCCATTTGGAACGGCCGTGTCGTGTCCGATGCCGCGCTGACAACGCGCCTGAATGTCGCTCGCAACGCAATCGGCGATTCCGGCGAGGAACAGCGCCTGATCAAAACATTGCCGCGCAAGGGCTTCCGTTTCGTCGGACCAGTGCGGGAAGAGCAGGGAATCGCGGGCGCAACAGTCCCCGACAACCCGGTAGAGCAGCCGAAACCCACCCTCACGCTTCCCAATAAGCCTTCGATCGCGGTTCTCCCCTTCGCCAACCTGAGCTCGGATCCGGAGCAAGAGTATTTCGCCGACGGCGTCGTGGAAGATATCACGATGGCGCTGTCGCTCTTTCGTTGGCTGTTTGTGATCGCACGTAGTTCGAGTTTTACTTACAAAGGCCGGGCCATGGACGTGAAGCAAGTCGGCCGCGAGCTTGGGGTCCGCTACGTGCTCGAAGGCAGCGTGCGCAAGGCCGGAAACCGCCTCCGTATCGCGGGGCAGCTTATCGAGGCCGAAACCGGAGCACATCTCTGGGCGGACCATTTTGATGGTGCGCTCGAGGATATGTTCGATCTACAGGACCATGTGACTTCCAGCGTCGTGGGTGCAATCGCCCCAAAGCTGCAGATTGAGGAAATCAAGCGGGCCAGGCGCAAACCAACTGAAAGTCTGGATGCATACGACTATTACCTCCGTGGGCTGGCGAGCGCCAGTCGGTGGACCAAGGATGCGAACGCTGAGGCGCTCCAGTTCTTTTGCAACGCGATCGAGCTCGACCGTGGTCTGGCCTGTGCTTATGGCATGGCCGCGTGGTGCTACGTGCGGCGCAAAGCGCTTGGTTGGATGAGCGAGCGCATTCAGGAAAGCGCAGAAGCTGTTCGGATGGCCCGGAAAGCGGTGCATCTGGGTGGAGATGACCCTATTGCGCTGTGTATGGGTGGATATGCGCTCGCCTTTGTAGCCCATGAGTTCGACGACGCTGCGGCTTTCATGGACCGGGGACTGACGGTCAATCCCAACTTGGCGCGAGCTTGGATGCTCAGTGCCTGGGTGAGAGTTTGGAGAGGGGAACCGGACTTGGCACTTGAGCACAGTGCGCAAGCCATGCGCCTGAGCCCACTCGATCCGTCCATGTACGGCATGCACGGAGCCATGGCGTATGCCCATTTCCTCGCAAGCCGCTATGACATGGCGTCGTCATGCGCCGAAAGATCACTACGCGACAATCCAAATTTCCTGCTGGTGATCTGCATTTCCGCAGCCAGCAATGCGCTCGCCGGGCGGCTTCAGCCAGCACAGAAAGTCATGGCACGGGCACTCGAATGCAACCCCGACCTGCGGGCCTCCAATCTCGAAGATTTGGCACCATTTCGTCGAGCGGAGGATCTAGCCCTTTTTGCCAAGGGTCTTCGCGAAGCAGGGCTTCCGGAGTGATCACGCCCCACGCGGCGGTTGAGTACAGCCGTTTATTTGCTGGCCAGGGTGTTGCTGATTCTGGTGACGACGCCATCCCACTGACGTTTTTCGGCCGCCGGGTAGTTGATCAACACGCAGTTGATGAAGGGCCCTGCAAAGTTGCAGCGGTCGTACCAGATTTTTCCCTTGCGGAAGCTGGAGACGACGAAGAAGCGTGGTGTCACCCGCTTATATACAATGTCCCGCGGCGGGTTCTTCCGTGCCAAAAATGCGGCCGGCGAGAACCCTGCGTCGTTCGGAACTGACTGGACCGTCAAGTCGGCGCGCCGGTCCGGCGTGAGAAAGCGCCCCCCGTATCCTGCTTCCGGCTTTCCAGCCTGCTCGGAAAAGATTGACATTGGAATGTCGACCGCAGCACCGGTTTCGGGAACTTGGTACCTGCTCCAACTGATCGGCTCGGCGGCCGCCACCATTGGCGAAAGGACCAGGCCCAAGGCGATGAAAGGAAGGCTCAGTCTCATGATGTCCTCCCGGCGTCACGGTCAATGATGTCGAAGGACCTTCGTTCCGATGGCTTGCCGTATTGCGCGACAACGCCCGGAGGATTCCTGTGGCGCCCCACCAGGAAAGAATTCGGCGCCTGCCGGAGCAGGGCCGTTGGTGATTCAAGTCACGCCGAGCAAGTACAGGCTGGCAAATTTCAATCGGGAACCATTCCATGAAGCCAAAGGGGCGATTGGGACGTGACCGGCGTCACGGCCGTCGCCCGACAGTCGGCTCATGCTGCCACCATCAGCGACCGCGCCAATGGTCTAACGGAGATCGTCATGACGGCAGTCCTATCGACGCTTCACCCTTCAAAAAGCTCTGCTCACACGCAAACCATGTCTTGCAGTGGCGATGGACGACCCGTGGAGCGGTTAATCGATTTTGACCTTGAACGATCCCGTCAGTCTCGGCGCCGTCATCGCATCCTCATGAGCGCCCAGCGTTTGGCGGCGTTGCTTGATGGTCACGGCGGTCGCGGCCAGAGCTTTCACTGAGGCGGCGCGAGGGACGGCTGCGCCGGACAGGGCAACTTCGCCAGTGCTTCCCCGGGGAGTAGCCCGGCCCTCGCGAGGGACAAGCTCGCCAGAACATTTCGGGGTTACAGGTCCTCACATCTTCCGGAGAGTTCGAGTTCCCAGCGACTACCCAAAGCGGTCCAGACGTGCTTGATTCGGCATCACAATCGGCGAGCGCCAGGCCTGAGCCCGAGGCGCCCGGGAGAACCGCAGATGACCATCATGATGCCGGCATCGGATCAGGCGGTTCTTGGCCGCCGCGAGACCATCGTGGCGGCGCTGCGCGCGATCGTGCCCGGCGAGGGCGTGATCGACAGTGCGGCGGAAATGCTGCCCTACGAATCCGATGGCCTGACGGCGTATCGCCAGCCGCCGATGGTCGTGGTGCTGCCGGACACCACAGAGCAAGTGTCGCAGATCCTGAAATACTGCTTCGAGCAGGGCATCAAGGTGGTGCCGCGCGGCGCCGGCACTTCGCTGTCCGGCGGGGCGCTGCCGCTGGCCGACGGCGTGCTGCTCGGCCTGGGCAAATTCAATCGCATCCGCGAGATCGATTTCGACAACCGCGCGGTGGTGACTGAGCCCGGCGTGACAAATCTTGCCATCAGCCACGCCGTTGCCGACGCCGGCTTCTACTACGCGCCAGACCCGTCGTCGCAGATCGCCTGCTCGATCGGCGGCAATGTCGCGGAGAATTCCGGCGGCGTGCATTGCCTGAAATACGGCATGACCACCAATAACGTGCTGGGATGCGAGATTGTGCTGATGTCAGGCGAAATCATCAAGGTCGGTGGCAAGTCCGCGGAGAGTAGCGGCTACGACCTGATGGGGATCATTACGGGGTCGGAAGGCCTGCTCGGCGTCATCACCGAGGTCACGGTGCGGATTCTGCAGAAGCCGGAGACAGCCCGCGCCCTGATGGTCGGCTTCGCCGAGGTCGAGGCGGCCGGCGAATGCGTGGCGCGGATCATCGGCGCCGGCATCATTCCAGGCGGCATGGAAATGATGGACAAACCCGCAATCCACGCCGCCGAAGCCTTCGTCCATGCCGGCTACCCGCTCGACGTCGAGGCGCTTCTGATCATCGAACTCGATGGTCCCGGCGTCGAGGTCGATGAGCTGATCAGCCGCGTCGAGGCGATCGCAAAGGGCTGCGGCTCAACGGCCGTCCGGATTTCCAATTCTGAAGCCGAGCGCAACCTGTTCTGGGCCGGGCGCAAGGCAGCGTTTCCCGCAGTGGGCCGGATTTCGCCGGATTATCTGTGCATGGATGGCACCATCCCGCGCGGCAAATTGCCGGAGGCACTGGCGCGTATCCGGAAGCTGTCGGCAAAATACGACCTCCGCGTCGCCAACGTGTTTCATGCCGGCGACGGCAACCTGCACCCGCTCATCCTCTACGATGCCAACAGGCCCGGCGAGATCGAGCGCGCAGAAGCCTTTGGCGCCGATATCTTAAGGGTCTGCGTCGAACTTGGCGGCGTACTGACCGGCGAACATGGTGTCGGCATCGAGAAGCGCGACCTAATGGGCGAAATGTTCAGCGAGATTGATCTCAACCAGCAGCAGCGGCTTAAATGCGCGTTCGACGCCCAGGGCCTCCTCAACCCCGGCAAGGTATTTCCGACCCTGCACCGCTGCGCCGAACTTGGCCGCATGCATGTCCACGGCGGCAAGCTCGCATTTCCGGAGCTTCCGCGCTTTTGACCGCCGCGGTCCGCGGCCGCGACAGGTGAGGCAAAAGGGCCCCGAATCGTGGACCCTTTTGCCATTGCGCTTCTTAGAGTAGCGCGTACTGCGCGCGTTCGCGTTTTGCGAGCAGTGGCAACGCTTCGCCTGCGATATAGGTCTTGAAGTGCGCGCTCTCCTGATGCGCCTTGAAGGCGGCTTCGTCGCGAAACAGTTCGTAGAACAGGAACTGTGCGGGATTTTCTTTCGCCCTTGAAATCAGGAACAGCTTTGCGCCGGGTTCGCTTTGCGCCTCCGGCAGGAAGCGAGACAGAATATCGGCGATCCTGTCGGCCTGTCCTTCCCTGGCCTCCCATTGCGCGACGACCAACAGCCCTCCGCCGTTGACGGCCTCGCTGATGGTTCTCTCGTTGATTGCATATCGGTCCACGGTGCTTGCTCCTTGTTGGTTTGCCCTCAATCATAGCGTGCTGGTTCGCACGGCGATTTACAGCCACAATTCGATGTTAGACGAATTATGGGTGCAAATGCTTCGATAACGGTCGAAGTGAGAGCGTCGCCCGCGAGCCAGGCCTAGGGCGCCTGACTGGGCGCGAGGACGGCTGCGAGAGCGACGACGTCGGCTCTGGAGCCGGCTACCCAGCCTGTCGACGGACGTCCGCGTTGCCGTTCGTAAAAGCCGACCCTTGTGCCCCTCAGCCACGCCTTTAGAAGGATGGTCTGGAAACTGGATGGCTGCGACAAACACCGCCATTTCAATACGGAAACGCGGAACGGACGGCGTGGACACTCTGAAAGTACGCGATGCCAAGGATGTCGAGCATGCGGTGCGCGCGGCGATAGCCAGCGAGCAACCGCTGGAGGTCGTGGGCCACGGCTCCAAGCGACTAATCGGCCAGCCGATGGCAACCAACGCGCTATTGGATTTGTCGGCGCTCAACGCCGTGACGTCATATGAACCGACCGAACTGATCATCACCGTTCAAGCGGGCGCGCCGCTCGCCGACGTCAAGTCGCTGATCGACTCCAAAAATCAACAGTTCGCGTTCGAGCCGATCGATACCTCGCCGCTTCTGGGCGCGCCAAGCCTGGGAACCATCGGCGGCATGATCGGCGCTGGTCTGGCTGGTCCCCGCCGCATCAAGGCCGGTGGCGCGCGCGACCACCTGTTGGGCGCGCAGGCGGTGTCCGGCTTCGGCGACAGCTTCAAAGCCGGCGGCCGGGTGGTGAAGAACGTGACCGGCTACGACCTGTGCAAGCTCCTGGCGGGGTCCTGGGGCACGCTGGCGGTCATGACGGAGGTGACGTTGAAGGTGATGCCGAGGCCCGAGAGCGAGCGCACGCTGGTGCTGCGCGGGCTGGATGATGTCACTGCAAACCGGGCGATGACCGTGGCGCTGGGGTCGCCGTTCGACGTGTCCGGGGCAGCGCACGTGCCGAATTCGGTGTTTCGAGTTGCAATGGACGGGCTTAGCGATCTCGGATCGCAGCGACAGGCGGTCACGCTGCTGCGGCTCGAGGGCATCACCGCCTCGGCTGTCCATCGCGCGATCGCGCTCGGCAGACTGCTTGCACCGTTTGGGACCGCCGAGATTGTCGAAGATGCCGCCTCTCAGGCCATCTGGAGTTCGGTTCGTGATCTTCAACCGTTCGCAGCCAACGGTGCGCTGGGAGCGTGGCCGGTGTGGCGGATCGTTTGTCCGCCGGCTTCAGGCGGCGCGCTCGGCGAGCGGCTATCGCGCGATACCGGCGGCGACGTGATCTACGACTGGGGCGGTGGCCTGATCTGGGCTGCGCTGCCCCCCAGGCCCGACGCCCACGCCGCGATGGTGCGTCAGCGTGTCAACGCCGTCGGCGGCCACGCCATGCTGCTGCGTGCGCCAGAGGAGATTCGCCGCAAGATCGAGGTGTTTCATCCCCAGCCAGCGGGCCTTGCCGCCTTGAGTGAACGCGTTCGCCACAGTTTCGATCCGAAAGGCATCCTCAATCGCGGCCGGATGACGCGGGAGTCCGCGACATGAAAACCGAATTCAGCACTGCCCAACTCGCCGACCCCGATATCGCTGAAGCCGACAAGATTTTGCGCGCCTGCGTGCATTGCGGCTTCTGTACCGCGACCTGTCCTACCTACGTGCTGCTCGGCGACGAACTCGATAGCCCGCGCGGCCGGATCTATCTCATCAAGGAGATGCTGGAAAAGAACCGGCCGCCCACGCAAGAAGTGGTCAAGCACATTGACCGCTGTCTCTCCTGTCTCGCCTGCATGACCACCTGTCCGTCGGGCGTGCACTACATGCATCTGGTCGATCAGGCGCGGGTAAGAATTGAAAAGGAATATACCCGGCCGCCGACCGAGCGTCTGTTGCGTGCGGCGCTTGCCTGGGTGCTGCCGCGGCCGGGATTGTTTCGCTTGAGCATGAGGCTTGCGCGCTTGGCCCAGCCGTTGGTCGCCCTGCTGCCAGCTCCCGGGCCAAACGCGGCGTCGCCGGGTTTGCTATGGCGAATCAAGGCCATGCTGGCTCTGGCGCCGGGCCGCCTGCCGGCACCGGGACCGGTTGGCGGAAGTGTTTTTGCGGCCCTCGGCCCCCGTCGCGGACGGGTCGCGCTGCTGCAGGGCTGTGCCCAGCAGGTGCTGGCACCGCGCATCAATCAGGCCGCGATCAATCTCCTGACGCGCCACGGTGCCGAGGTCGTGCTGGTCAAGGACGAGCAATGTTGCGGCGCGCTGACCCACCACCTCGGACGCGACGACGACGCCCTGGCGCGGGCGCGCGCCAACATCGCCGCCTGGCTCAAGGAGGTCGAGGGAGATGGCCTCGACGCCATCCTGGTGACGACATCCGGCTGCGGGACCGTGATCAAGGATTATGGCTTCATGCTGCGCGAGGACCGCGACTTCGCGGCCGCTGCCGCCAAGATATCCGCGCTGGCCAGGGACATCACGGAGTATCTCGGCAGCATCGAACTGCGGCCAGTGCAGCAACAAAGCGATCTCGTCATCGCCTATCACTCAGCCTGTTCGCTGCAGCACGGACAGAAAATCACGCACGCGCCGAAAGAATTGCTTTCCAAGAACGGATTCGTGGTGAAAGATGTACCCGAGAGCCATTTGTGTTGCGGTTCGGCGGGGACGTACAACATTCTCCAGCCTGACATTGCGAACAGATTGCGCGATCGGAAGGTCGCCAATATTGCAAAGGTCAAGCCGGATATGATTGCCGCAGGCAATATTGGATGCATGATGCAGATTGCCGGTGGTACGTCAGTTCCTGTGGTGCACACGGTTGAGCTTCTCGATTGGGCGACAGGCGGTCCCCGGCCGGGATTGAACTGAGCATTGGCCCCGCGGTTGAGGCGGACGACTTGAAACGCTCGATAGACATTGATGGGCGGCAACAGGAGGATCACGATGGCTAAAGGCAAAAAGAAAAAAAGCGGCAAGAGTAAAAAGAGCAAGAAAAAACTTATGATTGCGAAGAAGAGATCGGGCAAGAAATCGTCCAAGAAGTCCGCAAAGAAGTCGGCGAAAAAGGCCAAGAAGGCTGCCAAGAAGTCGGCGAAGAAATCCGCCAAAAAGTCGAAGGCGGCAGCACCAAAGAAGTCCGCCAAGAAGGCCGCTGCAAAGAAGGCGGCTCCGGCGGCCAGGCCCGCCGCCCCCAAACCTGCTGCGCCAAAACCGGCGGCACCGGAGGCTGCGCCTACCCCGGCTCCCGCGCCGGCTTCAACCGGTCCGAGTTGGGCTACTCCTGGTCCCTCGGCGGGCTCTACGCCGTCCTGGTCCTCCGGCGGCTCGTCCTCCGGCGGAGACGACGACAAGTAGCGTCGGATGAGGGGGCTTTTTTCTCAAGGCCGCAGCGCCCGTCGCTGCGGCCTTTATCTATTGCATCTACTGCGAGATCGCCGAACCTCCCGGGTCGAAAACCCGTAGGCATGCTCCGCGCGGATGATGCACCGCGCGCCCGCCAAGCGCCCGATTCGATCGGCGGAGGAAATCCGGACGTCGGATGGGAGGATGGACAGCCGCGGCGCGCTGAGGATCGCCTAACCGACACGGATATCGGCCAAAGCTGTTGTTGGAATGCAACACCCGCTAACAACATTTCGCCGAACGGTCATAACGCCCAAAAAGTCAGCAGATGCTCGTCTTTTTTGCTTCACCCGTCGGACGGCGCGTTCCAGATTGCGCCGAGGTTAAGGAATTTGGTTGCAGTCGTTGCCGCTTGCCCTGGGGGGTCCGGAATCGGCTGATCTTTAAAAGGTAATGGGGATCGTCATGAAGAAAATGGTTTTAGTCGCAGCGACGCTTGCGATGACTGCGGGTTCCAGCCTCGCGGCGGATATGGCCGTCAAAGCTGTCAGACCACCGCCGCCGCCGGCGTTCGAGCCTTGGGATTTTGCCTTCGGCAGCGCCCTCATGAACGATTACATCTTCCGTGGTGTCACCCAGTCCAATCACAAGCCATCGGTCGCGGCCTATTTCGAACCGCGCTACAATGTCAACAAGGACCTGCAGCTCTACATCGGTTTTGCCGGCGAAAGCATCTCGTTCCCGAACCGTGCGGCGGCCGAAATCGATGTCTATGGCGGTATCCGCCCGACCTTCGGCATGTTTGCCTTCGACTTCGGCGTGTGGGGCTACTTGTATCCGGGTGGCAGCTGCTTCAACGCGGCGGCGCTCCCGGGTTCCGGCATTCCCGACTCGAGTGCGAACTGTGCTGTCAGCCCGTTCGGCAATTCCGATCCGGTCACGCTGGGACTTCCGATCAACGGCAACTTCGCCAAGAAAAGCGCCAGCTTTTATGAAGGTTATGCCAAGGTCAACGTGACGCTTAACGACCAGTGGCAGTTCGGCGTCAACGAGTATTACTCACCAAACTTCCTGAACCTCGGCGCTTGGGGCAACTACGCTTCGATCACCGGCAAGTGGACTGCACCGAGCGCGGCGTTCGGCAGCAGCGGTGTCGGCATGTACATCTCCGGCGAGTTCGGCCGTCAGTGGCTTGGAACTTCGGATGCGTTCTACGGCACGACCATTGCCAGCCCGTTCGGTGGCGGACCGTTCCCAAACGGCATTCCTGAGCCGAGCTACAACACTTGGAACATCGGCGTGGGCTTCACCTATAAGGTGTTCACGCTCGACCTGCGCTACTACGACACCGATCTTTCGAAGGGTAATTGCAACGCATTCACGAGCGATTACACAGCCAGATTCAACGGCAGCTTCACGCCGATCAACCCGGGCGGCTTCGGCTCCAACTGGTGCAGCGCAGCCGGCGTCGCCAAGTTCTCGGCTGACCTGACCGCGATGACCAACCTGAAGTAAGTCGTTCTCTCCGGACTAGCAGGGCGGCGGAGCGATCTGCCGCCCTTTTGTTTGCGGTGAGCCACATGCGCCTGGAACGGCGAGAGACCGCTAGGAACGGATGGCGCCGCGTCGGCCTGCGCCGCACGGCTTATGTCTGCCACCGCTGGATCCGTCGCCAGCCGTGGCCGCGACGCTAGTTCTGACGCGCCTTGAGCAGAGCCGAGGCCACCCCTCATCACAGCCTGGCGTCCTCGCTCTGGCTCTGCAGGAGAAATTGATCGCCGTCACGGTTCAGCACGACGTGGCGCTGGTGGAAGGCCTCAAGCGTAGAGCGATGGCCGATCGAGACGATGGTGGTTGTCGGCAGTCTTTCCTCGAGCAGACCATAGAGCCTGGCTTCAGAGGCTTCATCGAGTGAGGCGGTCGCTTCGTCGAGGAAGAGATATTGCGGCGCGTGCAACAGCGCGCGTGCAAGCCCCAGGCGCTGCTGCTCGCCCAAAGAGAGGATTCGGTTCCAGTGCGCGTCTTCCTCCAGCCGCGACGCGAGCTGGGGCAGGCCCACCGCGATCAGAACATCCCTGATCCGGTCCGCACCAAACGCGCTCGCTTCCGCGGGATAGACGATCGCAGCTCTCAGCGAACCGACCGGGAAATATGGCCGCTGCGGCAGCATCATCAGCTTGGCTCTTGCAGGGATGGCGATCGAGCCGCGTCCGAACGGCCAGATACCGGCGATGGCACGAAACAAGGTCGACTTGCCGGCGCCGGACGGACCGCTGATCAGGGTGCGCTCGCTGTCGCGGATATTGAAGCCGTCAGCCGAAACCAACGGTCGTCCGTTAGGCAGCCTGACGAGAAGCTGTTCCAGGTCGATCCTATCGCTGCCAGGCGACGGCACGACACGGATCGAATCTGCCCTCTTGGTCAGGTTGGCGGCGCTGCTGATCGCCATCTCAAATCCGTCGAGGCGGGCGACCACGGCCCGCCATTCCGCCAGCGATCGGTAAATCGTGACGAAGAATGACAGCGCCTTTTGCACGCTGGAGAAGGCGGAGGCGGTCTGCATCATGCCGCCGAGCTGGATCTTGTCGGCAAAATAGGCCGGCGCCACCAGAACGTAGGGAAAGATCACCGCAGCCTGCGAGTAGCTTGCAGTGAACGCTGTCAGCCGCTTGGTCCGCTGCATGATGCCATACCAGTTGTCGACAACGCGGCCAAAGCGCTCCGAAAGCCGCTGCCGTTCGGCGGTCTCACCTCGCAATAGGGCAATCTGTTCGGAGTTTTCCCGCACCCGGACGAGGTTGAAGCGGAAGTCGGCCTCGAAACGCTGTTGTTGAAAATCAAGGTTGACCAACGGCGAGCCGATCCACTGCGTCAGCGCCGTTCCGAACACCGCATAGATCAGCGCGCCCCACACCAGATAGCCCGGGATTGTGAACTCGTGGCCGGAAATCGTCAGCGGAGATGCCGCAGAAAGACCCCACAGGATGATGATGAAGGACGCCAGCGTCACCACCGAGCTCAGCAGGCCGACACCGATGTCCAGTGTTCGCTCGACGAATAGTTTCACGTCGTCAGTGATGCGCTGATCCGGGTTGTCGGCGGCATCACCCTGCAGCTGCATGCGGTAGTGGTTGGCATCCTGCAGCCACTCACCGAGATAGTGACTGGTCAACCAGCGGCGCCAGCGGATCTGAAGCCATTGATTGAGATAGAGCTGGTAGATCGCGAGCACGATGTAAAAGGCTGCCAGAAGCGAGAAGATCCCGATTTCCCTGATGAATCCGTCCCAGTTCCTTTCCTGAAGCGCATTGTAAAACCGGTTGTTCCACTGGTTCACCAGAACGTCGATGCCAACCAGCGCAAGCTCGATCGCAATCACCGCCGCGAGCAGCGTGCGGCCGGCCAATTTATCCTCGGAACGAAAATAGGGGGCGGCGATCCGCCATACGGTCGCGAGCGTCGCGCGGATGTTTTTCACAGATTGCCGTCTCCAGGAGAAGGCCGCAAAGGCCTGAAAAAACGCCAGAATTCGACGTTATAGACTAAAGTCGTAAGTTTAGCGGCTTGCGTCGGCTTGTCGCAGGCTCCGAGTCAACCCTAGCATGGGCGCAACGGCGAGGGGCGGGGGCCTTTGCAATTCGCGAGGTTGTGAGCGGGCTTTGGTAAAGCCAGATTCGCGGCTAATTTCGCGCATTGCAAATTCACCGCTCGCGATCACGCCAGGTACGCCTGACCGTACACGCGGGTCGGCGCGCAGCATAATGGCGTGGGGGAGAAACCGTAATGTGGAATCAAATCTATAATCCGCTCAACAATACGGCGCTGTCGACGGTTGCCGCCGCACTTCCGGTGGTCACGCTTCTGGTGTTGATTGCCAGTGGCAGGGTGAAGGCGCATATCGCGGCTGTCATCGCGCTGATCGTCGCCAACATCATCACGATTTTCATATACACCATGCCTGCCGCCATGTCGGTCAAGGCATCGCTGCTCGGCGTGGTGGTCGGCTTCTTCCCGATCGGCTGGATCGTGCTCAACGTCATTTTCCTCTACCGTATTACGGTCGTGACCGGACGGTTCGAGCTGTTGAAGCGCGCCATCGGCGGCGTCACCACGGACCGCCGCCTGCAACTGTTGCTGATCGCGTTCGCGTTCGGTGCATTTTTCGAAGGCGCATCCGGCTTCGGAACGCCGGTCGCGATTACCGGCGCAGTCCTGATCGGCCTCGGTTTCTCGCCGCTGGCGGCTTCCGGGCTGTCCCTGATCGCCAATACCGCCCCGGTCGCTTATGGCGCGCTGGGTACGCCGATCCAGGGTCTCGCTTCGGTGACCGGTCTCGATCCCTATATTCTCGGCGCGATGGTCGGACGGCAGTTGCCGGTGTTCTCGCTGATCGTGCCGTTCTGGGTGGTGTGGGCGTTCGCGGGCTGGCGCGGGATGACTGCAATCTGGCCGGCCATTCTCGTCACCGGCGTGTCGTTTGCGATCCCGCAGTTCGTCATCTCAAACTACATCAACCCCTGGATCGTCGATATCGGCGCATCGCTGATCTCGATGGGCTGCCTCATCCTGTTCCTGAAAGTCTGGCAGCCGAGGGAACTTTGGCTGTCGCCGGCATTGCGCGGCAGGGACGAATCGGCCGCGACGATGACGGCGCCGAAGCTCGCGGACAAGACACCACTGACGCAGGCCGAGGTCTGGAGCGCACTGCTGCCCTGGATCATCGTTTGCGTCGTGATGCTGATCTGGGGCACCGGCGCGTTCAAGAACTGGGCAAACTCGATCTTTACCTGGAATTACCCCGTTCCCGAGCTACACAACATGATCAACAAGGTGCCGCCGGTGGCGCCGAAGCCGACACCGGAAGGCGCGGTGTTCGCCTTCACCTACCTGTCGTTCACCGGAAGCGGCATGCTGATCGCCGCGATCATTTCCGGCTTCCTGATGGGCTTCTCGCCGGCCAAGATGATGGCGGAATATGGCCGCACCATCAAGCTGTGCGCGATTTCGCTGATCACGATTTCGGCGATGCTCGCGATCGGCACGCTGACGCGGCTCTCGGGCGTCGACGCGACGCTCGGTCTGGCGTTTGCTGCGACCGGAGTGCTTTATCCCTTCTTCGGCACGCTGCTCGGCTGGCTCGGCGTGGCGCTGACCGGATCGGATACCGCGTCTAACATTCTGTTCGGTAACTTGCAGAAAATCAGTTCCGAGCAACTCGGCCTGTCGCCCATCCTTATGGGCGCCGCCAACTCGTCGGGCGGCGTGATGGGCAAGATGATCGACGCCCAGTCGATCGTCGTCGCCTCTACCGCGACCAATTGGTACGGTCACGAAGGTTCGATCCTGCGTTACGTGTTCCTGCACTCGATCGTGCTGGCATGCCTCGTCGGCGTGCTGGTGACGCTGCAGGCCTATGTCTATCCGTTCACGGCGATGGTCTTGAAATAAGACCTGCCTTGACGACACAGAAATCCCCGCGGCCAACGGCCCGCGGGGATTTCTTTGCCTCGAATGCGCATGATCTTTTCGGCCAAACCGCTCACACTGTGGCGAATCATCCGCTAGACAACGCGCGACCGTGAGCGCCGGGAAAATTTCGAGGGATTGGATGTTTTCAGCGACAAATTCCGTGAGGCAGGCCGCACTGGCGCTGATCGTGGCCGCGACCGGCTTCCAGGTCATCCCGGCCCACGCCGATGACGGATTCCCGTTTGGACTGGAAATGACGCTCGATGTGGCGCCTCAGCCCGGATCGAAGCGGCTTCCGACGCTGGAGATTGGCGACAGCGGCGAGGCTACGCTCGAACTGTGGTGCAGGGCCGGCAAGGGCCAGTTTTCGGTGGCCGGCAACACCGTGATCTTTGTCGCCGCCCCGCTGCAGGATCGTGGCTGTCCGCCGGCGCGGGCACAGGCCGACGATGAACTGGTGGCGGCGCTGAGCGAGGCGGCTACCTGGACGCGGCAGGGCGATTTCGTCTCGTTCATCGGAGCCAGATCGCTGCGATTCCGCCTCAATACCAATTGAAATTTCAAGCCTGTGCGGTGATGCGTTTTCTCCGCGCGAACCGGGAGCGTCGGAAGCTCACCCGGGATCGATCGAAACAGGCTATTTCCACGCCGATTTATCGGTATCCCAGCGCTGGCCCTTAAATTCCTTCGCCAGCGCCTCGATTGAGCCGTTGTCGTCCTTTTGGTCGCCTTCTTCGTCGCCGCTCGACTCTTCGGCCAGATTAAGTTTTGGGCCCGCGGTTTCGTCCTTCGTCGAAACCACGGGATTGCTGATCCAGAGCATTAGCCGGTCGGATGCGCCGGGCTTGTCCGGCGCCACCAGCGCGGTGACCTCAACCGTTTCGGTAAGGCCGACGGCGGGGAATATCTGGCTCGGCCGCTTGAACGTCAATTTCAGCTTCCCGGTATTGGGATTCCATGCTGACGACGACGATTTCGCGGAAAGCGTTTTGCTCAGGACGTTGGCAATAGTCGCTGCGAGCTTGTCCCGGTTCAGTCTGTCGCCGTCGCGCCAGTCGGCGGCCAGAAAACGGATCGAGCGCTCCATCTCCACGATGCCGCTGGTCCAGCCGGCAGCGACTACGCCGGGCAGCGACTTGAATTTCGCAATCAACCCGGCGGCGCGATCCGGATCGACACTGATATTGATCGTCTGCTCGCCGGCGCGCAGCGCATCGCACGAGACGGTGAGACTGCTGAGCGAAACTTCAACCTCCTGCCCCTTCAGTCCTTTAAGGAAATCCAGTGCCGCGTCGAGCTTCACCCTTACGCCAATCGATTCCGGAGAGACTTCGCTGAAATCCCTGGGCGCTGCCGCGATACCGTCGTCGGTCGTCTGGTTGTCGCGGAATTCCTTTTCACTGAGGTCGGAATTATCGGTCGACATCACCTCGGTGACGGTCTGGCCGACGCTGATCTGGCCCCTGAATTCGAAAGTATCGCCCGTCGGCTTGCGCACCAGCTTCACCGTAACGGGCAATTGGTCATTGATGCTTTGTGTGGTTCCGGTCAAGGCCTGACCGTTGACCGCGAGGTTGACCACAAAGCGGTCCTTGCGATCGGAGCCCTTTTCGGCCGGATAGCAGACGTCGAGCACCGCCGAGGTGACGGTCTTGCCCTGGCGGGTCTCCTTGAGGATGGCGTCGGCATTGCCCTCCATCAACCCGTCGATGGAGGTGAAATACCTGGTTTCATTGACCCCCGGCGCCGCTTTGGGCGAGAGCTTCATTTGAGCCAATGCGAGGTCCGACGAGGCTGTCATCAGGCCGACCAGGCAGAACAGAAGCGCGCGCATAGGAGATTCCCCGAAGGATTGATCAGACGATACCGCAAGGCTCATTCGATTTGGTGCGAAACCGAGCCAAGGCTTTCACTAGCAAAAGCCGCGAAATTCGCCAAAAAAGAAGGCCGTCTGGAGGCGGCCTTCTGCTCTGCGATCTTGATAAGAGGGCGGCCTTAGAAACCCATGCCACCCATGCCGCCGCCGCCGGGCATCGGCGGCGCCGGTTCCTTTGGCAATTCGGCGACCATGGCCTCGGTGGTTACCAGAAGGGCGGCCACCGAAGCGGCGTCCTGCAGCGCCGCGCGTACCACCTTGGCCGGGTCGATTATGCCCTTGGCGACCATGTCGACATACTCTTCGAGCTGCGCATCGAAGCCGAAAGTCTCGGACTTATCCTCGAGGATCTTGCCGACCACGATCGAGCCTTCGACCCCGGCATTCTCGGCGATCTGGCGGACGGGCGCCTCCAGAGCTTTCAGCACGATATTGATGCCGGCCTGCACATCGGGATTGTCGTTGCTGATGCGCCCGACGGCCTTCTTGGCGCGCAACAGCGCGACGCCGCCGCCAGGCACGATGCCTTCCTGCACGGCTGCACGGGTTGCGTTGAGGGCGTCCTCGACGCGATCCTTTTTCTCCTTCACCTCGACCTCGGTCGCGCCGCCGACGCGGATAACCGCAACGCCGCCGGCGAGCTTGGCAAGACGCTCCTGCAGCTTCTCGCGGTCGTAGTCCGAGGTGGTCTCCTCGATCTGCGCCTTGATCTGATTGACGCGGGCCTCGATGTCCTTCTTCTTGCCAGCGCCGTTGACGATCGTGGTGTTCTCCTTGTCGATCAAGACCTTGCGGGCGCGGCCGAGCATGTTGATGGTCACGCTTTCGAGCTTCATGCCGAGTTCATCGGAGATCAACTGGCCGCCGGTCAGAATCGCGATGTCTTCCAGCATCGCCTTGCGCCGATCGCCGAAGCCGGGCGCCTTGACGGCCGCGACCTTGAGACCGCCGCGCAGGCGGTTGACGACCAACGTCGCCAGCGCCTCGCCTTCGACGTCTTCCGCGACGATCAATAGCGGACGGCCCGACTGCACCACGGCTTCGAGTACCGGCAACATCGACTGCAGTCCGGAGAGTTTCTTCTCGTGCAGCAGCACGTAGACGTCCTCGAGCTCGGCGGTCATTTTCTCGGCGTTGGTGATGAAATAGGGCGAAAGGTAACCGCGGTCGAATTTCATGCCCTCGACGATGTCGACTTCGGTTGCGAGCGACTTGTTCTCTTCGACGGTGATGACGCCTTCATTGCCGACCTTCTGCATCGCCTGCGCGATCATCTTGCCGATCATGCTGTCCCCATTGGAGGAGATGGTGCCGACCTGGGCGACTTCGGACGACGAGGCGACCGGCTTGGCGCGCTTCTCGAGGTCCTTGACCACGGCATGCACGGCAATCTCGATACCGCGTCTGAGATCCATCGGGTTCATGCCGGCCGCAACCGACTTGCCGCCTTCCCGCACGATCGCCTGCGCCAGCACGGTGGCGGTGGTGGTGCCGTCGCCGGCGGTATCGCTGGTCTTGGAGGCGACCTCGCGCAGCATCTGCGCGCCCATGTTCTCGAACTTGTCGTCAAGCTCGATTTCCTTGGCGACGGTAACGCCGTCCTTGGTGATGCGCGGCGCGCCAAAACTCTTTTCGATCAAGATATTGCGGCCTTTGGGGCCGAGCGTCACCTTTACCGCGTTGGCTAGAATATCGACCCCGCGCAGCATGCGTTCGCGCGCGTCTCCGGCAAATTTTACGTCCTTGGCAGCCATTTGAAATGCTCCTGATTGAATGGATAGGGTCGCTTGCCGCGCTGCCTTGCTTCATTGCGGGTCAAGCCCGGGGATGACGATGAGTGTGCAGCGCCCGCGTGGGGTGGTCTTAGGCCAGCACGCCCATGATGTCGCTCTCCTTCATGATCAGGAGGTCCTCGCCGTCGATCGTGACCTCGGTGCCCGACCATTTGCCGAACAGCACGCGGTCGCCGACCTTGAGGTCGATCGGGATCAGCTTGCCGGCTTCGTCACGGCCGCCCGGGCCGACCGCGGTGATTTCGCCCTGCGAGGGCTTTTCCTTGGCGGTGTCCGGAATGATGATGCCGCCCTTGGTCTTTTCTTCGGCCTCGATTCGCTTCACCACGACACGGTCATGTAGCGGACGAAATTTGGATTTAGCCATGAGGGTTCCTTTTGGAGGGTCGGTTTGTCGGACGGGTTTGACAGTGGAGCGGAACACAAGGCGTATTCGACACCGCAAGGGGCAGAACAGCTCGCATCCTTTGGCAATCACACTCTCGGAGTGCTAAATGGGCGCCTTGGGGATATGGCTTGACGCCGATCCTGTCAAGCAAAGGGGGCTTAAGCCGTTGGTGAGGCCGATATAGGATGCTTTCCGAAACACCATCGGAGCGCGAGGGTAATTTGCTGGACGTCATTGCTCCGACAGCAGTTTTACGCTTGGTTGCGGGACGGGTGCGGCCGCGAATTGTTCGGGGGAATGCCATGGTCAGGTCACGAAACGCGCGCGCGATCGCTAACCTGGGGATCGCCAGCGCGCTAACAATATTCCTCGGCGCGTGCGGCAGCATGAGCCTGCCCTCATTTTCATCCTCTCCCTCGGTAGCTCCCGAGCCCTTGCCCGAAGTGCCGGCAACCATCCGCCCCGACGAGATTGTCGGCCGCTGGGGTCTTGCATCGTTCCAGAACCCCAGTGATCGCGCGCGCACCGAAGCCGCGGCGCGGACGCAGTGCAAGCAGCCTTACGTGATCGGAGCCGGCTCTTCCGGCGGCGTGATCATGCATCTGGCCGACCAGGCGACGCCGCAGGAATTGCGCCTCAAGGGCAGCCCCAGCGGCAAGAATTATATCGGTCCGGCCGGACCGGCCGGCGCCGAGCAGGATCGTGAGATCGTCTCCTTCGACGGGCGCGTGCTGATTACCCGCTTCATCGAGAAGGATGCCGCGAACCGTTATGGCAACATGGTCTACGTCCGCTGCGCGCCACGCGCCTGACCGATGCCCCGTCATTCCGGGCCACCATCGCGAATGACCAACTCAAATTGATCTGCAAACGAAAACGCCGGCCTCGTGCCGGCGTTTTTTTGGGCGAAGCGAAGGCTGTCGTCACTCAAACAACGCGTCGATGTCGTTCTGCGAGGCGTGACCGACGTCACCGTCCAGCTTCGGCCCGTTCAGTAGCCGGGCGTTGCCTTCCCGGTCGTCAGCCAAGGGAGGCGTGTGAGCCCGGATGGCATCGACGCCGCCCCAGATGTCCATCATGATCGTGATGTGGTTTTCGATGAATTTCATCGTCGCCATCACCTTGCTGATGCGCTGGCCGGTCAGGTCCTGGAAATTGCAGGCTTCGAAGATCGAAATCACACGCTCCTGGATTTCCTCGCTGAGAATCTTTTGCTGATCCGGCGAAGTGACCTTGGCGAGCGCGCTGGCCGCCTGATCGATGGACTCCGCGGCCTCCAGAATCTGCTGCGTGGCTTGTTCGGTGCCCCCGACCACGGCGCCCAGCTCGCCGGTCACCTTGGCCATCTCGTTGCCGTCAAAACTCTTGCCGTGCAGAACCGCGATTTCCCGCTTGGTGCGGTTGATGGCGTCGTGAATGAGATCGAGCTCGACCTTGAGTTTCTCGCATTGTTCGATTTGGGCCCGATAGGTTTCAAGCAACGCCTGAGCATCGGCGACCCCGCGCGAGATAGATGCGCCGACGCCAGCTGTGGCTGCGCCGCGACCGGGGCTGGCCATCTCGGCGCGGATGGCGCGCAGTTCGGTCATGATCTCGCGATGCATCGGACCGATGTCGCCGTCGACGGCAGCCGGGATCGGCATGTCGCCGTTGAATGTTTCCTCGATACGAAAACGTTTGCGATGAATCGGCATGAGCTTTCCCCGGACCTTCACTCGCCAAGGTTTTAGACACAGGCGATTTAACATGGGGTTCACGCCTAGAACTGTAGCCAAGCGCGCAAAAACCACTGATTAACCATGCGCGGCCGCCATTCACCGAAAATAAACGCTAACGGGTAAAACCGCGCACAATTGCCGACGTGGTGAATCAAAAGCCGGTTTCTGTTTACCAAACCGATGCGGTTTTGATTTTAATTGACGGCGTGCAGGGCGCTGATCCGGCGCTCCCCGACGAAACAGTGACGAAGCAGTACAGAGTACGTCGATGTTCAGCAAAATATCTGTTGCGCTGCTCGCCGGCGCGTCCTGCCTGGCAAGCGGACTTCAGCCAGCCGCAGCGATCGAAACCACGCCGCGCCCGGAACGTGCCCTGTTCTACGCCAATCAACCCGTACAGCGGCCGGCCGCGCCGGTGCGAACCGCCTATGCCGGGCGCTCCAACATGGGTGGCGGTTTCATCGAATTCCTGTTCGGGGATGGACAGTCTCAAGGCGGGCGCTACCAGCAGCACCCCTACCAACAGCAGCCATCATACGATCAACGTCCACTGTTCCCGGTGGAGCAGCAGCAAGTCATGCGCCAGCCGGAAGTTGCCGGCGCATATCCCGGATTCGATCCGAAATTCGAGAGGCAACTCGTCGACTATCACGGCAGCGAGAGGCCCGGCACGATTATCATCGATACGCCGAACAAGTTTCTGTTCCTGGTCCAGGGCAACGGCAAGGCCGTGCGCTACGGTGTCGGCGTCGGTCGTCCTGGATTCACCTGGTCGGGGGTCAAGCAGATTTCCGCGAAGAAGGAATGGCCGGCTTGGACGCCGCCACCGGAAATGCTGGCCCGGCGCCCCGATCTGCCGCGGCACATGGAAGGCGGTCCGCAGAACCCGCTCGGCGCACGCGCGATGTATCTCGGATCATCGCTCTATCGCATTCACGGCTCCAACGAACCGTGGACCATCGGCACCAACGTCTCGTCCGGTTGCATCCGGATGCGCAATGAGGACGTGATCGATCTGTACAGCCGCGTCAATGTCGGCGCAAAGGTCGTAGTGATCTGATTCTTTAAGACCCGAAAGGAAAACGGCCGCCCGACGCGGCCGTTTTTGTTTTACGCGGTGGAAACCGGTCAGGCGTAGTCGCCGTCCCCGCCGCCATCGCTGCCGAAATCGTCGGAATCGAGGTCCATGTCGTCGCGGTCGTCATCGTAATCGTGCGATGCCTGATCATCATTCGATGCGGAATCGAACAATCCCGTGCGCGAGCTGTCATCGGCGCGATCCTTGGATGAACCGATGTCGTTGATGCCGGCGTCGCGCGCCAGATCGCCGCCGGATTGATCGCTCCACGGCCTCCGGTCTTCAACTCCGCCGCCAAGCGCCGCGGAATCGCCGAAGCCCTGGTGGCTGCCGCCCATCATGGAACGGATGCTGCCGAGCAGCAGCGATCCGCCGACCACTCCGGCCGCGGCGGCTGCCGCGGTTCCCAGAAACGAGCCGCCGCCGCCCATGGGCGGCTGGGGCGCGCCATAGGGTTGGCCGTAGGGTGCCTGACCATATTGCCCCGGCCCCTGCGACGGTTGCATCACCTGGCCCGTGTTCCATACCGGGCGGCTGGGAGCTTCCGGCGGCCGGACGTTCGGTACCGAGCCACGCGATTGGCTTTGCCCGAATATCGCATCGCGCATCGAATCGAGGAACCCGCCCTGCTGCTGTTGCTCGGCGCCGCGCCCCGCCTCCAGTTCCCGGATGCGGCTATCGGCCCGCTTCAGCGCTTCATCCTGAAGCAGTGCGGTCTGCACCAGCGCATAAACCGCATTGGGCGCTTTGCGCAAACCTTCATTGATGGCGGCAACGGCGTCCGGGTCGCGCGGCGCGTTCTCCACCTTCGAGAGCCGGTCGAAAAGATCGTCAACCAATTGGCGTTCTTGCGGTGTCATGGATTGTCTCCCTTGCTCCGAAGCGCAAGCGGAGATGTAGGGGCGCTTTGTGCGGCAAGTAGTGGTGGCCGGAATTAAATTTTATGCATGCGACAACACGCCCGGTGCGGTTTTTGACGAATATCAACTCAATGTAACCTTGTTCTCAGCCAGCAGCGGCAAGAAATGCTCGCCGGCGAGAAAAGCGTATTCGCGCTCGCGTTGCTCGGTCAGCGGATCGAGGCTGACAAGGGTTTCGTCGACGAACCCGGGATGACACATGATCACACCGCCTGCCGGCAACCCGTCGAGAAATTGTCGCATCAGCCTGCCATAATCGGGCTGTCGAGAGAAATCATAGGCACCCGCGAAACCCGGATTGACGGCGATATTGGCGCGCGCGGCGCGGGTGCGAAATTGCGCGCTCAAAAGATCGAGAAACAACGCTTTGGGCGAGCCGAGCCGCCGGGGCAGGGGCTGGTTTCGTCCGCCCTGGCGAACCCAGGCGGTGGGGGCTGCTTCTTTCACGGCTGCCAGAAACGCGTCACGAACCTGGGGAAATAGCTGCGCGTGCTGGTGGCCGTCGACAAAATCCGGGTCCCGACCGAACATTTCCTTGAAAGCCGCCAGCTGCACCATCAACTCCGCATGGATGATTTCGGCATCAAGCCGCCGGAACAGGCTCGCGCGCAACAATTTCGCAAGCGCCGGGAACATGCCCCCGTCGCTCGGTCTGAAGTGCATCGTCAACGGGCGAAACGGGGCCGTTAAGGTGACGTGCAGGCCGATCCCGCAACGCGCACTGCTCGCTGCAGCCGCTCGAAGCGCCTCGACTTCATCACGACCGCTCGAAGGTCCAACCACCATGACGGACGTGGCATTGAGGCGACCGCGCTCGATCAGGTCGCGAATAGCGCGGTTGACACCGGGACTGAGACCATAATCGTCGGCGCACAGCCAGATGCGGCGCGGCGCGGCGTCGTTCATTCGGCGGCGGTCCGTTCGCTTGCGCTACCTTCCGCCGTGGCGCGTTTCTCGCTGTGTTCAGCCACGAAATAGATCGGACGGGCTTTCAGCTCCGAAAGAATCTTGCCGATATATTCCCCGACAATGCCGATCATGATGAGCTGCACGCCGCCGATCGTCATCAGGCCGACCACCAACGAGGGATAGCCCGGAACCGATTTACCGGTGGTCCAGGTTTCCCACAGGATTGAAAGCCCGAACAGGAAAGCTGCGGTCGCGAGCAACACGCCGAGCAAGCTCGCAAACCGCAGTGGCGCGACCGAGAAGGATGTCAGGCCTTCGATCGAAAGCCCGATCAGCCGGCCGGCGCTGAATGTGGTGGCGCCGTGCGCACGGGCTGCGGGCTCGTAGTCGACGCGGATCTGGCGGAAACCGATCCAGCTCGCCAGCCCCTTGAAGAAACGATTGCGCTCCGGAAGCTGCCGCAGCGCCGCCGCGGCGCGCGGCGACAGCAGGCGGAAGTCGCCGGCGTCTTCCGGAATCTTCTGCCGCGCCCCCCAATTGATCAGTGCGTAGAAGCCATGCACGGCAAGCCGCCGCAACAACGACTCGTTGTCGCGATGGGCCTTGGCGGTATAGACCACGTCGTAACCGCCCTCGATCCAATGTTCGACCAGTTTCTCGACCAGATCCGGCGGATGCTGACCGTCGCCGTCCATGAACAGCACCGCGCCGCGTCGAGCATGGTCCATCCCCGCCATCAGCGCGGCCTCCTTGCCGAAATTGCGTGACAGCGACACCACCTGGATGTCGAGCGCATCGGCTGGAAGCCCGCGCGCGATGGCGAGCGTCGCATCGGCGCTGCCGTCGTCGATATAGACCACCTCGCAGGCCAGCCGATAACGCTGCCTGAGCGTCCTTGCCAGGTCATCAAGCCGCTGGTGCAGACGCGCCAGCCCGGCCGCCTCGTTGTACAAGGGCACGACGATCGACAGCCCCTGCGCCGCAGCGGTCGCCGCGGTGGTCGACAAGGCAGAAACATCGGTACCCAGCATCATCGTTCAGATTCCAGACCGTCCAACAGCATATGCTACCGCTTGCTTGCTGTCGCAACGATGAACGAAAGCACTCCCACCTCACCGCCGCAGGAATGCCTCAAGTTTGGCGAACAGCGGGTTGTCGCGGTCGAGCACATAGTCGAGCGATGCCACCGACACCGTCTCGGCGCCGTGCGCGCGCAGAAAACTGCCGAGCGCGTAAAGCTGTGCCGGTGGGCAGTGCAGTGTAACCATTCCCGAAGAGGTCGGCCCACCGAATGGCGACACCACGCCGAAGCGATTATGAGCCTCGGCAAGCAGCGTGGCGTCGCATCCCTTGAAGCGGGTCCGGACTTCCCGATATTTGCTGGCGCGGGCGCGGGCAGCGATGTGATCCAGGATGACGCGCACGGTCTCGCGGGCCTCGCTCGACCAGTCGGCATCCTTCGCTGCGACGAGGTTGGCCTGGCTGCGCAGGATCACGCCGTCGTCGAGGACCTTGAGACCGTTGGCGGCAAGGGTTGCCCCTGTCGTCGTGATGTCGACGATCATCTCGGCCGTCCCCACCGCCGGCGCACCCTCTGTGGCGCCGGCGCTCTCGACGATCCGGTAATCGACGACCCCGTGGGAGGCAAAGAATGCCCGGGTGAGGTTGATGTATTTGGTCGCAACCCGCATCCGGCGGTTATGCTGGGCACGAAATCCGGTGGTGACATCGTCGAGATCGGCCATGGTACGGACGTCGATCCAGGCCTGCGGCACGGCGACCACCACATTGGCGCTGCCGAAGCCGAGGCTGTCGATCAGCAATACGCGCTTGTCGGCGTCGGCAACGGTTTCACGCACCAGGTCTTCGCCGGTGACGCCGAGATGGATCATGCCGCGCGCCAATTGCCAGGCGATCTCGCTGGCCGAGAGATAGGCGATCTCGACATTGTCGAGCCCGGAGATGGTGCCGCGATAGTCGCGCGCGCCGCGCGGTTTTGCCAATGCGAGGCCGGCGCGGGTGAAGAAGGCCTCGGCGTTTTCCTGCAGGCGGCCCTTCGATGGCACGGCGAGAACAAACGGCGCGGTCATGACGCGCTCCCGCCTGAATTTTTCATCGCACGCTGACGGCCCACTTGCGTCAAGGTCTCGATCCAGACCGAGAACCCGACCGCGGGGATTGGGTTGGGTGCGCCAAGCTGGGTCATCAGTCCGTCGTACCGTCCGCCCGCCACCAGCGGCTCGACGCCGTTGCCTTTGCCGTGCAGCTCGAACTCGAAACCGGTGTAATAGTCAAGGCCGCGCCCGAATGAGGTGGAAAACCGTGTTTTGCTTGTGTCGATGCCGCGCGCGGCCATGAAGCCGACGCGGCTTTCGAACTGGTCGATGGCGGCAGTGATGTCGAGTTTCGTGTCACCGGCCAGCGCGCGCAACTGGCCGATCGCATTGTCGGGGTCACCTGCGATCACGAGAAACCGCTTGATTACATTAAGCGCGTCGCGCGGCAGCGCGCCGCCCTTCAGCGTCGACTGTTCGAGGAAGCGATCGGCAATTTCCGAAACCGAGCGCCCGCCGACACTGGTGGTACCGGCGATCGACATCAGATCGGTCACCAGCGCCAGCGCCGCCTTGCGGTCGGAGCCTGCGAGGGCGGCAAGCACACCTTCATATTCATTGCGGTTCGAGGCGGTTGCGAGCGTGAGCCGTTCGAGATCCTGCTCCAGGCTGATCTTGCGGTTGAAATCCTTGATCAGCCTTCGCCGCCATACCGGATAGAGATCGAGAGCGTCGATCAGCGCAATGAACAGCGCCACATCGCCGGTGCGAATTTCAATCTCGGTCAATCCGGACGCGCTGGTTGCCTCGAGCGCCAGCGCCAGCATTTCGGCGTCGGCCGCGGCGCGATCCTGCCGTCCGAAAGATTCGATCCCGGCCTGCAAGAATTCGCTTGGCCGGGCGCCACGATAGCGAAACACCGGGCCGAGGTAGCTGAACCCGGCAGGCTGGCCGGCGCGCGGGGAGGCGAGATAATCCCGCGCCACCGGTATGGTCAGATCGGGACGGAGGCACAGTTCCTCGCCGCTTGTGTCGGTGGTCAGGTAAAGGCTCTTCCGGATGGCCTCGCCCGACAGGTCGAGGAACGGCTCGGCAAACTGCAGGATCGCCGGTTCGGCCCTGACGTAGCCGGCCTGCGCGAACGACAATAGCAGCGCATCCGTCCATGCGGCGGATCCGGTTGCACGAGTGCCTTGTTTCCGAAGTTCGTCAGCCATCACGGCCCCTCCGAGACGAATCGGCAGCATCAATGGCGGCGGTCAGGGTCATCTCGGGTTCCAATACCCCGGAACAGGTTCAAAAGGTCCGGCTGGACAGCCCCTTAGCATGGCCGGGGCGGGGTTTCGACAGGGATCGGCCAAGTGGATTAATGACCGGCCAAGGATCAAGTGCCTATCCGCCGCTACCGGTCCAGTCGCCGAGCGTCGCCTGCACCAGGGCCAGCGCCGCCACCGCCGCGGTGTCCGCGCGCAGGATTCTCGGTCCCAGCGATAGCCGCAGGGCTCGGGGCTGTCGCAACAGAATATCACGCTCTTCCTCGGCGAATCCCCCTTCGGGGCCGATCAGAACGTCGATGCCGTCCAAAGCCGCCAGGCCGCTCCGCAGCGCTTTTAACGGATTTGAGGTATCTGCAGCCTCGTCGCAGAAAACAAGCAGGCGCTGTGCGTGGCGTTGGCTCAAATAGCGATCGAGCGCCACCGGCTCGCTCACCGTTGCAAGGCTCAGAATGCCGCACTGCTCGGCGGCCTCGATGACGTTGGCGCGCATCCGCTCGCCATTAACCCGCGCGACCTGAGTGAAGCGAGTCAAAACCGGCTGCAGGGATGACGCTCCCATCTCAACCGCCTTCTGCACCACGTAGTCGAGCCGGGCATGCTTCAGTGGCGCAAAGACGTAAGCGAGGTCGGGCAGGCGATCCTGCGGCCGGGTCTGGGTAACGATCTTGAGACTGTCTGGCCGTTTGCGCCCGGTGATCGAGGCCTGCCATTCGCCATCGCGTCCATTGAACACCAGAGTGGCGTCGCCTTGGGAAAGGCGGAGCACGTTGCCGAGATAATTGCTTTGGCTGCGCTCAAGCGCGACCGTTTCGCCCGCTGCCAGCGCGGCATCGACAAACAGCCTGGGTTGACGAAAGTCGAGTTGAGGCATGGTCGATGCTCCAATTTCGGCAGCGTTTTAGCCCAAACTGCGCGAATTGCTGCAATTATTGGCCTCCGGCGCGTCCCTACGCCGCGCTGTTGCCAAATTCCACGGGTTGTTAAGGAATCGCAGGAATCGTAAAAGCCCTATCGGGAATCGCCGCTTCTATCGGGAAGACGCTAGGAGCATTGTACCTTGCCGGAGCAACCGTCTTGATTATCCGCCGCCTGATTATGCCGCTGACCGTGGCCGTCGTGACCGCGCACGCCGGTCAAGGCCTGGCGCAAGGCGCGTTTCCGGCGCCGCTGCCCGGTCAGGCTGCGGCGAACAACGCTTCGCCATTTCCGCCGGTGAATGGCGCAGCTCCCACCGCCTCGGTCGGGGCCGCTCCCAGTTCATTCCCCGTGCAGGGTGCTGCGCCGATCACCGGCTCCGCGTTTGAGCGCGGCCCGGCTCCTCCCTCGCAGGCCGGTCCCTCGGATGACTGCATGAAGGGATTCATCCCCTTGCGGGAAGAGGCTGAGAAGCGCGGCAAGCTGATCAAGGCCGCCAGTGACCGGCATGCCCCCCCGGACGAGGCCTGCAAGCTGATCGGAAGTTTCGGCCAGGCCGAGATCAAGATGATCAAATATGTCGAGGCCCACGCCGCGAAGTGCGGGATTCCGCCGCAGATATCCGATCAGCTCAAAAGCGGCCACAAGAACACCGAGAACCTGCAGAAGAAAGTCTGCGCGGTTGCACAGCAAGCGCAGCAAAGAGGTCCGGCTGGACCGAGCCTGAGCGAGCTGCTCGGCTCCTCGGCGGCGTTGCCGGAGGCGACGCCCACCAAGAAGGGCGGCAGTACCTTCGATACCCTGAACGGCAACGTCCTCGCGCGATGACCCGCGGCGCGGCGGCGCGCGTTGCTGATGCGACCGGGAACTGGGTCGACACCCGCGCACCGCCATGGTCGCGGCCCTACTTACGGCTCTCCCGTCTCGATCGGCCGATCGGATCGTGGCTATTGCTGATGCCGTGCTGGTGGTCGGCAGCGCTGGCCGCCGGCGTCGTCGGCAGCATCGGCCAATTGCCGCTCATCATTGTGCTGTTCTTCATCGGCGCATTCGTCATGCGCGGCGCCGGCTGCACCTGGAACGACATTACCGATCGCGATCTCGACGCGTTGGTCGAACGGACGCGGTCGCGGCCGATCCCGGCGGGACAGGTGAGCGTGCCGCAGGCGATGGCCTTTCTCGTGGTTCAGGCGCTGATTGGCCTTGCGGTGCTGCTCCAGTTCAACCGCTTCGCGGTGGCGACGGGCATCGCCTCGCTCGCTATCGTTGCGGTGTATCCGTTCATGAAGCGGATCACCTGGTGGCCGCAGATCGTGCTCGGCCTGGCGTTCTCGTGGGGCGCGCTGATGGGATTTGCGGCGATGCTCGGTCGCATCGACGCCGCGGCGTTGGCGCTTTATGCCGGCTCGATCACCTGGGTGGTCGGTTACGACACCATCTATGCCCACCAGGACGCCGAGGACGACGCGCTGATCGGGATCAAATCGACCGCGCTCTTGTTCGGCGCGCGCACCCATCAGGCGCTGATGGTGTTTTATGGACTGGCGGTGGTCTTGATTGGCGTAGCGCTCGTACTTGCCGGCGCGCGCTGGTTCGCGTGGATCGGGCTCGCTGCGTTTGCGGCGCATCTGGCCTGGCAGATCAGGCGTCTCGAGATCAGCGATCCCGCTCTGTGCCTGCGGATTTTCAAGTCCAACCGCGATGCCGGGCTATTGCTGTTCGCCGGGCTTTTGATCGATGCGGTGATGCGTGCAAACTAAGCGCGGTTCAATCCCTTGCGATGATCTCGCGCTCGCCCTGGTGAATGTTCGCAGGGTTGAGCAAATCGCCGCGGTGCCGGCGCACCAGGAATTTCGGCCGCCGCGCCCGGACCGCGTTGTGACGCCGGCGCCGCGGCGCGGGTCCGCGCGCCTTTTGTTCCGGCAATTGCGGAAGCGCGAAGATCTCGCTCCACATCCGCCAGGCGACTGCGATCTCGTCGCGGTCGGAACTGACGCACAGCGGAATGGTCAATGACGGGTCGCGATGAGCGAGCACCAGCATCTGCGCGTCATCAATGCCGCGCAGCGCAACGCCGAGAAAATCGGTGACGCGAACATTGACCGCCATTTGCATGCCGTGGACGGCACGGCGCAGCACGACGCGCTCGCGGTGAAGTTCGATCTGCCGCACGCCGCCGTCTGCGCGGCTGTCGTGCGCATCGAAGCGGACAGGCAAGGAGAGAGGGTCGAGCCGCAATGCACGGCTCGACCCGGCGGGATTGATCCCGCTTGTTGCAGTTTGACGCCTCACGGCCTTGTCTCCCCGCCGGGATTATGCTCCCGGTCGATGCGCGAGACTTTGCCATGGCGGGCTCCGAAATGGCTTAAAAAGGCTGGTTAATCCGATGTCACCTGCCTTGCAATCGCCGGCATGATTGACAAGACCTTGGCTTACATGATTGACGAGAGCTTGCAGCGTTGATGAAATTCTTTCGCTTTCGACGCCTGAAAATGCTTGAAGCGCCCGTCAATCGGGCACATCTCAGGGATTCCTCGATTTTCCGCCAGACTCGTTCAATGCTTCTTCAATCCTTGGGATTTTGTTCGTGATCGCTTCACCATCAGCCGCTTCGCCGGCTTCATCAAAACCGGCTACCTCCGACCTGTTCGATCAATCCGCCCTGAGCACGCTGGCGCAGCGTCTTGTCGAGGCCGCGAGAAGCGCCGGCGCGGATGCCGCCGACGCAGTGGCGGTACGCGGCGTTTCGCAAGGCGTAGAAGTCCGCGATGGACGCGTCGAGGAATCCGAGCGCTCGGAAGCCGATGATGTCGGGCTGCGTGTGCTGGTCGGGCAACGTCAGGCGGTGGTCTCAACCAATGATGTCAGCGGCGATGGCGTGGCAAAGCTTGCGGAGCGCGCCGTCGCCATGGCGCGGGTCGCGCCCGACGACAAATATGTCGGTCTAGCCGATCCATCATTGCTGGCGCGCGATTTTCCCGATCTCGACCTGCTCGACCCCAACATCCCGTCGACCGCAGAGCTGGAGCGCCGCGCCTGTGAAGCCGAAGCGACGGCGCTCGCGGTCAAGGGCGTCACCAAATCAGGCAGCGCCTCGGCCTCGACGGGAATTGGCGGCATGGTGCTAGTGACCTCCACTGGCTTTCATGGCTCCTATCTGCGCTCGAGCCAGAGCATTGCGGTGACCGCGATCTCGGGCGAGGGCACCGCGATGGAACGTGATTACGATTACACGACCGCGCCACATGCATCCGATCTCGCTACGCCCGAAAGCGTCGGCCGCAAGGCAGGCGAGCGTGCGGTCGCGCGCGTCAATCCGCGCAAGGTCGAGACCTGCAAGGTGCCTGTCGTGTTCGATCCCAGGGTCTCCGGATCCCTGGTCGGCCATCTCGTGGGTGCCGTGAACGGCGCCTCGATCGCGCGCAAGACCAGCTTCCTGAAAGACCGTCTCGGTGTGCAACTGTTTGCAAAGAACATTCGTATCATCGACGATCCGCTGCGGCTGCGTGGATTGCGTTCGCAAACTTTCGACGGCGAGGGCGTCAAGGTCAAAAAGCTCGCGATCATCGATGACGGCGTTCTGACAACGTGGCTTTTGGATTGCGCGACCGCGCGGGAACTCGGGCTGGTCACGACCGGCCATGCCCATCGTGGCGTTTCATCGTCACCCTCGCCGGGGCCGTATAACCTGCATCTCGAGGCGGGCGAACCCACACCGGCCGAGTTGATGTCTGACATCAGAGCCGGATTTTACGTTACCGACCTGATCGGCTCCGGCGTCAATGGCGTGACCGGCGACTACAGCCGCGGCGCATCCGGCTTCTGGATCGAGAACGGCAAGGTCACGTATCCGGTCAGCGAAGTGACGATCGCGGGTCATTTGCTCGACATGTTCAAATCGCTGGCGCCGGCCAACGACCTGGAATTCCGTTATGGGGTCAATGCTCCGACGGTGCGCATCGAGGGATTGACGGTTGGCGGACGTTAGCGCCGGCGGCGTTCACAACAAGATTTCGGGCGACGATATTCTGACGCGCGACGCCGCCTTGCTTAAGGATGCCGTGCGGGAGGCAGGCGTGCTCGCGCTATCGCTATTTCGTACCGAATTGAAAAACTGGACCAAGGGCGCATCTTCGCCGGTGTCCGAAGCCGATATCCGGGTTAATGAGCTGCTCGCAAAACGGCTGCGATCCGCTACGCCGGATTACGGCTGGCTGTCGGAAGAAAGCGCCGACGACGAGCATCGTCTCGGCAAGCGTCTGATCTGGATTGTCGATCCGATCGACGGCACCCGCGGCTATCTCGCTGGCCGCGAAGACTGGTGTGTAAGCGCAGCGCTGGTCGAGGATGGCTCGCCACTGCTGGCGGCGGTGTTTGCACCGGCCAGTGACGAATTTTTCTTTGCCGCGCGCGGACATCGCACGACGCTCAACGATTTATCTGTTTGTGCCACGGCTGGCACTGAGCTGGATTTTTCCCGTGTCGCCGGTCCAAAGCCGCTGGTGCAGCGGCTCAGTCAGGCATCAGGTGAAATTATCCTTCACCCGCGAATCGGATCGCTGGCGCTTCGGCTATGCCGGGTCGCGCAAGGAAGCCTCGATGCGGCTTTTGCGGGCGGTCAAAGCCAAGACTGGGACCTTGCCGCGGCCAATTTGATCGTGCAGGAAGCGGATGGTAACATGACCGCACTCTCGGGGGATCCGATCTCATACAATCGCCGGGAGGTGACGCACGGGGTGCTGGTGGCAGCGGGGCGCGATCGCCATGCACGCATCGTCGAGCATTTTCGAAACCGGACGGCGCCCTGAGCGCTGTCGCTTTCGCGTCCGGAGTCTTGCTGGCCGGGCAATGCGTTAGGAAAAAGGAATCATGCCAGATAATGCCCAGCAGCAATTGCTTCATCTCGTCATTGGAGGCGAACTGACGGGTCTCGGGAGCACGACCTTCAAGGACCTCGATCAGGTGGATATCGTCGGCGTGTTTCCCAATTACGCGACCGCTTATGCGGCCTGGAAAGCCAAAGCGCAACAAACTGTTGACAACGCCCACATGCGCTATTTCATCGTTCATCTCCACCGGCTGCTCGTTCCAGGCCAAGACGCGAAGCCTGCCCATTGAAAAGATTAGTTCGCAATGTGCTGCGCAGCAGCTGGCTTCAGCGCGCGGTGGGTTTCCTCGCAGCCGAGTATTTGCGGCTGGTCTGGCGCACCAACAAATTCACTTTCGATCCTCCCGAGGTCTATGAAATCGTCGAGCCGCAGATGCCGGCGATCTTCGCATTCTGGCACGGCCAGCACTTCATGACGCCGTTTATCAAGACCAAGGAAAGCCATCGCGCCAAGGTGCTGATTTCGCTGCATCGCGATGGCGAGTTCAACGCCATCGCCGCTGAACGGCTCGGTATCCATACCATCCGCGGCTCCGGCGATCACGGGTCAGCGTTTTACCGCAAAGGCGGCGTCGGAGCCTTCAAGGAGATGGTGCGTGCGCTTGAAGATGGTTATAGCATCGCGCTCACCGCCGATGTGCCGAAGCGCTCGCGGGTCGCGGGGCTGGGCATCATCATGCTGGCGCGGGAATCTGGACGGCCGATCATGCCATTTGCGATGGCGACCAGCCGATTCGTCCGCCTGCACAATTGGGATCGCACCACCATCAATTTGCCATTCGGGCGAGGTGGATTGGTGGGAGGCGAGATCATTATCGTTCCCCCCGACGCGGATGCCGAGACGATGGAAGACTTGCGCGCGCGACTGGAGGCGACCCTGAACGATGCCACCCGCCGCGCCTATGCGCAAATCGGTCGTCCGGAAGGAGCCAGCCGTGGCTAACTCGCTGCCGATAACGCTGCGCGTCTACCAGAAGCTTTCTGCGGCGGTGGTGCCGCTGGCGCCGGCGCTGATCAAGCGCCGGCTTAAACAGGGCAAGGAGGACCCCGCGCGCGTCGGTGAGCGCCGCGGCTTGAGCCGGGACATCCGGCCGCATGGGCCGCTGGTCTGGATTCACGGCGCCAGCGTCGGCGAAGTGCTGGCCGCGGCGGCCCTGATCGAAAAGCTGCGCGCGCTCAACATCCGCATCCTCCTGACCTCGGGCACCGTGACCTCGGCGGCGATCGTCGCCAAGCGGTTTCCCGCCGACATCATTCATCAATATGTGCCCTACGACTCCCCGCGTTATGTCGCGCGCTTTCTCGATCATTGGCGACCGAGTCTGGCGCTGTTCATCGAATCCGATTTGTGGCCCAATCTCATCCTGTCGAGCGCGGCGCGGCGTCTGCCGATGGTCCTGATCAACGGCCGGATGTCGCATCGTTCGTTTCCGCGCTGGCGCAGGGCCGCCGGGACGATCTCGGCGTTGCTCGGCCGGTTCGACGTCTGTCTGGCGCAATCGCATGTCGATGCGGAGCGTTTTGCGGCGTTGGGCAGCCGCAATGTCATCACCACGGGCAATCTGAAACTGGATGTTCCGGCGCCGCCCGCCGACTCTGCGAAACTGGAGCGGTTGATGTCGGTGACGCGCGGCCGCCCGATCATCGTGGCGGCCTCGACCCATCCCGGCGAAGAAGACATCCTGCTCGAAGCGCATCGGGCGCTTGCCGGATACTTCCCCTCGCTGTTGAGCGTGATTGTGCCGCGGCATCCGGCGCGCGGCGAAGCGATCGCCGGTAGCGTCGCGGCTTCCGGCCTGCACGTAGCGCAGCGTTCGCGCGAGGAACTGCCGACCGCAACCACCGACATCTATGTTGCGGATACCATGGGCGAAATGGGATTGTTCTATCGGCTGGCGCCGATCGTGTTTATGGGCGGCTCGCTGATCGAGCATGGCGGGCAGAATCCGATCGAGGCGGTCAAGCTGGGCGCGTCGATCGTTCATGGTCCTCACATCTTCAATTTCACCGACGTTTACGAAGCGCTCGATAGCGCAGGGGGCGCCCGGCGGGCCGATACACAGGAAGCGCTGGTGAAGCAGCTCGGCCAGTTGCTGGCGGATCCGGCGGCCCGTGAGTTGTCGGTTGGCGCCGCCGAGCGTGTGGTCGAACAGCTCGGTGGCGCGCTCGACCGCACGCTCGCAGCCCTCGAACCGTATCTTTTGCAATTGCGGCTCGAGATGGGAGCGGCGAATGCGTGAGCCGGCCTTCTGGTACCGGCCACCGTCATGGATATCGATCGTACTGTCGCCACTCGGCGCATTCTACGGTTTGATCTCAGCTCAGCGATTGCAGCGCGAGGGCTTTGATGCCGGCATCCCCGTACTTTGCGTCGGCAACTATCATCTCGGCGGCGCCGGCAAGACCCCAACCGTGCTGGCGCTCGCAAACTTGCTGCGCGAACTCGGCGAGACGCCGGTGGTGCTCAGTCGTGGCTATGGCGGACGATTGCGTGGGCCCGTCATGGTCGATCCCACGCGGCATGGTGCGGCCGATGTCGGCGACGAGCCCTTGATGCTGGCGCGGATGGTTTCGGTTGCTGTCGCGCGCGATCGCATCGATGGCGTCGCATTGGCGCGGTCGCAACGTGCGAGCGTGATCCTGTTGGATGACGGTTTCCAGAATCCCGCGATTGCCAAGGACGCCTCGCTGATCGTGATCGATGGTGAGCGCGGCCTCGGCAATGCTTGCGTGTTTCCCGCCGGTCCGTTGCGCGCGCCGCTGCCGCCGCAACTTGCTCGCACCGACGCGCTGATCGTCGTCGGCGATGGCAGTGCTGCCAAGGCGGTTGCCGCCGACATCGCCGCTCGGGGCAAACCGGTGCTATCTGCACATCTTAAGCCCGACGATGCCTCGATCGCTGCATTGCGAGGCAAACCGGTCCTGGCCTTTGCCGGAATCGGCGATCCCGACAGGTTCTTCAGGACGCTGCGAGCGAGCGGGATCGATGTTGCCCGCGAGCGCGCCTTCCCCGATCATCATCCCTTCTCGAAAAGTGAAATCGAAACCCTAACCGCCGAAGCAAAACGTGATGCGCTGACGCTGGTGACCACGGAAAAGGATCTGGCGCGGCTGCGCGGCAGTGAGGGGGCGGAAGGCATTGTGCCATTTGCAGTGACCCTCGAGTTCGATGACGGCGCACAGTTGCGGAAATTCGTATCGGAGCGGCTGTTCAAGGCGCGCGAGAAGAAGTTCACGACAACCAGCTGACATGCACGGGTCGGCAAAGCCAACGGGTCGCGCGAATGTGCGCCCGATGATAAATTCTGCGCGCCCACCAATCCATGCCGCGTGGGAATTGGCTCGGCGCAAACCGCGCCTTCGTTCAGCCTGCGATTATCCCTGCGTCTTCAGCGCGCCGGGAAAATGCCGCTGCAGCACGGCACTGGGGATGGCATAGGCCTCCTGCAGGTCGACACTCCAATATTTTAGTTCGTCGAGCGGTATCCGCGCATCGGTCACCGCGCAGCGCACATAGGTTCCCGGCGAAATCACGCGGAAATCGCCATCCAGATATTGCACCTGCGCCTCGCCATGACCTGAGGGGCCAAATTTATTGAGCACCGCTGATCTCTCCAACTAAACTACGCCCGGCTGTTCAGGCTGGGTTCATGTTTACAAATGCGATCTACCATAGATAGGCCATGGTGTCCGCCGGTAAAACCCACCGATTTGTGATGAATTGCCGCCTCCGGCACATGGTAATTTCACACAATGGACGCTGTTTTTTCCAGCGCCATAGCGACCCGGCACGCCGATGCGCCTTCTGTCAGCATTTGTATTCCTGACGCTGCTAACCCTGGCTTTTGCGGTGGACGCGGCGCCGGCGCCTTCCCCGCGTCAGGTCGACATTCCCTTAAGCAGCGGGGCATTGCACGCCCAGCTTTACAAGCCCGACGGTGACGGCCCGTTTCCGGTCGTGATCGCTCTGCACGGCTGCGGCGGATTGGCCGGCTATTCCGAACCGGTGCAGGCGCGCTATCGCGAGTGGGCCGAGCAATTATTGAAAGCGGGCAACGCGGTATTGCTGCCCGACTCCTATGCTTCCCGTGAGCTTGGCCCGCAATGCCGGGTCAAGGAGCGCCGCATCCTGGCGCGCCGTGAACGGGTGGCGGATATCATGGCCTCCAGGGAGTGGCTGATGCAGCAGCCTTGGGCCGCCCGCGACCGCATCAGCCTGATGGGATGGGCCAATGGCGCCAGCGCGCTGTTGTGGGCGGTGCGTCCGCAATTGCCGTCGCGCAATATCGAGCCGGACTTCCGTTCGGCGATCGCTTTTTATCCGAACTGCCGAATTTCTTCCGGCCTTGGATGGAGCACACGCGTGCCGACGCTCTTGTTGATCGGCGCCAAGGACGATGTCAGCTCGCCGCCGGCCTGCCGTCAGATGGTCGATGGCGCCCGCGGGCGCAGCGCGCTGGCGCGGATTGTGGTCTATCCCGGCGCCTATCACGATTTCGACCGCGCCAACTTTCCGCTGCACGCGATCGGGAGCACCTCCGACGCCGGCCTGCCGGAGAAGGGCCATGTCGGTACCGACGCGGAGGCGCGCGCCGATTCGCAAAGGCGCGTCGCGGAATGGCTGGCGCGGTGATTTTTCTTAACCTCTCCAGGTTAGGGAGCACGAATTCTCTAAAACAAGCTGCCCTGACCAACCGGCTTGGCGGCGCGCTTTGGCGTCGCGGCCTTCGGTTCGCTGGCGACCGGCTTTGCCGGACGCGCCACCGCCGGCCGGCCGGCGTCCGCCGTGGCCGCGACGCGGCCGTCGGCAAATTCCAGGTCGAGCCGCGCTCCCGGTGCGACGCCGGCCGCGGCGCGCACGGCATGGCCCTGTTCATTGCGTACCAGCGCAAAACCGCGCGTCAGCACGCTGCGGTAGGACAGCGCCCCTAGGAGCTGGCCGTTATGGGCGACACGCGCCTCAAGCCGCTGGATCGCCATTTTGAGCGCGCGCCGCGCGCGCTCGGCCAGGCGCTGGGTGCGTTCGCAGTCGCGGGCGATCGCGTTGCGCTGGGCCTGCGCGTTGGAGAGTTTTGAGGTCTTCAGCCTGATCTCCAGGCCGGCATAGCGATCCCTGCGGGTGCGCAGCAGCGCTCGTGCCGAATTCGTCATCCGCTCGCCGCAGACGGTCAGCCGATGGTCGGCCTGCGCGACCTGGCCTCGCAGCACCCGCAACGTGAGACGCGCGCTGGTTTGGGCGAAACGCCGGAAATGGGCGTGGGTATTCGCTCTCAATCCGCGGGGCAGGCAAGCGGTCGCGCCATCGAGCCGCTGCCGCGGGATCGCGAGCAGTTCGCCCGCGGCGGGCAGCGCGCGGGCGGCGGCGCGAAACTCGTTGCGGCGGCCTTCCTGGCCGCGCTGCCAGCACAGCATCGTGCGCCGCGCCAAGGCCGCGACCTCGACGAACAATTCGCTCCGCACCGGCACCGCCATTTCGGCGGCGGCCGTCGGCGTCGGCGCGCGCTTGTCGGCAGCGAAGTCGATCAGCGTGATGTCGGTCTCGTGGCCGACCGCCGAGATCAGCGGAATCATGCTGTCGGCGGCGGCGCGGACCACGATCTCCTCGTTGAACGACCACAGGTCTTCCAGCGATCCGCCGCCCCGCGCGACGATCAGGAGATCGGGCCGCGGAATCCTGCCACCCTCCGCCAGCGCGTTGAAACCGCGGATCGCAGCGGCAATCTGTTCGGCCGAGCCCTCGCCCTGCACCCGCACCGGCCACACCAGCACCCGGCGCGGAAAGCGATCCTGCAGCCGGTGCAGGATGTCGCGAATCACTGCGCCGGTCGGCGAAGTGACGACGCCGATCACCTCCGGCAGCCAGGGCAACAGCTGCTTGCGCGCCTCGTCGAACAGCCCTTCGGCGGAAAGCTTGCGCTTGCGCTCCTCCATCAGCGCCATCAGCGCGCCGACCCCGGCGGGCTCGAGCGCCTCGATCACGATCTGGTATTTCGACGAGCCGGGATAGGTCGTGAGCCTGCCGGTGGCGATGACCTCAAGACCTTCCTGCGGCTTGAAGCGCATCCTTGCATGGGCGGTTTTCCAGATCACCGCCTCGATCTTGGCGCTGTCATCCTTGAGCGCGAAATAGCAGTGCCCGGAGGAGTGCGGCCCGCGGAAACCCGAGATTTCCCCGCGCACCCGGACATGCCCATAGGCGTCCTCCACCGTCCGCCGGAGCGCGGAGGACAGTTCGGACACCGTGAATTCCGGCGCGTTGATCAGGGCTTCAGCTAGGGTCATTAGGACAATCGATTTCGGGCTTTTCAGGTCGGCGATCAAGGCCCCTGGCGCGGCACCCACGGCTGGCAGGCATATATCCACACCTGTTCGGAGGCGATTCTTGCAGCGCGGCAACGCCATGCTAAACCCGGGGCCCTATCGCGGCAACACCCTCATTGGGCTGCATTTATGAACATTCTTCTGCTTGGTTCCGGCGGCCGCGAACACGCGCTGGCGTGGAAAATCGCCGCTTCACCGCTGGTGACGAAGCTGTGGTGCGCGCCGGGCAATGCCGGCATCGCCCGCGAAGCCGAATGCGTGGCGCTGGATATCGCCGACCACGCCGCGGTGATCGATTTCTGCACGCGCAAGGCGGTGGATCTGGTCGTGGTCGGCCCGGAGACGCCGCTCGCGGCCGGGATTGTCGACGCTCTCGCCAGTGCCGGCATCAGAGCGTTCGGGCCGAGCAAACAGGCGGCGCAGCTCGAGGCATCCAAGGGATTCACAAAAGCGCTGTGCAGCGAGTTCGGCATCCCGACCGGTTCCTATGGCCGCTTCACCAATGCCGGCGAAGCGCTGGCCTATGTGCGCGCGAAAGGCGCGCCCATCGTGGTCAAGGCCGACGGACTTGCGGCAGGCAAGGGCGTGGTGGTCGCAAAAACCTTGCGCGAGGCCGAAGAGGCCGTCGCGAGAATGTTCGACGGCGCGTTCGGGGCGGCGGGCGCCGAAGTCGTGATCGAGGAATTTCTCACCGGCCGCGAGATCAGCTTTTTTGCACTATCCGACGGCGATACCGCGATCCCGCTTGCTTCCGCCCAGGACCACAAGCGGGCCTTCGACCACGATGAAGGCCCGAACACCGGCGGCATGGGCGCCTATTCGCCGACGCCGTTGGTGACGGGTGAAATCCACGCCGAGATCATGGCGAAGATCATCGTTCCCACGGTCAACGGCATGAAGGCGCGCGGCACGCCGTTTCTCGGCGTGCTCTATGCCGGGGTGATGCTGACGCCGGACGGCCCAAAACTGTTCGAATACAATGTCCGCTTCGGCGATCCGGAATGCCAGGTGCTGATGCTGCGGATGATGTCGGACATCGTGCCGGCGTTGCTGGCTTGCTGCGACGGACAGTTGAAGAACTTTGATCTGCGCTGGTTTGACGAGCCGGCGCTGACGGTGGTGATGGCGGCGAAAGGCTATCCCGGCGATTACGCAAAAGGTACCCGCATCGAGGGCCTCGACGAGGCCGCCGGTGTCGAAGGCGTGGAGATATTCCATGCCGGCACGATATCGAAGGACGGATATATTCTGGCCAATGGTGGCCGCGTGCTGAATATCTGCGCGACAGGCATGACCGTCACGGAAGCGCAGCGGCGCGCCTATCAGGCGGTCGACCGCATCCAGTGGCCGGAAGGCTTTTGCCGCCGCGACATCGGCTGGCAGGCGGTGGAGCGGGAGGCGGGCGGGTCGTCGTAGACCGCCGTCATTCCGGGGCGATGCGAGGCATCGAACCCGGAATGACGAGATGAGGCACTGGCTGTTAAGCAACCTCGAGATTCCGGATCGGCGCGCATTGCGCGCCGTCCGGAATGACGATTGAAAGTTCAAAGCAAATCGCCGCCCGCAGCCAGGGCCGTGGTGCCGTGCTCGCGAAATGCCTTGATGACGTTGCGGCCGACCTTCCATCTGTGCACTTCGTCGGGGCCGTCGACCAGCCGCTGCGAGCGGACCTGCGTGTACCACTTCGCCAGCACGGTGTCCTGGCTGAAGCCGAGCGCGCCATGCAACTGGATCGCGGTGTCGATCACGTTGTGCACCATATGCGCCAGATAAACCTTGGCGATCGAGTTTTCCTGGGTCAGGTCCATGCCTTTTTCCGCCTTGTAGGCGATGTGCAGCAGCATCAGCCGCCCGATATAGAGCTGGCTGGCGCATTCGGCGAGCATGAACTGTACCGCCTGGCGGTCGGCGAGCAGCACGCCGAAGGTCGAGCGTTTCGTCACATGCGCGACCGCCATATCGAGGGCGCGCTGGGCTTTCGCGATATTGTGCATGCCGTGGCGCAGG